>DLLX01000053.1:927-2948 GCA_002479145.1 Prevotella sp. UBA7551 | reverse complement strand
CTTCTGGCCCAGAAAGGAATCCAAGTATATGACTGCGACGCCGCAGCCAAACGACTCATGCGCACGTCCCGTGTCCTGCAACAGCGGCTTTCGTCGCTCGTCGGCACGGAACTGTTTCCCGACGGACAACTCCAAAAGCCCCTATTGAGACGATTTCTCCTCCAGGACGGGCGCAACGCACGGGCCATTGACGACATCGTGCATCCTGCCGTAGCCGCCGACTTTCTGCATTCGGGAGCGGAATGGATTGAGTCTGCCATCCTTTTCGACAGTCATTTCGATGAGCGCATCCACCCCGACCACGTCGTTTGCGTCACCGCCCCCATCACAACACGCATCCAGCGCGTGATAAGCCGGGACCACATCACCAGAGAGAAGGCGCAGGAATGGATCAACCGCCAACTGCCACAGGAGACATTGCTTGACAGAAGCGACTTTGAAATCGTCAACGACGGTCGGCTTCCACTCGGTCCGCAGCTCGACAAAGTACTGAAAGCCATCCAGTCAAGGAAGATTCAACTTAACAAATAAAAACAAAAAGATAACAAAGAAAAAATGAAACAGACCATTCTTTCCATCGCAGGCCGCCCCGGCCTTTACCAACTCATAAGCCGCGGCAACAACAACCTTATCGTAGAATCACTCGATGAAGCCCATACACGCCGGCCGGCCTTTGCCAGCGAGCGCGTGACCAACCTCGCCGACATCGCCATGTACACCGATGAGGAGGACGTCCCCTTGGGCAATGTGCTGGCCAATGTGCGCGAAAAGGAGGGTGGAAAGCCCTGCTCCATCAACTGGCGCAAAGCATCTGCAGAGGAACTTCAGAAATATTTCGCTGAAGTGCTGCCCAACTACGACCGCGACCGCGTACACAACAGCGACATCAAGAAGCTCCTTCAGTGGTACGACATCCTCATCAAGGCCGGCATTACCGACTTTGAACCGGAGAAGGAAGAGTCCACCGAGGCCGGAGAATAGTCTTTCTCAGGGTCAGCGAATGGGCGGGTCCTCCTTTTACAAAGGAGTCTCCAATCGCCGACCCTGCTTCATTTCCCAAACCGTTTCATACGTCATCCGCCATGAGACGGACCAAATCATGCAACAAGGCATGACCCTACACGTCCCCATCCATCTCCTACCCTATCCCAGTCCTTGCGGACTTCTCCTTTTGGGATGCTACGACCATCGCCTGTGCCTGTGCGACTGGGTGGCAAGCAAGCGACATGAGCACAACATGTCCACCCTGCTCCACACACTACAGACCACATTCAGCCACACGCCCTCACCCACTACGCAGACTGCGGCAAGGCTGCTTGACGAATATTTCGCCCACCGACGCGACACGTTTGAGCTTCCATTGCTCACCATTGGTACTGATTTTCAACGCAAAGTGTGGGACGCTCTGCTGACAGTTCCCTACGGAGCAACCGTTACCTACCAGCAGCTTGCCACCCGCATAGGCCACCCCAAGAGCGCCAGAGCCGTTGGCATGGCGGTGGGGAGCAACCGCATCAGCATCTTTCTTCCGTGCCACCGCATCGTGGGAGCCGGCCATAAGCTCGGCGGATTCGCAGGAGGAATAGAAACCAAGCGATTGCTGCTCCAGTGGGAAGCCGACCATGTGACAACTGAAACCCAAACCAATCATCAGACCGAAATCTACAAAGATGTAAGCAGTGTCGCTTCTTTCTGACGAAAAATCATGACCGATTGCAGTAGAAAACAATAAGCGGGAATCGGGTGAAGACCAAAACCTCACCAGATTCCCGCTTACTTACAAGGATTGACTCCGCTTACTTCAGCCGCTCGCCAATCACCTTCAGCAGATCCTCACCACGCAAATCGGTGGCGACAATCTTGCCCTCCGGGTCCAAAAGGACGTTGGAAGGAATCGACTTCACGCCATACACCTCGGAAGCGGCGCACTGCCAGCCCTTCAAATCGGACATCTGCGGCCAGTCCATGCCCAGACTCTTCACAGCCGCAGCCCATGCGTCGTGCTGTTGGTCAAACGAAAC
>DLLX01000053.1:667-905 GCA_002479145.1 Prevotella sp. UBA7551 | reverse complement strand
GAAACGCCGACAATCTCCAGCCCCTTGTCCTTAAATTGCTTGTAGGCAGCCACCACACTGGGCATCTCCCGACGGCAAGGTCCGCACCAACTGGCCCAGAAATCGACCAGAACGTATTTTCCTTTGCCCACATACTGGCTCAATTTCACCTCCTTGCCATTCAGGTCCTTCATCGTCAGCTCATGATACAGCTGACCCGGGCGACGCTTTTCCAGTCCGGCGAGCAGCTTCTTCGGCT
>DLLX01000053.1:344-656 GCA_002479145.1 Prevotella sp. UBA7551 | reverse complement strand
TTCCATCTCCGGCTCGTTATAATATCCCGTCGAAGGATCGCAGATCTTCTTCAGCTGATCGTAGTCCAAGTCATACATTACCATAGCGACATACTTGGCAGGGGTCTTCGACTGGCGCGTAGCCTCCGACATGTTGAGCAGCATGTCAATCTGTACTTTTCCTAAAGAGTCAGCCTTTTGGTTGATTTCTTCGAGTCTTTTCTCTGTCTCCGGGGTCTCCTTGACCTTGGCCAACTGGCGGTATTCTGTCTCCAGCGCCTTATATTGCGTCATGGCATTCTCCATCTTCGCGGCGAAATCGTCACCACCTTG
>DLLX01000053.1:0-301 GCA_002479145.1 Prevotella sp. UBA7551 | reverse complement strand
CATCACTTGGCACAGAAGTGCACATGCCAACATGGTCTTTTTCATATTCATATCGTTTTGATTTAGTTTTACCTTGATTTATAACTTTTGCAAAAGTAGAAAAAAACACCCACAAAGCGTCTGGTTTCAGAATAATTAACTACCTTTGCACCCGTTCTTCGCCCCAAAGGGCATCCACACACCGCACAAACGAAATCGGCCGACGCCGAAGAAGCGCGCGGCCCGCAAGCCCAACTTGCCAGTTCGGACACCAGTGGAGACAAAGACCAACTCATTCAACAGGGGTACTTGCTCAACCCCC
>DLLX01000059.1 GCA_002479145.1 Prevotella sp. UBA7551 | reverse complement strand
AACGCTTTTTATTGATGCCGTCCTTTCGTCCGAGCCGCTCAAGGTTTCCCAGTCTGGCGCATCATACTGATTGCCTCTGGGGATATTATAGTCACCATCCTGCTTATTCTCGTCATAATACAACGTGAGGGTGCCGTCGGTGGTGTTGAGCCTTCCGTACATTTTGCGCTGGGCATGGGCTGCCATGGGCAAGAGCATCAGCAAGCCCAGCAATAAAGAAGTGGTGAGCCAACGTTGCCACAGGGGTATTCTCTCCTTGACAATTTGTGGGTTGCGATGATCTGTGCATGGACTAAGCACTACATTATTCTCCATTTTGTCTATCATATAAAGATGTTATCAATCATTCTACCTTGCCGTTTGACGTGGCCAACGCCCAGACACCCGAATGCTTCTTTGCGGTTTCATTCATGATGCCTGGGCGGGAAAAATCATTTATTGGGTGGAGTGGCTTGTCTTTCAGCCACCTGTCGTTCCGGGGTCAGTCCCCCCACAGGAAGCCTTCGCTGTCCAGTTGAAGCCCGGCCTCTTCCAGTTCCTGCTCATTTTGGGGCTTGAAGGTGGATTTTGGCAGTGTGGAAAGAGTTCCCAAGATGGCGTGCGCCCCCACCTGTACCATTTCCGTTTCTGGTTTTTTGTATGCTTTCTTCTGCATGATGTATCTGATTTTACTTGATGATTACTTTTCTTACCTTATCTCCTGTCTTGACAATGTTCACGCCTTTGCGTAGGTTGGGGATGCGGCGGCCGTTCATGTCGTAATATTCCGTGGCCTCGTTGTTGAGTTGTTCAACGACCTCCGCAGCTTCCATGGCGGTGGTTTCGTCACGCACTCCGATGCTCAGCACCGACGCACTTTGCCCCCCCACCTGCTCCTTCGGTTGAAGATAGGCGTGGAAAGCCGCCACCTTCACGCCCTTGGCCACCTGCTTGTAGTCCTCCACAAGGCGGAACTCGTCATTGGCGAGGAAGTAGCAGTCGTCCGAAAGCTGCTTGGTGGCGAACGTGCCCACCAGCAGATTGCCGCTCTCCGTGCCCGTGGGACGGGCCACAATCTGCGCATTTTGGGCATTGCTGATATAGGCTTTCTCCCCACTTTCGTCCGTCCGGCGGATGAGGACGGGTTGTCCTGCGGCTATTTGCCCACTCTCCACCCGTTCCAACGTGACGCTTTCGTCGCCTACCTCCGTCAGTGTATAGAAGCTGCAAGGCATATTCTCCGACACGGCGTCGATGGTGAAGGGCAGGCAGAGCGTACCCCACTTGGTCTTCATCTGCCGGACATAGGAGGCGGTAGTAATGTTGCAGTCCTCGTAAAGGTCAAATGCCTTGTTGTCATCCAGGTGCAATTCCGCGATGGTAAGCGGTTTTCCTACCGCCCCGATGATGTCGCCGCCGTTCGTTCCCACCTTCTTGGTGAAGTAACCCGTCTCGTAGTTGGCAAAAGTCTTGTCGCTGCCGCTTCCGTAAGGAATCGCACCGACCAACTGATTACAACCTTCGAACACTAAATTACCTTTTTGTTTAGGCTGTGTAAACTTGTCACTGACGTAGATGGTGGTCAAGCTGGAGCAGCCATAAAACGTATTGTTCATGATATTCAAGTTGGCGGTGTTGAAAGTCGAGAGGTCCAGCACGGTGAGATTTTTGCATTCTTGGAACATGGAAGCGATATTCCGCGTTCCGCTCACGTCAAGGTTCTCAATGCCTTCTATCGTGCGAAGATTCGTCTTATAGAACCATCGGCGGCACGTCCAGGGCGACTGGTCTTTGAAGCTCCGGTCAAAGACGGCCTTGGTGATGCTGCTTCTTTTTCTCAGCCAGTCCGGATCATTCTGGTCAATGTTCAACTCATAGTCACCATCCTGCTTGAAATAGCTGTAATAGAACGTGAGTGTGCCGTCCTTGAAGCGCACATAAGTACTGCGCTCCTTGCTCTTGTCGGCAAAATACCCCGTGGTGTTGTTGGCATAGGTGTGGTCGGTCTTGGCAGGATCAAAGTTGATGGCACCCAGCAGTGACGTGCAACCTTTGAACATATCGTTGCCAGAGGTACAGGCTGCTGTGGAAAACTTGCTGTCCGCAAAGATCCATACCAACGAAGAACAGCCGTCAAACATGTTTTTCAAGGTTTGCACATTGGCGGTATTGAAATTCATCAGGTCGAGTTCCTTGAGTGTGGAGCAGCCGCTGAACATGGAGGCCATGTTCAAGACGTTCTCCGTGTTGAGGCTCGACACGTTAAGCGTTTGGAGACTCTTGCAGTCCTTGAACATGCTTGGCATGTATCTCACCACCGCAGTATTGAACCCGGAGATGTCCAAAGACTCCAGGGCAGAGCAGCCTTCAAACATACTTTCAAGGCTTCCTACTTTCTGAGTATTGAAATGCTTGAGGTCAAGCTGGGTGAGCGAGGAGCAGTATCCGAACATTCCATAGATTTCCTCCACCTTATCAGTGCTAAACTTCGAAAGGTCAAGTGAGGTGAGTGAGGAGCATTCATAAAACATACTGGCCATGTCCGTCACATTTTCTGTGTTAAAACTGGACAGGTTGAGTTCCTTGAGCGCAGAGCAGCTGCGGAACATTTCGCGCATATTCGTTACCTTGGCCGTATTGAAGAGCGAAAGGTCCAATGTGGAAATATTCTTACATTGTTTAAACATGCGGCCCATATCGGTCACGTTGGAAGTGTTGAAATCGTTGGACAGGCGAATCGCCTTGGCCGTGCAACCCGAGAATAGGGAGTTCATGTCGGTCACGTGCTCGGTACGGAAGCCGGACAAATCGAGTTCACCCTCGGTCGTTAAAGACTCAAACATGCTGCCCATCTCTTCCAAGTTGGATGTGCGCAAGCCTGAAAGGTTGAGCGAAGGCACGGTAGCCACGTTAAACATTGCCTCCATATTCGTCACCGCTGAGCAGTCAAGTCCCGAAAGATTAAGAGAAGAGATGGTGGCTTGTTCAAACATATTGGCCATATTCTGCACCTTGGAGGTATTGAGTGCTGACAAATCAAGAGCCGTTTTGATTCCACATTCATAAAACATACTCTCCATTGTGGTGACCTCGGAGGTGTTCAGATGCTCAATGCCCTCGATGTTTTCAAGAGACTTGAAGAATAAAAACCAATAAGCACAGTTGGTGGGGCGTGCCTTTTGGAAGCTCTCGTCAAACACCACTTTGGTGCAGTTCTCTACCCTTGCCACATCATCCTCAGACGTTCCAAACCATGAGGGCGCTTCTATTTCATCGCCATGGAGCATACCATGGAGCAAACCACAGTCGCTTTCCTTCCGGTCGTGGTTGCTATAGAAGGTGAGCGTCTTGCCGTCGTCGCTCCACCGGGCGTAGGCGATGTCCATGAAGTAACCGTCTATGTAGTTGGCAAGACTTGTACCGGTGTTACCTGAGACGTATGCAACCGCTCCCTTCAAATTCTTGCACAGAGCGAACATGTTATTGTTATCGTTTTTGCATTTCTCCGTGGTAAAGGTGTACGCCACATATATGGTTTGAAGCTGGGAACAGTTGCTAAACATCTCGGTCATGTTCGTCACATTGGCGGTGGTGAACTCAGACAAATCGAGGGTGCGCAAATTCTCGCAAAAAGCAAACATGTGACTCATATCCGTCACCTGCGCGGTATTGAACTGGGACACATCAAGTGTGGTCAGCTGCTTACAATTATAGAACATCTGACTCATGTCCGTCACATTCGCCGTACTGAACCGCGACACATCAAGCGTGGTCAGACTTTCGCAAAAATGAAACATCGCTTGCATGCTCTTCACCTGCGCCGTGTTGAAATGGGTAAGGTCGATAGACTTCAGTTGAGCACAATAATAAAACATCCTGCCCATGTCCGTCACTGCATCCGTATTGAGGTTCTCCATACCCTCGATGGATGTCAAGCAGACACCGTCTCGAAACCATGCGCGGCAAGTCGTGGGTTGGAAATACTTGAAGCTGTTGTCGAAGAAGGCCTTCGTCACTCCTCCTTGTAACGCTTCTCTCCATGCTGGGTAATCTATAGTCTGCTGATTGATTTCATAATACTGACAGTTTTCATCTGCAGGCTGTCCCGCTTCGGGCTTGTTGCCAAACTTGAAGGTAAGGGCTTTGGCTGTTTTGTTCCACTCCACAAATGGCGTGGCCTGGACGAGCGAGAACTCCGAAGCCTGCACACAGTCGTTCTTTGGGTCGCGGACGGCGGTTATCTCCCACCGAAAGTACTGGTACTTGTCCGACGTGGGACAGCTGTAGGTGGCGGTCATAAACTTTTCGCCCGTCAGTTGCTCGTCGTTCTCGACGGTGCTGATGAGCGTCCAGCCCTCCGTGCTCTCCTTACTGGTGGGTTGGTCGTTTCTCCCGTACAGTTTCCAAGTCTTGGGGTTGCGTGCCAGATTGATGCTCTCCTCGTCGTCGCCTGTGCTGATTCGGTAGCCGCACACATTGACGGGCACGCTCGTCTGGAAGGTGATGACACGTCGGTTGCCGCCATCCTTGAAGCGGTTCATGTGCCATTTGGTGGATGTCGATCCATCAAAAAGGAAGTTGGGGGTCTGGTTGTCGTCGTAACCCGTGTCGCTACAATCGCGCAACACCGTGTAGGTGATGCCTGTTTCATCCTGTGCTACGGCACACAACGGAACGAACAAAGCGATGAGCAGTGCCGCCATGAGGCTGCGCACACGGTCGATTGGTTGAGCAGGTGTCTTCATTTTGTTGTTCTTGTTCTGATTATTTCTCGGTTGTCATGACGCAAGCGGTGCCGCAGTCAAGGATGCCGCCGCACTGTCTTCGGCGTACAAAGGTAGCCGATTCCCTCGAAACAATCTGTCGCTTTGGTCATTTGGGGTGTTTCTTTCATGTCGAACAGGTGTCTCTTTGCCACGAAAGCGACACTTGCTTGAAGTCGAGGGAAGGTGATTTGACATAAATTAAGAAAACAGAAGAATGCAAAACTCAAGCTGGAAGGAATGCTTCCGAGAGGTCCCGCGCGGCATCTGCCCTACCCTTTTCCCTACACAGCAAGGTCAAGTCGCACAACACGCTTTTCCAGCCCATTTCCTTTGCCTCGTGATATAGCCCCTATTACCTTGCCATAGAGCCTATATCACGTCGCAAAAGAGCCTAAATGACGAGCTGATTAAGCCCCTATTGCAAGACAGAAAAAACCATAGGACGGCGCAAAAACATATCACACTGATACACAGCAGTTTATCACTCCTACCCGAGAGAACAGAAAGGCGGTAAAAAGGAGAAAGCGAGATGTGGAGATGACAAGTTGCCTTGCCCGCTGATGGACGGACTATGCCGCCCCGCCAGCGTCAACCGCCCCGTCCTCGGCACGAAAGGCAAGCTGCTGCTCGCGCCAAGCGGTCGGCGTGCAGTCCTCCCTTGCCTTGAAGATGCGGTAGAGGTGGGTACGGGAAGAGAAGCCACACTCCGAAGAGATGACATCATTGCTGTAGTCGGGAAACTCAAGCATCATCTTCTTGGCCGCACAAAATCGGATATCGCTGAGCCATATACGGAAGGTGGTCTTTAGACACTGGTCGAAGAATCGGCTCATCTTATCGCGCGAGATGTGCAAGGCATGGGAAAGGGAAAGCAGGTTGACCGTGCCATCCTTATAGCCCAGTCCGGCGCACCAGCCGTCCAGCCTTTCCTTAATCAGCCGCCGACGGTCGTCGGAAAGCAACGCTTCGGGCGCGGCAGCATCGGCAGGGACTGATGTGGGCTGTGGGGTGGACGCCGCACAATGGCCCTCCATGGCGTCTGGCTGCTCCGTAGCGCATGGTCCTGTGGTGGCTTCCTCGGTGTCGAGCAGCTCCTCGGTAGGGACGTAGCTGTTGCCCAGAGCCACGAAACTCAGGACAAAGAAGAGAAGGGACAACAGGGCAAAAGGCGCGACACAATAGAGCAACGTGGTGGAAATGATGGCGAAAGGCATGATGAGGGAAGCGAGCAACAGGATGAGCATACTGGCCTGGGCGTAGCGCACATAAGGAATGAGGTCGCCGCCGGTCATATTCTCCAGCAATTTGCGCCGCTTAATCAGCTCACGGACGATGGAGCTGATGCAATAGACCACACTGACGATGAAGAGAAAGAGCATGGCATAGCGCCATGCGCCAATGTGTAGGCAGCCACTTTGGGAATAGCCGATGCAGAAGCAAGCCACGATCGCGGCATAGATGCCACCGCAAACCAGGTTCATCTTCCTGCGACGGGCATGGGTAGCCTCGATATTGTAGATAGCTAAGGAAATCAACGTGAAGCAGGGCGTGTAGATCAGGATGTTGACGACGGCCCCCTGGTCATCGCCGGTGGCCCGGAAACCGTAGCGCATCTGGATGAAATATTGCGCAGCCAGCCCCATGATTCCGGCGAACACCAGCCACCGCGACAGCTCATAGCGACGGCTGACCCACCTCACCTGAAGTCGGGTGATGCCGATGATGAACGCATTGACCAGCATGAAGAGGCAACTGGCGAATTGAAGCAAGAACAATGTTTTCATACGACAAGCTTGATTTAGACACCGATTCTGCGTGCAAAATTACAATTTTTATCCCAATCGGCCGACAAAACCCTAAAAACTTCTCGATCAGAAACGCACAGCCCCCCGACAGTCACTGTAGGATTGTCGGGGGACTGAGTGTGCTACGGACGATGTGGTACGCTAATAGGTGGACTTGCGCCGCACAGCCCGAGGACTGCTTCTGAGAACGGAAGCGGGCTGTTGGGCTACAAAAAAGGTCATTTGGTCATCTCGGCGACCACATCCATGAGCTGCTTGCCAAGTGCGTCGGCCTCCTCCATGGTGGAAGCCTCGCTATAGACGCGCATGATCGGCTCAGTGTTGCTCTTGCGGAGGTGCACCCACTTGGTGGGGAAGTCGAGCTTCACACCGTCAATGTCCGTCACCTGCACGTCTTTCATAGAGCCGAAACGCTCCTTGACCTTGGCGAGGATGGCATCCATGTCGGTGTCGGGGGTGAGGTCGATGCGGTTCTTGGCGATGAAATAGTTGGGGAACGTCTTGCGCAACTTGCTGCATTTCATGCCCTTCTGCGCCAAGGAGCTGAGGAAGAGGGCGATGCCCACGAGTGCGTCGCGGCCATAGTGGCTCTCGGGGTAGATGACTCCGCCGTTGCCCTCGCCGCCAATGACGGCGCCTACGGCCTTCATCTTGGTAGTGACGTTGACCTCGCCGACGGCTGCGGCGTAATATTGGCAGCCATGACGCTCGGTAACGTCGCGCAAAGCGCGCGTGGAGCTAAGGTTGGAGACGGTGCTTCCCTTCACATGGTCGAGTACATAGTCGGCCACACTCACAAGGGTGTACTCCTCACCAAACATCTTTCCGTCCTCCTGGATGAACGCCAGACGGTCCACATCGGGGTCAACGACCACTCCAAGGTCATAACCACCCTTGGCCACCTCGCCCATAATACCGCTGAGGTTCTTCTCCAACGGCTCGGGATTGTGGGCGAAGTCGCCGTTGGCCTCGCCATTGAGGAAGGTGTAGCTCACCCCGAGACGGTCGAGGAGTTGGGGAAGTATGATGCCCCCAACGGAGTTGATGGAGTCGACGACCACACGGAAATGGCGGTTGCGGATGGCCTCCACATCCACCAAATCGAGCGCGAGGACGGAGTCGATGTGGCGCGCATTGAAGCTGTCGTCCTTGCGGTAGCTGCCCAGATGGTCCACATCGGCATAGTCGAATGCCTCCTTGGCAGCGATGTCGAGCACGGCATTGCCGTCGTCCTTGGTGAGGAACTCGCCCTCATGGTTGAGCAACTTGAGGGCATTCCACTGACGGGGGTTGTGGCTGGCGGTGATGATGATGCCACCTGCCGCCTCACTCATGCGGACGGCAAGCTCGGTAGTGGGGGTAGTGGCAAGTCCGATGTCGAGCACATCGTAGCCCATCCCCATCAAAGTGCCGCAGACTACGTGGCGCACCATGTCGCCAGAGATGCGCGCATCGCGTCCTACGACGATGTGGTGACTGTCAGAGTGGCCATGCTGACGGATAAACTTGGCATACGCCGTGGTGAACTTCACAATGTCCAGCGGGTTGAGGGTGTCGCCGGGCTGGCCTCCGATTGTGCCCCGGATGCCAGAGATGGATTTTATAAGTGTCATATCTTTATTTAGTTTTGTAATTTCATTTTAGGAGCGTCCTGCCACCTTCATTCGATGGGTAGGTGTGCGTCGGAAATGGACAGCACCCACTTTTTAACGTCCCCGCTCATAGGTAATGTCGTAGAGGCACGGATAAACTGACGTGGTGGCGGCATAGGTGCCCTCCGTGGAAGGCACGATGATGCGCACACGGGCTATGCGGTCGTCGGCAGTTCGGGGTCGACCAATGTTGATGAAAGGCAATGGTGAAAGCCATCCATCGGGCACTTGCGTGCTGCCTGCGCTCCTACCGTAAATCTGATACATCACACTCGATGTGGGATCGAAGGAAGCCGTGAAGGTGCCGGAGGTGTTGGTGACAGACATCTTATCAACCAACGCACTGAAGTAGAGGATGTTGTTGGTGGCGATGATGCTGTCGGTAAGGAGGTTGCGCTCCGTAAAGCGGCACAGCACCGTAGCCGTC
Source organism: Prevotella sp. UBA7551 (assembly GCA_002479145.1). Lineage (GTDB taxonomy): Bacteria > Bacteroidota > Bacteroidia > Bacteroidales > Bacteroidaceae > Prevotella. The sequence goes on along the minus strand of DLLX01000059.1, from coordinate 17,114 downwards.
TCGCCGTCCTTGATTTTCTCTCCGCATCCTTTCTCGACAATCTGGAGGTAGATGCCCGACGACTTCAGGAGGACAAACTCATTCTTCGACACGTCGGTTGTCGTGTCGTGGTCAAAGAAGTCCTGCTCCGAAATGACGGTCACAGCACTGTCCTTGAGGTATTGATTGATGGCATTGTTCTCCCGCTTACGCTGATTGGCGTAAGTTTCATCATTGCTGCACGCCGAAAGCAGCAGCACTACAAACGGAAAGAGAAGGAAAAGGGTTTTCTTCATCGAAATGTTATACGTCCAAATAATATTTGGTTGCAAAGTTATAGCAATTCAGCCGTTAAGCCATAAGGTGGCCCGCATTTTTAGTTACTTTTGACATTACGGGGCAACATGGGTGGCAGCGTTCCCCGATAGGGTCATTGCAACTGGTCCTTGTAGGCGGTCAGCGCGCGCAACACCACCTGCTCGGCCTCCTTGATGGAGCACTCCAGGCGACCGCCCGCGGCATCTTCATGACCGCCGCCATGGAAAAATGCCTCTGCCATGGGACGGCAATGGAAGCCGTTGCCAGAACGGAGACTGACTCGGATGACGTTGTCGTGCTCGGTATCCTCACGCAAAGAGATGGAGAGCTTGAGTTTCCTGATTTTCTGGGGGATGTTGACCACGCCCTCGAGGTCGCCCTTGATGAAGCGGAAACGGCGCATCTCGTCGCGGGTGACGGTGAAGTAGGCGGCGTGAAGGGCCGGCACGACCCGCATTTTCCTGTAAATCAAATAGGAACGGAAGCGAATGGCATTCGGCGAATAGTTATGATAGACGCGGTTGTAGATACGGTCCTTGTCAATCCCCTTTGCGAGCAGGTAGCTGATGATGAGGTACAGCTCGGGAGAATTGGAGTTGTAGGTGAACGCGCCCGTGTCGGTCATCATGCCACAATAGATACACTGCGCCATCGGAAGGGTCATTGCGTCGTAGCCGCCCAGCTGCCATATCAACCGGAATACCAGCTCCGAGGTGCTCGACAATGAAGGCCGTGACACCGAGAGTGCCGTCTCGAGGGTGGGAGCGACGTGATGGTCGATGAGGAGAAGACGCGCCTGACTGTCGCGGACAGCATGGGCGACATCTTCCGTGCGCGACAAGTCGTTGAAATCGAGGCAGCAGATGAGGTCGGCCGCAGCGAAAGCAGCCCGCGCTTCGTCCGGACACTTGTCGAAACGGAGCAGGGCATTGGTGTCAGGAAGCCACAACAGGAAATCGGGGGCAGCGTCGGGAATGACGCAAGTCACCTCCTTTCCCATGGACTGCAGGTACATTCCCCAAGCCAACATCGAGCCCATGGCATCGCCGTCGGGCGACCTATGGACTACGATGACGACCTTCACAGAGTCAGTAATCAGCTCCCTCAACAGAGAGAGCTGACTGTCTTCTAACAAGTTGATATTCATGCGAAATGGTTGGGTAAGCGGGTCAGAACAGCTTAGCGGGATAAACGCCATCGTTGACCAGACGCTGGATGCGGTCAACCACCCCCTGACGGTCGGCGGGATAGGTCACGCCAAACCACTGGCTGGTGGTGTCGAGCACCCGCACGGACGCTGTGCCATCGGTGATGAGCTTGTTCACCATCAGCGGGATGAAGAACTCGGCCTTGGGATTGGCAATGTTGGCCGGATCGGAAAGGAATCCCTTGAAATACTCCTCGCTGTAAGCGAAGTATTCGGGAGTGAATCCCCATACGTTCATCGACACAGGGGTGTTGTCGGGAACGCTGACCCATGAGCCGTCGTCGCCGACATACTGCACGGTGCCGTCCCTGCGCTCTATCTTAGTGCGCTCCACAACGGTCGTGAGATTGCCCTGCGTATCGGTCGAGCAGATGCCGCGCGACACCGTACCGTTCTCGCTGAGGGTGTTGCCCACACGGAAGCCCACCATCGCATAGTGGTTCTTGCTGCCTTCGGGAAGCTCGGATAGGTACTTGCCGATGACCTTGAAGCAGTCGCGATTGTAGAAATCGTCGCAGTTGATGACACAGAACGGTTCATGGATTACGTCCTTGGCCATCAGTACAGCGTGGTTGGTGCCCCACGGTTTTACGCGACCATCGGGCACGGTGAACCCTTCGGGCAGCGCGTCAAGGCTCTGAAACACTACCTCGGTAGGAATATGCCCCTCGTACTTAGAAAGAATCTGGGTACGAAACTGCTCCTCAAAGTCCTTGCGAATAATGAATACAATCTTTCCAAAGCCCGCCTGAATGGCATCATAGATGGAATAATCCATGATGGTCTCACCATTGGGGCCCAGTCCGTCGAGCTGTTTCAGCCCGCCATAGCGGCTACCCATGCCGGCAGCCAGAAGAAGTAATGTCGGTTTCATGTCTTTTTGTGTTTGTTAATTGGAGCGGCAGAGGTCACTGAATGGCTTCATAGCCGCATATTACGATTTATCTTGTTTTATATTTTATGGTAAGCGCGTACATTATTATAATAGCGTGCACGCTGGCGGAAGCCTCAATCCATCAACGTGGAACTGCGGACACGGCTTAATGTCTCGGGAGTCATCTGCAGAAAACTGGCCACATAGACCAGCGGGGCACGGAGCACCACCTGCGGAGCGAGCTTGCAAAACTTGCGATAGCGATCCTGTGCCGTCTCGAAACGCACGAGGTCGGCCATCACCTGAGAGATAATCAGACTTTCCTCCAGTATCTTGCGGTACAGAATCTGAATGTTGACGTTGTGCAACGCCACCTGTTCCAGCCGCAATTTGGGGAGGGCATAGACATAGGACGGTTCCAAAGCCTCCACCTGAAGGCGCGTGGGCGACTCATGGAAAAGGCTCTCAATGCTCATGAAAATGGAGTGGTCCACACCAAGATGCTCCGTAATCTGCTTGCCATTCTTGAAGTAGAACTGACGGATAAGGCCGCGCTCCACATAGTAGATGTAGCGGCAGACTTCGCCTTCAGCCAGAATCATCTCACCTTTGGCAAACTTCATGGGCACCAGCACGCTCTCCAGTACGTCCAGCTCCTCGTGAGTCATCGTACTATACTTGCGCGCCAACTCGCGAGCTACTTCCCTTGGGGTCGCTATGGGTTCTTTCATCATCTCCTCTCTTTCTTGGTATGTTTGCTGGAAGACCCTCCTCCAGCGGCTTAATCCAACTTCAACACGGCAAGGAAGGCCTTTTGGGGCACTTGCACATTGCCGACCTGCTTCATTCGCTTCTTTCCTTTCTTCTGCTTCTCGAGTAACTTCCGCTTGCGGCTGATGTCGCCACCATAACACTTGGCGGTCACATCCTTGCGCACTTGCTTCACTGTCTCGCGGGCAATGATCTTGGCACCGATGGCCGCCTGTATGGCAATGTCGAACTGTTGGCGCGGTATCAGCTCCTTGAGCTTCTCACACATCCGGCGGCCAAAGTTCACCGCATTGCTCTCATGGGTCAAAGTGGAGAGCGCATCGACTGGCTCGCCATTCAAAAGGATGTCGAGCTTGACCAGCTTTGACGGGCGGAACGAGTCGATATGATAGTCGAAGGAAGCGTATCCCTTCGATATGCTCTTGAGTTTGTCGTAGAAGTCAATCACAATCTCGCCCAACGGAATCATGAAAATCAGCTCCAGACGGTTGCCACTGACGTAATTCTGGCTCACCAGCTCGCCTCGCTTGTCGAGACAGAGCTTCATGATGGGGCCGATAAACTGGCTGGACGTAATGATGCTGGCCTTGATGTAAGGCTCCTCGATATGGTCGATCATCGTCGAGTCGGGCAATCCTGACGGGTTGTGGACCTCCTTCACCCCACCCTGCTTGTCATAAACCATATAGCTTACGTTGGGTACGGTGGTGATGACATCCATGTTGAACTCACGGTCCAGCCGCTCCTGCACAATCTCCATGTGGAGGAGGCCGAGAAATCCGCAACGGAAGCCAAAGCCAAGGGCTTGTGAACTTTCGGGAAGGAAGGTCAGCGAGGCATCATTGAGCTGGAGCTTCTCCAACGAGGCACGCAAGTTCTCATAGTCGTTGGGGTCGATGGGGTACACGCCAGCAAAGACCATGGGCTTCACTTCCTGAAATCCGTCAATGGCTTTCGCACATGGCGCATCGACATGGGTAACAGTATCGCCCACCTTCACCTCCTTGGCATCCTTGATTCCGCTAATGATGTAGCCCACCTCTCCGGAAGAAAGCTGCGGCTTGGGCACCATGTCCATCTTCAGAACGCCCACCTCATCGGCAGTGTATTCCTGCCCAGTGTTGAAGAACTTCACCTTGTCGCCCTTGCGCACCACGCCGTTCTCCACCTTGACCAAGGTGATGATGCCACGGAAAGAGTTGAAGACCGAGTCGAATATCAACGCCTGGAGCGGTTTATCCTTGTCGCCCGTCGGCGCAGGGATGCGTTCCACGACCGCATGGAGGATTTCATCCACACCCTCGCCCGTCTTTCCCGAGGCCCGGATGACCTCTTTCGGGTCGCAACCGAGCAAATCGACGATTTCGTCCTCCACCTCCTCGGGCATGGCGTTGGGCATATCGATCTTGTTGATGACCGGGATGATGGCCAGGTCATGTTCGATGGCCATATAGAGATTGCTGATGGTCTGTGCCTGTACGCCCTGGGTGGCATCGACGACGAGCAGCGCGCCCTCGCAAGCAGCAATGCTTCGCGACACTTCATAGGAGAAGTCGACGTGCCCCGGGGTATCAATCAGGTTGAGGAGGTACTGCTTTCCCTCCAGCGCATACGCCATCTGGATGGCATGGCTTTTGATGGTGATGCCGCGCTCACGCTCCAAGTCCATGTTGTCCAGCATTTGTCCCTCTGTGACTTGTATGGTTTTGGTGCGTTCCAGCAGTCGGTCAGCCAGCGTACTCTTGCCGTGATCGATATGGGCTATGATGCAAAAGTTCCGTATATGGTCCATTCGTGTAGTGTAATTTCCAAATGCAAAAGTAGTAATAAAAATTGAGAATCACGACAACAGGATAGTTTTTTAGTTTCCGACTGGGCGAAACCGCCCTGCCCCATTTCTCTTTTGGAAAAATCTTTCGACTTTTTTCCACCCTGAGGAAATAAAAGACTTTTTTTGTCGTTAATAAGAAGGAAGCGCAGCAGGTGGAATGTCGAAGGACAGTTTCGTCTCAGCCTGCGGCGCAGGACACAAAACATTTACAAAACTAAGACAGAGAACTCACATGAAACAGACGATTTTAGTGACGGGTGGTACTGGTTTCATTGGCAGCCATACCTCCGTAGAGCTCATTGAGGCAGGCTACGACGTGGTCATCATCGACAACCTCTCCAACTCAAAGATTGAGGTGGTGGACGGCATCGAGAAGATAACGGGAGTGCGTCCCGCCTTTGAGCAGGTGGACTTGCGCGACAAAGATGCCACGGAAGCTGTGTTCAAGAAGTATCCCGGCATTGTGGGCATCATCCATTTCGCCGCTTCCAAGGCCGTGGGGGAAAGCGTACAGTTGCCCTTACTCTACTATCGCAACAATGTAGTCTCGCTGATCAACCTGCTCGAGCTGATGCCCGATTACGGCGTGACCGGCTTCATCTTCTCCAGCAGCTGTACCGTATATGGACAGCCTAAGCCCGAGAACCTGCCGGTGACGGAGGATGCGCCACACCAAAAGGCCACCTCTCCCTATGGAAACACCAAGGAAATCAACGAGCAGATCATCTATGACTACATCCACAGTGGTGCTCCGGTGAAGAGCATCGTGCTGAGATACTTCAACCCCATTGGCGCACACCCCTCGGCTCTGATCGGAGAATTGCCCAACGGAGTGCCCAACAACCTCATCCCCTACATCACGCAGACGGCTATGGGCATCCGCAAGCAGCTGACCATCTTCGGCAACGACTATGACACTCCCGATGGCACGTGCATCCGCGACTACATCTACGTCGTTGATTTGGCCAAAGCCCATGTCGCAGCCATGACCCGAGTGCTCAACAAGGACACCGACCCCATCGAATACTTCAACATCGGTACGGGCAAGGGCAACTCCACACTGGAGATTGTCAACACCTTTGAGAAGGCCACAGGCGTGAAACTTAACTGGAAGTTTGGTCCGCGCCGCGAGGGAGACATCGAGAAGATATGGGGCGACTGCACGAGAGCCAACGAAGTGTTGGGCTGGAAAGCCACCACACCTCTCGACGATGTGCTCCGCAGTGCGTGGAAATGGCAGGAGAAGCTGCGCGAGGACGGGGTGATGTAGGCCGTGGCCGGCACGCTGTCCTACGCACGGATAAATTGTAGAGGGACTTTGTCCCCACCTTATTGATTACCTTATTATGGCGTGGGGAGACACCCTGCGCCTTATCATTGAAAGTATGGAAAAGAGAAAGATTTGCATGGTCACCGGCGCGACAAGCGGAATCGGTGAGGCATGTGCCCTGCGTTTTGCCAAAGAGGGCTATGATGTTATCATCACGGGCAGAAGAGAAGCGCTGCTGAACACCCTCGCCCAACGCATCGAGACCATGGGCGTGCGCACCAAGAAGCTCTGCTTCGACGTGCGAAATCAGCAGCAGACGTTTGATGCCTGCGGCAGTTTGGAAGCCGAATGGGCCGACATCGACGTGCTGATCAACAACGCCGGCCTGGCCTTGGGGCTTGACCCACTGCAGAGCGGAGACCCTGAGGACTGGAACACGATGATAGACACCAACATCAAGGGGCTGCTCTACGTCAGCCGTGCCATCGTACCGGGCATGGTAGAGCGCAATCATGGCGAAATAATCAACATCGGGTCGGTAGCCGGCGATGCCGCTTACGCCAACGGAAACGTCTACTGCGGCACAAAGGCTGCGGTGAAGGCCATCACCGACGGGCTGCGCATTGACACCGCAGATACCCGCATCCGCGTGACGAACATCAAGCCGGGACTGGTCGAAACCCACTTCAGCAACGTCCGCTTCCATGGCGATGACGCACGTGCGGACAGCGTGTATAAAGGCATCCAGCCGCTCACGGGCGACGACATTGCAGACGTGGCCTACTATGCAGCCAGCGCGCCTGCCCATGTCCAAATAGCCGAGGTTCTCGTGCTGGCCACCCATCAGGCCAATGGCACCGTAATCAAGCGCAATGCAGAATGATGACGGTAGAAGAATACCGCAAGGCCATTCTCGATTGCATCCTCAACGCAAGGAGCAAGGACGGTGAGCCGCGCACCGATGAAGCTACCGCCAATATCTTCCTCAGCTCCATCAGTGATACGGAATTGGAGGAGGGGATGGACTTCAACACTCCAGAAGAGGTGGCAGAGATGGTGCTTGAAGTGCTGTAGGCAGGCGAACAAGCATCCCCAACAAGAAGCAAGAGAAGCGGGAAAAGACCGGATGAGCCTTTCCCCGCTTCGTATTTTTCTGGCCTTAGTTGCCCGTTTGGCTAAAGTTTTACTTTCTTCGCCTTGCCCACACTCTCGTTTCCCATACGGTCGAGTGCCGTCACGACATAAACAAACCGCTGCTTTCCCCTTTCATAAGGCATCAGTACGCTGGGCGTGCGGGTAACACTAACGATGTGCGACGGGTCGTTCAGATTTTGTTTTTCGCCCTTAGCGAAGCGATAGACTACATACTGGTAAGCCTCATCCTTCCATCCCTCGCCCTTCGAAGGCTTCCAGTGGAGGGCGTAACCTTGTGCCGTCCAGCGCGCCTTGAGCTTCCTCACCGGCTTCGGTGCGTCGCCATCGATAAACGGCATGAGCGGTTGCAGGGCAGGATAGCGCCAATAATCCGTGCGGAGGACAGTACCGTAGTTGCCCGGATTGTCAACTGCCGCCTTCGCATACCAAAGCACCGTGCCTTTCACATGGAAGTTCTGCTGGTGTAGGCGATGCTTAGCCCCCAACTGGTGTACCTTGGGATTCTGTGGGTCCGGGTACTTCACTGTGCGCAGTACATCTTCGCCGATATACAGCGGACGGTTGGCGGCATTACGATTCCACCACCCTATCAACTCCTTGTAGTCGGCAGCCTTGTGCCCTATCTCCCAATAGAGCTGCGGCACACAGTAGTCCACCCAACCGTTGTTCACCCATTTGAGTACGTCGGCGTAAAGGTCGTCATAATTTTGCAGGCCATTTGTCGCACTGCCATTGGGGTCTGACCGCTTGTTGCGATAGATGCCAAAGGGCGATACGCCAAACTTCACCCACGGTTTGACGGAGCGTATCGTCGCATGCAGTTCGCTAACCAGCAGATTCACATTGTCGCGCCGCCAATCTGCAATATTCTTGAAACCTCTGTTGTTGGCCAAGAAAGTCTCTTCGTCGGGAATGGTGAGACCGGCCTGCGGATACGGATAGAAGTAATCGTCCATGTGAAAACCGTCCACATCATAGCGTGTCACGATATCTTTGGCAATGGCACAAATCCATTGTCTGTTTTCTTTCAGCCCGGGATTGAACAGCAACAGGTCGCCATATTTCATGAAGCGTTCGGGATGCAATATGTAGGGATGTATTGTCGACAGCTCCTTGGTGCCGGCAGTCTTTGCACGATAGGGGTTAATCCATGCATGCAATTCCATGCCACGGGAATGGCACTGCTCCACCATCCATTGCAATGGGTCCCAATAGGGTTGGGGCGCGCGTCCTTGTTGCCCGCTCAGATAGCGGCTCCACGGTTCATATTGGCTGGCGTAAAGGGCATCGCCTTCTGCACGTACCTGAAATATCACGGCATTGCAATGCACTTGTTGCAATGCATCCAAATGCTGCGTAAGCTTTTTGCGCATTGCTTCGGGTGACAATCCTTGGAACTGGCCGTTTACACACTGAATCCAACTGCCGCGAAACTCTCTTTTCGGTTCGGGCAAAGCCTGACCGACAACTGACAAACGAAACGCGAAGGAAATTAATAGGAACAATAAGGTCTTTCTCATCGTAACAATCAAAGTATAATCATATTTTCACGCCAAAGTTACGAAGATATTTTTAACTTTGCGGGCTTTAAAGGCAGAGTTTCAAATAAGGTACACAAAAATGGCAACGAGCAAGAATACAACGGTATCATCGCAAAACGAACAGCAATCTTGCATCTTCGCAAAACGTGTCAGAGTAAACAATCTGAAAAACATAGATGTATGCATTCCCCGCGACCGATTTATAGTTGTTACGGGAGTGAGCGGATCGGGCAAGTCGTCTTTGGCATTCGACACGCTTTATGCCGAAGGGCAGCGCCGTTATGTTGAAAGTCTGTCGGCTTATGCCCGACAGTTTCTGAGTCGCATGAAAAAACCTGAATGCGATTACATAACCGGAATACCGCCTGCCATTGCCATCGAGCAAAAGACCAATGTAAGAAATCCGCGCTCTACAGTTGGCACAAGTACGGAAATTTACGATTACCTGCGCATGCTCTATTCGCGCATAGGAAAGACTTTTTCGCCCGTCAGCGGCAAGGAAGTGAGACACGACACCATCGAGGATGTCATGAACTTTGCAGGAAAATATCCCGTGGGGACACGCTTTACTGTAATATGTCCTTTGCAAATTCCTTCAGGCCGCAATCTCAGTGGGCAGCTCGAAATAGAGTTGAAACAAGGTTACAGCCGCATAGATGTCAATGGCGAGGCAGTGCGCATCGAAGATTATCTGAAGCAGCCGGTACACCCGGAAGAAAAGCCTTTCCTGCTCATCGACAGACTCAGTGTAAGCAATGAGAAGGACAGTCTTTCGCGTCTGGCCAATTCGATTGAAACCGCTTTTTACGAAAGCGACGGAAAATGCCTGCTTCGCTTTTATCCCTCAAAAGAACTGCACGAATTTTCTACAGCCTTTGAAGCCGATGGCATAAGGTTTGAGGAGCCCAGCGACGGCATGTTTTCATTCAATTCACCAGCCGGTGCCTGTCCCACCTGCGAAGGTTTCGGAATGGTAACCGGCATCAGCGAATCGTTGGTCATACCCGACAAGTCGCTGAGCGTATATGACGGTGCCGTGATGTGCTGGCGGGGTGAAGTGCTGAGCAGCTGGAAAAACGTTTTTTGTCAAAGGAACGGAAAAAGAGGGTTTCCACTGTTCAAGCCCTACTACCAGCTGACACAAGAAGAGAAAGACTGGCTATGGCACGGCGACAAGATTGAAAAGATGCTGCCCGAAGGGGAACAAGTCAGCATCGATGCCTTTTTCAGAATGGTAAAAAGCAACCAATACAAGATACAATACAGAGTGATGATGGCTCGCTATAGGGGCAAAACCGTTTGTCCCGACTGCCATGGGCGAAGGCTTAGGAAAGAGGCTGATTATGTGAAAATCGGTGGTCGTTCTCTGCCCGACTTGGTCACGATGTCAATGGACGAGCTACGCGACTTTTTCGACAATCTGGCACTTTCCGACAGGGAAGACCACATTGCCGGACGCCTGATTACGGAAATTAGGAACAGACTGAACGTTATGGACGATGTCGGATTAGGCTATCTTACCCTCAACAGAAACGCTAACACGTTATCAGGCGGTGAAGCGCAAAGAATCAATCTTGCAAAGTCATTGGGAAGCAGCCTTATCGGGTCGCTCTATATATTAGACGAACCGAGCATAGGACTTCACAGCCGCGACACCGACAGGCTGATTAGCGTATTGCGGCGCCTTCAGCAATTGGGCAATACCGTCGTTGTGGTTGAACACGACGAAGAAATCATGCGTGCCGCCGACTACATCATCGACATCGGACCCGGAGCAGGAACTGAAGGCGGGCAAATTGTCTACAGCGGTGACTTGAAAGATTTGCAAAAGGGAACGGCAAGCCACACCTTGCGCTACCTAACAGGCGAAGAGACTATCCCCATCCCTGCAAGCCGCCGAAGATGGAACAAATCCATCACCATCAGAGGAGCCCGCGAAAACAACTTGAAGAACATCGATGCAAAAATCCCGCTCAACGTTATGACCGTGGTCACCGGTGTCAGCGGATCGGGGAAAAGCACCTTGATCTGCAAAACCCTCTATAATGCCCTGAAACGCCACTTGGACGAAGTGGCCGACCGCCCCGGAGAATTTACATCACTCGATGGCGATGTCGATTGCATCGAGAAAGTCTTGTTCGTCACACAGGAAAGCATTGGAAAATCATCGCGAAGCAACCCAGCCACCTACATCAAGGCTTATGATGACATACGCAAGTTGATGTCGGAACAACCGTTGGCAAAACAACTGGGACTGACTCCGCAACATTTTTCCTTTAATGCCGAAGGAGGGCGTTGCGAAGAATGTAAAGGCGACGGCTTCATCAAAGTGCCCATGCAGTTTATGGCCGACTTGACCATAGAATGCGAAGCGTGTCATGGTATGAGATTCAAAAAAGACATCCTTGAAGTTACGTTTATGGGGAAAAACATCCACGACATACTTGAGATGACCGTAGACCAAGCCATCCGATTCTTCAGCGAAAGCAGGCAACCGCGCATAGCTTCGCGCCTGAAGCCCCTAAAAGATGTAGGACTTGGCTATCTCAAGTTAGGACAGACAAGCTCCACACTGTCGGGAGGTGAAAACCAGCGTCTCAAGCTGGCTTACTATCTGAGCCAGGAAAACGAGAAACCCACCATGTTCATCTTTGACGAGCCCACTACCGGCCTTCACTTCCACGACATCAGCATTCTGCTCAAGGCTTTCGATGCTCTGATACGCCATGGACATACACTTGTTGTCATCGAGCACAATATGGATGTCATCAAATGTGCCGACCATATCATCGACCTCGGCCCCGAAGCCGGGAAAAACGGTGGCAGCATCGTAGCCGAAGGAAAGCCCGAAGATGTAGCTTTGTCGGGAAAAGGATATACTTCGCTTTATCTACGCAAAAAGTTGGGTCTTTAAGTCTGCAAAACTTACAGACCCAACTTTTTTTCACTTGTTTTTCCTTGCCGATTTCAGAAAAAAGCATGCAGACAATTTTCCAAGGCTTTAAATCGAGCCTGAAGCCTTGAGAATTTTTCCGTAAAGGCAGCAAAACAAAAGCCATCAAAGCTTTCCCAATCAAGTATTACAAGACAAACGGGATACGCGCTTGCGAAAAAAGCCGTAACTTTGCACTATACATATACAGAATACACATATTATGAATATCTATCCCAAACTTATCACCGACGCGCTGGCCACAGTGCGCTATCCGGGAACAGGCAAGAACATCATTGAAGCAGGCATGCTGGACGATGATATGCGAATAGACGGGATGCGTGTGTCATTTTCACTGATATTCCCCAAGAATCCCGACCCCTTCATGAAATCGGTGGTGAGAGCCGCCGAAGCAGCCATAAAATCGCAAGTGGGAAAAGAAGTGGAAGTGGAAATCACGGCCTTGGCACCCGAACATGCTCCCAGACAGCAGGAAGAAAAACTCCTGCCGGGGGTGAAATATATCATTGCCGTATCGTCGGGAAAGGGCGGAGTCGGCAAATCGACCATTGCCGCCAATCTGGCTGTATCTTTGGCACGCAAAGGCTACAAGACGGGATTGCTCGATGCCGATGTGCTGGGTCCCTCCATACCCACCATGTTCCATTTGGAAGATTTTGCCCCATATAGCGAAACCGTCGGTGAGAGACAAATGATAGTCCCCGCCGAAAAATACGGAGTAAAAATAATGAGCATCGGCTTTTTCGTAAAACCCGAACAGGCAACCGTATGGCGCGGACCTATGGCCTCGAATGCCATGAAGCAATTGATTTCAGAATGCAACTGGGGCAATTTGGATTTTTTCATTATCGACACGCCTCCGGGAACAGGCGACATACATCTGACCCTGCTTCAATCCCTGAAAGTGACGGGCGCAATCATTGTAAGCACACCACAGAAAGTAGCCTTGGCCGATGCACGCAAAGGCATAGACATGTATATGAACGAAAAAATCAATGTTCCGATTTTAGGACTCGTCGAGAACATGGCATGGTTTACGCCCAAAGAATTGCCTGGAAACAAGTATTTTATATTTGGAAAAGACGGAACGAGGCATCTGGCAGAAAAAATGGGAGTCCCTTTATTGGGCGAGATTCCATTGGTACAAGGCATTTGCGAAAGCGGAGATGCAGGGAAACCCGCAGCAACCGATCCCGACAGTCCTACAGGAAAAGCCTTTGACCAACTGGCCGATCGGGTCGTAAGCAGATTGGAACGCAAATAAGTTGCACTCGTAAACAGGGCAAAAGGAACAAAAATGAATGTTTTCAAGACGAAAAACAAACATATTTGTTCCTTTTCATTGCCTTATAATACAAAAAGAGTAACTTTACCTGCTGAAATAACAAAGCGACGATGAAGATCGCCATCATTCAACAAGACCTGCTGCATAACAATGCCGAATGCAATATCCGAAAAGCAGACGAAGCCATCGGAAAGGGAGGATGCGACCTGTACGTACTGCCAGAAATGTTTGCTACAGGCTTTGTAGTCGATGACACCGTTGATGTGCAAGCCGGCAAAAAAGCAGTACTGTGGATGGCCCAAAAGGCAGCAGACATTAATGCAGCCATGGCAGGAAGTCTGGCCTGGGAAGAAAATGGAAAGAGGTTCAACCGCTTTTTCTTCATTAAGCCCGATGGTGGGCAAGTGACATATGACAAGCGCCATTTGTTCGCTTACGGAGGCGAAGACCTTTATTATACGGCCGGTGAGCAACGTGTGATAGCAGAATACAAAGACATGCGTTTTCTGCTGCAAATCTGTTATGACCTGCGTTTTCCGGTATTCAGCCGCAACAGGAATGACTATGATGCCATCCTCTATGTAGCCAATTGGCCTGCAAGCCGTTCGGAAGTATGGGAAACCCTGTTGAGAGCCAGAGCCATGGAAAACCAATGCTATGTAATTGGAGCCAACCGCATTGGGTGTGAAGAAAATTGCACATATTCAGGCTGTTCTGCCATCATAGATCCTTATGGAAAAACGTTGGCCCAATGTGCTTCCGACAAAGAAGCAATTGCATCAGCCGATATGGACTCGGAATGCCTCCGACATTTCAGAAACAAATTCAAGGTTTGGGCCGATGCAGACCAATTTGAATTGAAAACAAAACAACATAAAACCGTTTTATGAACGAACATAGATTACTTTTAGGTGATGAAGCCATTGCATTAGGAGCCATTCACGCAGGACTGAGCGGCGTATACGCTTATCCGGGCACTCCTTCTACAGAAATTACGGAATTCATACAAAACGATCCTTTGGCAAAAGAGCGCAATATCCGCAGCCGATGGTGTACCAATGAAAAAACTGCCATGGAAGCAGCCTTAGGTATGTCGTATGCCGGCAAACGCGCTTTGGTCTGCATGAAACACGTGGGCATGAACGTCTGTGCCGATGCATTTGTCAATTCGGCAATAACAGGCGTAAACGGAGGGCTCGTGGTCTTGGCAGCCGATGACCCAAGCATGCACTCATCGCAAAACGAACAAGACAGCCGCTTTTACGGCAAATTTGCCATGGTGCCGATATTAGAGCCATCGACACAGCAAGAAGCCTATGACATGATGCCCGTAGCATATGCCATATCGGAATCATTGAAACTTCCAGTACTCTTGCGTGTTGTGACACGACTGGCACACAGCCGCGCTTCGGTAGCCGTCAAGGAAGCCGGTGGACAAAACGCATTCAGTCCGGATGAAGGCAAGCATTGGGTGCTGCTCCCGGCCATAGCCAGAAAACAATATGAAATATTATTGGCCAAACAGCCGGAAATGGAACAGCTGAGCGAAAAATCGGCTTTCAACAAATCAGAAACCCTGTCTGAAGAAAAAGGAATCGGAGTCATTGCCTGCGGCATAGGCTACAATTATGTAAAAGAAACAGGGGCAAAGCTCTCTGGACTATTGAAAATATCGCAATATCCGCTACCGTCAAAAGCCATCAAAGCTTTAGCCGCGCAGTGTAACGAAATCTTGGTGGTTGAAGACGGACAACCCGTAGTGGAACAAGACATCAAGGCATTGCTCGGAGCCGGCTATCCCGTTACAGGGCGTTTGACCGGCAAACTTCCTCGCACGGGCGAATTGACTCCAGACAACGTGGCCTCAGCCTTAGGTGAAACAATAGAAAAGGCCTATCAGGCGGCCTCGAACATCGTAGCCCGGCCTCCGGCCCTTTGTCCGGGCTGCGGACACCGCGATGTCTATGCTGCACTCAACAAGGTCGTAGCCGAATATCCCGGCGGACGCATCTTCGGTGACATAGGATGCTACACCTTGGGAGCCCTGCCGCCATTCAATGCATTGGCCAGTTGCGTAGACATGGGCGCATCAATAACCATGGCAAAAGGAGCAGCCGATGCCGGCTTGTTTCCTGCAATAGCCGTAATCGGTGATTCCACATTTACACATTCGGGAATGACAGGCTTGCTTGATGCCATCAATGACCGGTCGAATATAACGGTTATTATTTCAGACAACCTCACCACGGCCATGACAGGCGGACAAGACAGCGCGGGAACCAACAAGTTTGAAGCCATTTGCCTGGGGCTCGGAGTAGAGCCCGAGCATGTGCGCGTAGTTGTGCCCCTGCCCAAAAACATGGAAGAAATCACAAGAATCATTCGTGAGGAAATCAACTATAATGGCGTTTCTGTAATCATTCCGCGCCGGGAATGCATACAAACCCTCAACAGGAAAATTCGTAAACAAAAGGCACAGAAAAAATGAAAAAAGACATCATATTGTGCGGCGTAGGAGGACAAGGAATCCTTTCCATCGCAACAATCATAGGCGAAGCCGCTACCGAAGCCGGCCTTCAATTGAAACAGGCCGAAGTTCACGGCATGAGTCAGCGCGGAGGAGACGTACAGAGCAACTTGCGACTAAGTACGGAACAAATCTTTAGCGACCTCATTCCACAAGGTAAAGCAGACTTGATCATTTCCATGGAACCAATGGAAGCCTTGCGCTATGTGCCTTATCTGAACAAAGACGGATGGGTAGTCAGTTCGTCTGAATCGTTTATCAACATTCCCAACTATCCGGAGCAAGAGCCTTTATTAAAAGAATTGAGAAATTTTCCACATGTGGCGACATCGGACATCGAACAAATGGCAAAAGACAACCAAATGCCCAAAAGTGCCAATGTGATTCTGTTGGGAATGGCGGCTCCATACATAGAAATTCTTTCTGCCGACCAACTACGCCATGCCATCAAAGTTGTTTTCGGCCGCAAAGGCGAAGCTGTAGTCGAAGCCAACCTGAAAGCTTTCGATTTGGGGTTCAATGCTATATGACATTATGACACAGACTCCGATTGAACGACCGATTATTGATGCTGCCATTCAAGAACTCGGCATCAAAGACTTCGGAAAAGCAACAATTCGCGAAATAGTAGCCATTGCCCAAAAAGCAGAAAAAGAATCCGGCAAGGAATTCATAAAAATGGAAATGGGAGTGCCGGGACTTCCGGCTTCCTCTTTCGGCGTTAAAGCGCAAATAGAAGCCTTGGAAAATGGCATTGCACGCCTATATCCCAACATCAACGGTATAGAAGCTTTGAAGCATGAAGCATCACGCTTCGTAAAGGCTTTCATCAATATCGATATCGCTCCGGAAGGATGCGTGCCTGTATGCGGCTCCATGCAAGGAACATTTGCTTCATTTCTAACTGCAACACAAGCCGACAGCAAGAAAGACACCATTCTTTTCATTGATCCGGGATTTCCCGTACAGAAACAACAATGCGTTGTAATGGGAGCAAAATATGAGACTTTCGATGTTTATGACTATCGCGGAGAACGCTTGGGCCCACAACTCGAAAAGTTCCTGGAACGTGGGAATATAGCGGCCATTATCTATAGCAATCCCAACAATCCCAGTTGGATTTGTTTGTGCGAAGAAGAATTGCGTACTATTGGCGAACTTGCAACACGCTATGATGCCATTGTGCTGGACGACTTGGCTTATTTTGCCATGGATTTCCGCAAAAAGCTTAGCAAGCCTTTCGAACCGCCGTTTCAGGCAACTGTTGCAAGATATACAGACAACTACGTTCTGCTCATTAGCGGGAGCAAAGCTTTCAGCTATGCCGGAGAACGCATTGCTGTCAGTTGCATTTCCGACAAGCTCTACCACCGCGCCTATCCCGAACTTGCACACAGATACGG
>DLLX01000034.1:5328-17108 GCA_002479145.1 Prevotella sp. UBA7551 | reverse complement strand
TTACAGAGTGGAGGATAGAAGAATAAAATGTAAGAGAGAAGGACATGATATAACGATAAGAATTCCACATCGTTTGTCACAATTTTAAAGAAAATATCACAGGATAAAGTCGGGTGACGACACCAAA
Organism: Prevotella sp. UBA7551; assembly: GCA_002479145.1. Taxonomy (GTDB): domain Bacteria; phylum Bacteroidota; class Bacteroidia; order Bacteroidales; family Bacteroidaceae; genus Prevotella. The sequence continues at coordinate 16,981 of DLLX01000034.1, read as the reverse complement.
GGACGACGCTTTTCCCGTAACAGCAACCGACTGAAAGAATTGCCTTCCCCCCTACCATACAGGATGAAGGAGGCACAGAACTTCTACCCACGTGCTACAAAAGAAATTTCAAGAGATGACGTGCTTCTGAATGTGGAAAGGTTCTCCGCATTAATTGCAGTACAGTATAAACAACCAGACGGAATCATGACGAAAGAAAAGAGAGCAATCGTTGTAGGTGCATCATCGGGCATTGGCTATGAGGTGGCCTGCGAGCTGCTGCGCGAAGGGTGGCACGTGGGACTTGCCGCACGTCGGACAGAAAAATTTGATATGCTGGCTGCCCAGTTTAGCGGTCAAGTGTGCTATGCGTCTATCGACATCACGCAGGAAGGTGCGGAGAAAAAGTTGCTGGATTTGGTCGGAGAGCTGGACGGTATGAACTTATACCTACATGTTGCTGGAGTGGGATGGCAAAATCTGGAACTGCAACCAGACAAAGAGCTGCTCACAGTGAACACCAATGCGATGGGTTTTACACGGATGGTGGGTGCAGCCTATCGGTACTTTGCTGCACATGGCGGTGGTCATATCGCCGTCGTCTCATCCATAGCGGGCACAAAGGGGCTTGGTGTAGCTCCCGCCTACAGCGCATCGAAGGCGTTTTGCAATGTGTATATCGAAGCATTGGAGCAACAAGCAACCATTCGCCATCTTCCCATCCACTTCACAGACCTCCGCCCCGGGTTCGTTAAGACAGACCTACTTGGCGATGGCAAACGTTATCCGATGCTGATGCCAACCGATTTGGTAGCCAAAAATATCATAAAAGCCATAAAGTCACACCGTCATATCTGCATCATCGACTGGCGATACCGTATCCTTACGGCATTGTGGAGGATCATTCCCCGCTGCCTGTGGCGACGGTTGGCTGTCCGAAATTAGCGGCAGCTGCGAACTACATCCTGTTCACTTCTTTCAAGTCGTCCACCTGCTTGAGATTCTCGATAATGACACCCAGCTCCTCTGCATCGTGAACCCCCAACTCGATGGTGCCGTCAAAGATACCATTGTTTGACGTTACGGTGATACGTCTCATGTTCAGTCCAAGCTTGTCAGAGACCATCTCGGCCACATCACGCAACATTCCCTTCCGATCTATACCACGGATGTGTATGGTCGCATCGAAATAAAGCTGGTGATGCATGTCCCATTTGACATCGAGGATACGGTTTCCATAGCTGGCTTTCAACTTTGAGGCCACAGTGCAGTTGCGGTTGTGTATCTCAATGTGGTTTCGATTGTCAATGAACCCCAGAATATCGTCACCGGGAATGCAGTGGCAACAGGATGGAAATATGTAGCCGTTGATGTTCTTCTCGTTGATAAAGATGGGCTTTTTACGGTTCAACTTCTCATCAACAGTAATCAGTCCGTTGACCGAAGGGATTGTCTGGAGTGCCGTTGGGCTTTTTTCAGCGGCTGGCTCCTTCTTTTTAAGGAAGGGTACGTACTTTGTAAGCCACCCCGTTGTGCTGCTATCCCTGCCCTTTTTCTTTTTGATGGCATCCAAATCACTGTCTCCCAACACAATGGTTTTTGCACCAATAGCTCGCAACAAATCCTCCGGCTTCTGCAAATTGTGCGCCTCACAAAGCAACTCAATGCGCTGACTCGACGTTTCCATGCCATGCTCGGCGAACCACTCACCCAACAGCGCCTCACCTTTCTTTTGTTGTTCGCGCCCTTCCTTACGCAAAATAGCCAGAATTTTTCCCTTTGCCTTGGCCGTTTCCACGAAGTTCACCCACGAGGGCTGCACCTTTTGTGCATTGGAGGTGAGGATTTCCACCTGGTCTCCGCTGTTCAACTTATGGCTCAGGGGCACGAGCTTGTGGTTTACCTTAGCACCAATGCAGTGGCTTCCCAAGAAAGTATGGATTTGAAATGCAAAGTCCAAGGCCGTACTACCCGCTGGCATCGTCTTGAAGTCACCCTTTGGGGTGAAGACGAATATCTCCGATGAGAAAAGATTGAGCTTAATCGCATCGAGGAAATCCATAGCATCTGGCTGTGGATCATCCAAAATTTCCTTGATTGTGTGCAGCCAGTCGTTCAGTTCACCCTCGTCCTCCGTTATCTCATATCCTTCCTTGTACTTCCAGTGGGCGGCAAAACCCTGTTCCGCCACCTCATCCATACGATCAGAGCGAATTTGCAACTCTATCCATTTACCCTGATGGGACATCAGTGTCACGTGCAATGCCTGATAACCATTGGCTTTGGGATGGTTGACCCAGTCGCGCAACCGGTCTGGATGGCTGTTATAAATCTTGCTGATAGCTACATAGATGGAGAAACAATCGTTGATCTCGTCCTCCCGTACATTGGGGGTAAAGACGATACGCACGGCAAGAATGTCGTATATCTCTCCGAAAGAGACGTGCTTCTTTTGCATTTTTGTCCAAATAGAGTAAGGTGTCTTGATTCGTGCCTTAATCTCATATTTGATTCCCATCTTGTCGAGTGCTTCACGGATGGGTGCGGTAAAGTCGCGGAAGAGCTCATCGCGCTGCGCCTGTGTCTCGGCCAGTTGTCGTGCAATGCCTTGGTAAATCTCAGGATGCTCATACCGAAAACTTAGGTCTTCCAGTTCCGTCTTTATCTTGTTCAGGCCCAGTCGATTGGCGAGTGGGGCATAGATATAAAGCGTCTCTCCCGCAATTTTATACTGCTTGTTGGGTGCTTGGGAGGCCAGCGTACGCATGTTGTGAAGCCGGTCACAAATCTTTATTAGGATGACGCGTATGTCATCGTTCATCGTAAGGAGCAGCTTCTTGAAGTTTTCTGTCTGTGCCGAGGCCTTGTCGCCAAAGATTCCGCCCGATATCTTGGTCAAGCCATCGACGATTTGCGCAATCTTTGAGCCAAAAATGTTCTCTATGTCCTCCACGGTATAGTCGGTGTCCTCCACGACATCGTGCAGTAAGGCAGCACTGATGCTCGTAGCCCCCAATCCAACCTCCTCACAGGCTATTTGGGCAACGGCTATCGGGTGCATGATATAAGGCTCTCCAGAAAGCCTCCTCACACCCTGATGTGCCTGTCGGGCAAAGTTGAAAGCCTTGGTAATGATGCCGACTTTCTTTCTGTGACGCGAAGCAAGATAGGTGTCAAGCAGATGCTGGAAGGCTTTGTCCACCATCTCCTTCTCTTTCAATTCCTGGCCATCGAGTTTCTGATCCTGCACGTCAGCTTCTGTTTTTATGATGTTAGGCTTCTGTTCTTGATTGTCAGTAGTAGCAGAATTCATATATGATTTCCTCCTTATATATAATAAAGTGATAGATTAGTGTTTTGTTTTTAGTTATCCTCAGAACCTCAGACTGCATCCCAGCCCTATGGCATTCTGCCCCAAGAGACCGCATTGTGGGCTTATCGCACCGTCATTGCCCAGCATTACAGGTGTGACACGCATCGACAAGTCCTCGCTTATATCAAATTCAGAAAGCGACGCATCGACGTATGCGTCAATGACGGAAAGAGCATAGACGGCTATTGAGGCAAAGATACTCAGGTCGCGCCATCTGCGATAACGATTCTTCCGCTTACGGAAAATTTCTTGGTAGCGTGATTTGTTGCTCTCGTTGATTTCGGTACCAAGGTGCAGGAAGTTCTTGTAGCTCTCTGTAGTAGGGTCATTGTCCATGATATCCATGTACGCCTGACTATAATCATGATACATCTGATTGTTCCATGTCATGGCATAAATGCAACCAGTGAACCCGCCATAGATAATGGGGAGCTTCCAAAATTTTCGGTTATAGACCTGCCCAGCACCAGGAAGCACCAGGGCCAGCCACAAGGCCCGCTTCGCATTTGGCCTCCATGTTGCCCAGTCTCGTTTGTGGTGTTTCTCCTTGACATTTTCCTTTTTGGGGGAATCGGCAAGAGACCTGCTTATTGTCATCATACTGTCTGAAATGGGAACTGAGACATTCTGTCGCACACTGAGCGTATCTTCAGGGTAGATTACCATGACGCTGTCATGGTGCTCCACTTGCGCCATGACTCCCCCGTGGGCAAGAAGTAGAGCCAAGATTATTCCCCAAAACTGTTGCCTCATCATATTCCTAATGTCCATCAGTTCCCTGATTGCTGCTTCACCCTGTCGAGCACACTCATGATGTGCTCCAACTCTTCCTCTGAGGCGAACGGAATGCTGATTTTTCCCTTGCCTTTGTCGTTGCAGCTCATCTGCACTTTCGTGTCGAAAAGTGTGGAGAGCTGCTGCTTGAGAATGTTGAACTCTTCGGGAAGGCGACGTGTGGCGGCAATGGTCTTCTTCGCCGATTGTATGTCTTCGCCGTTTTTTAGTTGTTGGCAGATCTCCTCCACGCGACGCACACTGTAGCCGTTTTTCTGAATTTCGCGGAAAACCTTCAGTTGAAGCGTAGGACTTTCGACCGAGAGCAACGCTCGGGCGTGCCCCATGTCTATTTCTTTCTTCTGCAACGCCATCTGCACTTGTGCGGGAAGCTTCAGTAAACGCAGGTAATTGGCAATGGCAGCGCGGCTCTTGCCTACGCGCTCTGCCACCTTCTCCTGAGTCATCGCACTCTTCTCCAGCAGGTGCTCGTAGGCCAAGGCTATCTCGATGGCATTCAAGTCCTCGCGCTGGATATTCTCCACGAGGGCCATCTCCATTACATTTTCGTCCTTGATGGTACGGATATAGGCTGGAATCGTACTCAGTCCAGCCAACTGGGAGGCTCTCCAGCGCCGCTCTCCGGCAATAATCTGGAAGTGGTTGCTATCCATCTGCCGCAGGGTAATAGGCTGTACAATGCCCAACTGACGGATGGATCCGGCCAATTCCTCCAGTGCCACGGGGTCAAATTCACGCCGCGGCTGATTGGGGTTCGGCTCTATCTGCTGCAGTGGCACCTCATTGATGGTGCTGCTTCCCTGCGTGCTTACCGCTTCTGTGGAGATAAGAGCATCGAGTCCACGCCCGAGGGCGTTGGTTTTGACGTTGCGATTATATTTCTTATGTACGGGCATAGGGCTATTCTTTCTTGTTATGTTCTATGATTTCCTTTGCCAGCGACAGGTGGTTGCGCGCACCCGCCGAGTCGGCATCATAGAGAATGACGGGCAGACCGTGGCTTGGACTTTCGGAAAGCTTGACATTGCGCTGTATCACGGTACGGAACACCAGTTCCTGAAAGTGGCGTTTTACCTCATCGTAAATCTGCCGTGCCAGCCGGAGACGACTGTCATACATAGTGAGCAGAAATCCCTCGATCTCGAGTTTGGGATTGAGCTTGCTCTTGATAATTTTGATGGTATTGAGCAACTTGCTGATACCTTCCAGGGCGAAGTACTCACATTGCACTGGGATGATGACGCTGTCGGCCGCCGTAAGGGCGTTGACCGTGATCAGTCCGAGCGACGGACTACAGTCTATTAGGATGTAATCGTATTCGTTGCGAATAGGTTGAAGAAGATTCTTCAGCACCTTTTCGCGGTCATTCATGTTGAGCATTTCTATCTCTGCTCCCACTAAATCTATATGACTCGGCACAATATCGAGTCCCTCAATGTCTGTCGTATAGATGGCATCACGTATATCGATATGGTCTATGATGCACTCATAGATTGAACAGTCCACCTCCTTAATGTCAACCCCCAGTCCGCTCGACGCGTTGGCTTGCGGATCAGCATCGAGGACAAGCACCGTTTTCTCCAATGTGGCCAATGAAGCAGCAAGGTTAATGGTAGTGGTCGTCTTGCCCACACCGCCCTTTTGATTGGCCAATGCAATGATTTTTCCCATGTTCTATCGTTCTCAAATACGCAACCAGACATAGGGCAAAGCCGCAAATGCCTGTCTCTTGCAGACTGGCGCCTGGCTACCGGCCTTGGTTAAAGCCGATGATAGGCATCCATTTTGCAGGATTTACTCCTTGTGTATCTGTCTGTCTCAAGTGTAATATTTTGGGCAAAGGTACACAAAAACTACGAGAAAGCGGTGGCTTTAAAAAACTTTTTTCGTACTTTTGCGGCTCGAAGATTAGTGCAATGATGAACAAAAACAGACCCCTCATTCTCGTTTCCAACGACGACGGCTTCGACAGCAATGGCATCCGCAGTCTTGTCTCTTTCATCGCCGATATGGGCGAAGTGCTCGTTTGCGCTCCCGACTCGCCCCGTTCGGGTTACTCCTGCGCCTTCACGGCTGCCGATCCGCTCTATTTGAAGCGACGTGAGGATATTGCAGGGGCTGAAGTGTGGTCGTGCTCGGGCACACCTGTCGACAGCGTCAAGCTGGCCATAGACCAGATTTTGGACAACCGCATGCCCGACTTGATACTCGGCGGCATCAACCACGGCGACAATTCCACGGTCAACAACCATTACAGCGGCACCATGGGTGTGGCCTATGAGGGTGCAATGAAGTATATTCCGTCGATAGCTTTCTCCTCCTGCGACTTCAATCCCGAGGCTGACCTTTCACCTCTTCGTCCCTATGTACGCCAGATTGTGACCAAGGTGCTGACCGAGGGCCTGCCAAAGGGCACCTGCCTAAACGTCAATTTCCCCAAGGGCAACTCCTTCAAGGGCATCAAGGTGTGCCGAATGACTTACGGACGTTGGGTCAACGAGGTGGAGAGCCGTCAGCATCCCTATGGCGGAGGTTACTACTGGATGGTGGGTCACTATGAGAATGACGAGCCGGAGGAGACTGACACAGACCAGTGGGCGATTGCCCACGGTTACGTAGCCGTAACGCCTACCACGATAGATGTGACCGATTACGGCCTGCTGGGCAAGTTGAAGTTCTGACCTGTGAAGTACTATCTGATAGTTGGAGAGGCCAGCGGTGACCTTCATGCCAGTCGGCTGATGGCCTCGCTGCGCTGCTATGACCCCTCGGCAGCGTTCCGTTTTTTCGGCGGCGACCTCATGTCGGCTGTCGGAGGTGAGCGTGTGCGCCATTACAAGGACCTTGCCTACATGGGCTTCGTACCCGTATTGCTCCACTTGCATACCATCCTCCGCAACATGAAGTGGTGCAAAGAGGACATTGTGGCGTGGCATCCCGACGTGGTAATACTGGTAGACTATCCTGGCTTCAACCTTAACATTGCCCGATATGTCCACAAGCACACTCAGATTCCCGTCTACTACTATATTTCCCCAAAGGTCTGGGCATGGAAGGAATGGCGCATCAACGCCATACGTCGCGATGTCAAGGAGTTGTTTTCTATTCTTCCGTTTGAGGTATCGTTCTATCAGCAACATCAATACCCCATCCACTACGTCGGCAATCCCACCGTCGAGGAAATTATGCGGTTTCGGAAAGCGTACTCGGAGAGCCGAGAAGCATTCTTTGTACGCCACAACTTGACCGACAAGCCCATCATTGCCCTTCTTGCAGGAAGCCGTAAACAGGAGATTAAGGACAACCTCCCGGCCATGATCGAGGCTGCTCTTCATTTTGAAGACTACCAGATGGTGGTAGCGGGTGCACCTTCCATCAGTTGGTCCTTTTATAAAAAGGTAATGGGAAAGCGCCAAGACGTTCCCGTCATCAACAACGAAACCTATGCCTTGCTCACCCACAGCGTGGCCGCGCTCGTTACAAGTGGCACAGCCACACTGGAGACTTGTCTCCTTGGCGTGCCACAAGTAGTATGCTACAAGACCCCCCTACCCCGACTGATACGCTTTGGATTCAATCATATTCTCAAAGTGAAATTCATCTCGCTCGTCAATCTGGTAGCAGACGCCGAGGTGGTCAAGGAGCTGTTTGCAGAACGCTTCACCATCTACAACATCATCAACGAGCTGTACCGCATCCTCCCCAGGCAACCGCACCGTGAGGAAATACTTTGCGGCTACCGTACTGTGGCCAATCGCTTGGGCAACCTTGTGGCTCCCGACGAGGCGGCCCGGCTGATAGTCAAGCTCCTGAGCCCTGCGACTCCCGACGCCAACGGGATGCAGGGGGAGAGGAAAAGCACCACAGAAGATGACGAAGAGGAAGAATACGAACTGGTGTCTGTGAAGAAACCAGGGTGACAAGCCCTTCATTTTCGTGTGCGCATGGGATAGGATACCAACCAGACCCCATGGATTCATGCTGTTTTTTATTTCTTTCTTTATGTTGCCCACAATAGACTTTAGCGCTTATCTAAAGACAACACCGGCAGCAAAAACAGGCAATTAGCTGATTTTCAAGTCTGTAATCGCTTCTACTTCAGCATAACGACCTAATTAACCCAAAGAGCAAGAGAAGAAAATAAGCGGGCAAAAAAGCTGCTTTTTCATAGCCTTGTAACATCTTGGCAATCACTCTGTCACACTCCCTATGTAACTTTGCACCCGTGAAAACAAAGCAATGAACGTAGGACAAAGATGAATAAGCATTATCAGCGACTCACAGGCATCGCTCTCCTCACCCTTGCACTCCCAGCCGGAGCATGGGCACAAGACATACGGGGTACGGTGGTCGATTCAAAAACAAAAGAACCACTCATCGGAGCGACGGTGCAGGTGGAGGGAACATCGCTTGGCACAGCCACTGACATCGACGGTAAATTCCAGTTTGCTGGCCTTGAGAAAGGCAAGAGCTATACGCTCATTATTAAATATGTATCTTATAAGACTAAAACCATTGACGGAGTGAGGGCCACGACCGGCAACGCAGATGATGACTTGCGGGTTGCGCTGACGGCCGACGAGCAGCAATTAGGTGATGTCACCGTGACGGCGGTGAAGCGACTGAATACGGATGCCGCCATGATTGACATCGCACGAACCAGCTCCGTCATAGTGAGCAACGTCTCTGCGCAGGAAATTTCACGGACGCAGGACAGTAATGCAGGCGAGGTGATCCGCCGAATCCCTGGCGTGAGCCTCATAGATGGGAAGTTTGTCATGGTGCGCGGTCTCTCCCAGCGCTACAACAACGTGTGGATCAACGGCGGGGCAGCCCCAAGCAGTGAGGCGGACAGCCGAGCTTTCAGCTTTGACATGATTCCCAGCGGGCAGATAGACAACCTCATGATTGTCAAAACACCCACAGCACAATACCCAGCCGACTACACTGGCGGCTTCATTCTCATCAACACTAAAGAAATACCCACCAACAACTCATTCCATATCAGCGTGGGTGCCAACTGGAACACACAAACGGCATTTGGCGACTTCCTTGAACAAAAGGCATCGCCCACCGACTTCTTAGGATTCGACAGCGGAATGCGCTCGCTTTCCGGCGGGATGGACAAGCAGTTTGCCACGCTCGGGAAAAACAGCGGAGGCAACACCATGATAGATTTGCTCAACAACGGCTTCGGCAACGACTGGCACGTAAGGAAGAATACACCACTGGGCGACTTGAAGCTGGGGATGGATTGGAGCCGGAAATGGGAGATTGATGGGGCGAAACTCGGACTGCTCGCCGCACTCAACTACACCAATGAGCGGCGCTCGATAAGCGGAATGATCAACAACTTCTATGGTGCTTACGACACAGACAACGACCGTGTCAACCCGTTGCGACTCTCCACTGACGACCAATACACCCACTCGGCACGTCTGGGTGCCATGCTCAACTTGACGCTTCTGAGCCGAAACGGGAAGAACAAATATCAGCTGAAGAACATCATCAACCAGCTGGGCAACAGCCGATACACCTTCCGCGAGGGGACAAGCGCACAATCTGAGCCCGAACGCTCGGCAGAATACTACTATCAGAGCCGCACCACTTATACGGGTCAATTGACGGGACGGCATACCTTCAGTGACGATGCCCTTGACTGGAGTGTCGGCTATGCGTACGCCAACCGTCGCTTGCCCGATCGTAGGAAATACATCCTCTATTCTGAAGACCCAGAACAGGAGAACAAACAATACGAGTGGCTATACCAGAACGACATCTCGCGCGAGTGGACTTCGCTCGACGAGCACATCATCTCCCTGCAAGCCAATGACGAGCACAAGTTCAATTTCGGCAAATGGACGCCTTCTCTGAAGGCTGGCATCTACGGTGAATACCGCACAAGAACGTATAAGACCCGCAACCTCTTCTACTGGTACAACACCGACGGCAACGATTTGCCTGAAGGATTCCTCACAATGGACATCCCGACACTTCTCTCCGACCCCTCCAACTACGGCGTCAACAAGCTCTATCTGATGGAGGACGTGAACAAACTCAACGACTACAGTGGCAACAACTTGCTCGGAGCGGTCTACGTCGAGGCTGCCCTCCCATTGGGAAAGGTGGATGTCAATGCCGGACTGCGCTACGAGTACAACCGCATGGAGCTGTTCAGCAACACCAAGATGTATGAAGAGAGCCATGAGANNCCACTTCTACCGTCACGGCGACTTGTTCCCCTCCCTCAATGTGACCTACCATTTCAACCCGAAACATCAGTTGCGGGCCAGCTATGGAAGGAGCGTTAACCGCCCCGAATTTAGGGAAGTCTCACCGTCGGTCTATTACGACTTCGACCTGGCATCGAACGTAGAGGGCAACTTCGACTTGAAAAACTGCTATGTGGACAACCTCGACTTGCGCTATGAGTGGTATCCATCACGTGGTGAGGTCATCACGCTGGCAGCCTTCTGGAAGCACTTCGACAGCCCAATTGAATGGGTTTACACCATGGCGGGGGGAACGGACGTGGTCTACTCCTATATGAACGCCCGCGCAGCCAACAACTTTGGTGTTGAGCTTGACATACGCAAGCGGCTCGACTTCATCGGTCTGAAGGACTTCTCGTGGAGTTTCAACGGCTCGCTGATTCACAGTCGGGTGGAATTTGAGCCGGGAAGCAACGAGTATGACCGTCCTATGCAGGGACAATCACCCTATCTGGTCAACACTGGATTATTCTATAACAACGAGAAATGTCAATTCACAGCCAGCCTGCTCTACAACCGCATCGGCAAACGTATCGTCGGTGTTGGACGAACCACAGGCGGTGGCTCTGACCCTTCAAGAAACATCCGTGTGCCGGACAGCTACGAAATGCCGCGCGATGCCTTCGACTTTACAGCCAGCAAGCGCATAGGTCGTTTGGAGTTGAAGCTCGCCGTCAAGGACATCCTTAACCAAAAGGTATCGTTCAAGCAGTTCTCCGACGTTACACTAAAGGACGGCACCAAGCAAGTGGAGCAAGTGACACGCCAGTATCGGCCAGGAACCAATATACAGTTCACTGCCACACTGACGCTCTAAGACGCAAGAAAGAAAAAACAATATCAACAAGTGCGTTGGGCGCACAACGCCTGCGCACCACAAAACAACAACTTAATTATTCACAAAACAATGATGAAAACAAGAAAGATGATTGCGGGATGCTTCGGCATCCTTGCCCTCTCGGCCACATTGACAGCGTGCAGCGACGATGACAACGAGAACCCCACTCCTAACCCTGGCACAACAGCTTACGTATGGGGTACTGATGGAGGCTTCAAGTCGTGTGACCATCTGCTCTTCGATGCCAACGGCAAAGAAGATCCCGAGGGGAATGTCATTGGCAATGGCGACCAGAACTTTGTCTTCAAGGGGAAGCAAACGCTCGCCAAAGGCACTTATCTGTTGCGCGGCTGGGTCTACGTGGCTGATGGATCTACGCTGACCATCCCGGCAGGC
>DLLX01000034.1:3642-5188 GCA_002479145.1 Prevotella sp. UBA7551 | reverse complement strand
CAAAATCCTGGAGAGCGTCGTCCTGGCGACTGGGGTGGCGTGATTCTCTGCGGTAAGGCACCTAACAACAACGGCGTGCTCAACCAGCAGATTGAGGGTGGCCCTCGTACAAAGCACGGTGGCAACGATGCCAACGACAACTCGGGTGTGCTGAAGTACGTCCGTATTGAGTTTGCCGGATACCCCTTCCAGAAGGATAAGGAGATCAATGGCCTTACACTGGGTTCCGTTGGCGCAGGAACGACTGTGGACCACGTGCAGGTAAGCTACAGCAACGACGACTCTTTCGAGTGGTTCGGTGGCACGGTAAACTGCAAGTACCTGGTCGCTTATCGTGGTTGGGATGATGACTTCGATACCGATAATGGCTTCTCTGGCAGTGTACAGTTTGGTGTTTCCGTCCGTGAGTCGCACATCGCAGATGCTTCACAGAGCAATGGCTTCGAAAGTGATAACAACGCCGATGGTTCTACTGCAGAGCCTTTCACCACGGCTACGTTCTCTAACATGACCTTCCTTGGCCCGAAAGTGTTCGACAAGAACTTCCAGAACACCAAGGAGTACATCAACGGCGACAAGATGAATCCGGGCAACGGCTCGTCACTGGGTCTTTTCCAGGCTGCAATGCACATCCGTCGCAACAGCCGCCTGAACTGCTACAACAGCGTTGTGGCTGGCTGGCCGGTTGGAATCATCCTCGACAACGAGAAGGGTGACACCCAGGGTGCCGCTTCCAAGGGTCTGCTCAAGCTCCACCGCATCGTCATGGCCGGCATGGACATCACAGGTTCTGACTTCAACAAGATCTATAAGGATGAGCTTTACGACTACAAGACCAAGACGACTGATCCTTCAAAGAAGTCTTTCTCCAGCACGTTCTTCCTTCTTCAGGACAACGGCAACAAGCTGCTCGACAACTGGTTGGCAAGCACTTGGTCTGGTGTAGAGTCCATCATCTCTGCCAGCACCACGCTGGGTGGCAACCTTCAAGGCTCGTTCAGCGATCTGCAGTCCAACAACTGGTTCGACAAGAGCGCTACCTATGTGGGTGCATTCCGCAACGCAGCTGACAACTGGATGAGTGGATGGACCAACTTTGATCCAGAGAACACGAAATACTAAAATGAAGTCTTGACTATAAGTCAAGGCAACCTGTTCCCCAAATAGGTTATTAAGATAAAAAGGAAAAGGCTGGGAATAGCGACCATGACTACTTGTCATGTCTCGACTATCGCCCGGCCTTTTTGTTGTTGGTTGTCAACTGAAAGCCTACGAACACCCCACACGAATCTTTTGCAACACCGAGCCACACCTATTTCTATCCCAGAAGAGACCAAGAACATATTCTTCCTACACCAATGGCGATGCAACGCATCTGGCCTTGTCAGACAATACAACCTCTTTCTTCACTCGCAACATTATAGTAATTGGTATCTTTTGATGCGCCAAAGCTCATTGTATAATTGAGATGAATCCGTTTGGAGTTTGCTTTTTTTCTTAACTTTGCAGCAGAAAAATCTACTGTATTTATTAAAGGTGGGTTCTA
>DLLX01000034.1:0-3505 GCA_002479145.1 Prevotella sp. UBA7551 | reverse complement strand
ATTTATAGAACCCACCTAAATTTAGAAGCATGGAAAAATATTCTTTATCCACAAAAGCTACCACTATACTGCTCTTTTTAGGTGCCACTACATCTATCTCTGCACAGACGAAGCATTGGGAGCACAACGTATATGCTGGCGTGGGCATTGCCAACACACTGGAGGATGGAGACGAGCAGACCACAGCCTTGCATGTGGGCTACGGCCTTAACTACTATGTCACGCCACAGTGGTCGGCGATGCCAGGCGTGGCGCTTCGAGTGAAAACACGATTGGGCGAACTTAAAGACGTGGGAGGCTCTTATAACGCCACCTACATAGACGTGCCACTGCTCATGCAGTACCACTTCAGCGGAAGCAAACGCAAGGGCGTGGTGGTGGAATGTGGTCCCGTCTTTTCCTTTCTGGCCGACGGTGACTATCATTACTACGATGCTGACCCTTGGCATCCAATAGATGGAAAGGAGGAATACAAGAAATTTGACTTAGGCATCCGACCTGCCGTCTACTATGAGACAAGGCACTGGCGGTTTGGTGTACAATCTTACATCGGACTACTTGACACCAAACGCAAGTATCCGCCCTATGTGACCGACCGCTACCACGCCGTTGTGTCGTGGCCACAGTCAATTTCCATTGGTAAAAAACGAATTGTACCAGGTTGCTGTTTATTTCGTGCAGATTGCCTTTTTGTGTTGAAGACATACGGACTATGGCGAAACACTTACAGCAGCAAAATGCCGAAAGAATTGCTTTGGAAGAGACTATAGCAAAAACCTCAAATCAATTAAATAGAATTATGAACAAAAGTATATTCTTCATCATTTTCTCGCTTGTTTTAGCATTATGTTCCTGTAATGATAATGATGAGCTTATTGATGCAGATCCCGTTTACAATGATTTCCCGAGCCATTTCGAAATTCCCCCTGAAGGCGGACAATTTACTCTTCGACAGGGCATGAACAATAATTACGAGCTGCACAGCTGCTCGACATACTCTGTTCTTAGGAATTCGGACAAACAAGGGGATGTAACTTTGAACGAAGAAAAAGTAGAAAAGAACGATTCTACTATTGTTGGAACTGATGGTAAAGAGTTCACTTATACTTACCAATATTTTTGTAGCTGGTTCAACATAAGAAAGGAAAATGTAAAAGAAATAGCCCTAACAGTGGCACCCAACCAGACTGGGCACAAAAGAATTATTGATATTCGTATTTGGTCTATCCCTTTCCGAGGGATGCCCACTGGCATATATATGGAGCAAAAGTCTGAATAAAAGCACATCATTTTTTTAATGAGTGAATCTCAAATCCTAATCGGTTATTTGAGCGAATATGTCAAAAAAATAGTATGTAAAGATGGGAAACTTCTCCTTTTTGTCGAGTGCGGTCTAATGACCTATTGAGATTAAAGAGGTGAATGCGTGGCAAGCCATTCGGTAATGGCTGCCACAAAAGCAGCGGAGTAAACTCACTGATTATCAGGACGTTATAAGCCACGTGGTAATAGGGGCTATTTTGCGTTGCAAAATGGCCTTTATTGCAGTGCAATATAGGCTGAATTACGACGCAATAGAGCCTGAATGGCAATATGTTTTTGGACACATCCGCATAGCCCTGTGTTTATTTTCCGAATTTCTTACCCCGGACTGGAATAAAGTAATGGAAAATCTAACTCAAAAAACAAAAAAGCTTGAAAACATTTGCACGTTAAAATCATAATTCTTACCTTTGTGGTACTACTTTTTTTCTATATTTTTACCATCAAAACTTAATGTTTATGGAGCGCTTAAGATTTTTAGGGTGGCTGACACTTTTCAGCTTATTCCCAACAGAAATGTGGGCACAATTGGAATCAGCAAATTTCAGAAGTGTCTCCCAAGAGGAAGCATTTGCACTCACTGAGAGTCAGTTTGCGGGAAAGGACGCTGACTATTATGTGGACGAAAGTTCCTTGACGGAATGGAGATTTCCAAAAAAGTAAAGATAGAATAAATTAGTTATACCACGTGAGAATGTGAGCAGGCCAGTACTCCAAGCTGGCCTGTCAATAGTTGAACAATTAAAATAAACTGATTATGAAGACAATCCAAAACATGATGAAGACAATTTCGACATTGCTTCTCTGTATGCTCGCTTCGTTGTTATACGCTGCAAATGAAGAGCAGCAGTTGAATGCTTATGTGTCCTGTAACGTCAGTTGGAGTACTGATGGCCAGATTCCTGAGGCGATGATACATGAGGGTAAGGGCATTCAGTGCCAGCCATTCCGTATGAAGAAAGCCACCGAGGAGGAACATAAGTTCACATGGATGGAGGTGACGACCACGCACGGAGGAGAGTTAGCAGAACTGTTGGGCGATAAGAATACAAAGATAGACTCCTTGGTTGTCAACGGACCTATCAATGCCGCAGACTTTAAAACTCTGTTCCGTTCTTCACTTTATGGTTATCTTTCGGTCATCAACTTGAAAGAAGCTATAATAGAAAATAACGAAATACCAGACTATGCCTTTTTTGATCGAGACGAGCAATTTGTTGATGACGAAAAAAACGGCATGACTTTCTATTATATAGTTCTGCGGAGAATTATCTTGCCAGAAGGCCTTAAAAGAATAGGAAACAATGCCTTCTTTAGCACACTTGCTTTGGAGGACGTCCAGCTCCCTTCTACCCTTAGAGAAATTGGAGAGGCCGCCTTTATAAATAGTCGAATAAAAATGAATCCATTGATAATTCCTGAAGGGATGTCAACGATCGCTCCAAGCACATTTTCCTTTTGCAGCCATTTGATAGGGCAAGTCGTACTTCCGTCCACGATGAAAGAAATTCAAAGGGAGGCATTTTATAACACTCCTATTACTGCGATCAATTTTCCAGAAGGGCTTGAAAAGATTGGGGAAACCGCTTTTCAGGGTTGCCGATTGAAGGAGGTCTCCATCCCCAATTCTTGTCTGGACTTTGGAAGAGCGGACATCGCTTGGACATTTGCCGATAATTTTTATCTTGAAAAGATACGTTTGCCAGAGGGAATGACTGAAATACCTTCTGGATTTCTCTACAATGCGCTCAAATTGCGTGAGATAAGCATTCCACATACGGTGAAAAATCTCGAATGGAGAGCATTGTCTCAATGCTTTTCAATTAAAAGACTGGAATTTCCGTTAGGAGTTCAGTCTATCGGAGAAGAGGCTTTGGAGTTCATGGATTCCTTGGAATGTGTTGTATTCCCTGCCTCCATGAAGTCTTTGGGTGCACTAAGTTGTGGACATTGGGACAACATCAAGGAAATCTATTGCGCTGCCATGGAGCCACCCGTCTGTGACCCAAAGGGAGGAGGGCCTTTCGAGGGGTATAGATTTCCCCATGGTACATTGACGCCAATTGTCTATATTCCCACGGGAACGATGGACAAATACTTTGACAAGACACAGAATGGCGCGGGTTGGGGCGGCTTTTGGAACTTTGTTGAAATAGACCCCAGTGAGTTTCCCGCTACGGCC
>DLLX01000075.1 GCA_002479145.1 Prevotella sp. UBA7551 | reverse complement strand
AGTGAGTTTCCCGCTACGGCCATCGCCACTCCCGCCATTACGGAGAACCTTGCCGACAAGACTGAAAACCACATCTATGATTTGCAAGGCAGACGGGTGACGACCCCACAGAAGGGGCACATCTATGTCAGCAAGGGACGGAAGTTTGTGTTTTGACGCAATTGCGCCTTGTCAGGGAGGACGAGTAAGTCCATTCTTTCCCTAACAAGGCGCAAAAAGCAATACAAACGGGACTCTTGAGTTTTACTCAGAGCTACGGTAATGGGCAAAAACAGACTTTTGCCCATTACTTTTTAGCATTTGGGCTTAAGTTTCAAAAGAAATTACTGACGGAAAGGACTATGGAGAACAAAAATCAAGAACGGAGAAACGGTGTCAGCTCGTGCCAAAACAGGGCGAAGAAATATGCTGAAGCACTCTTGCAGGTGAAAGGATTATTGGAGGATGCCGACAATCCCGTGGGCGTACTGGCCAACGTGGCTGCCGTGCTCAAGGAGACGTTCAGCTACTATTGGTGGGTGGGATTCTATGTCGTGCGCCACGATCGGCTGCTACTGGGGCCGTTTCAAGGCCCTATGGCATGCCTTAGCATAGGGCGCGGCCGTGGTGTTTGCGGCACTTCGTGGGCGGAGGCCCGCACGCTAATAGTACCCGATGTGGAGCAATTTCCTGGTCATATCGCCTGCTCCTCACGCTCACGCTCCGAGATAGTCGTGCCCATCATCAAGAGAGGCGAGGTGGTAGCGGTCATCGATGTGGACAGTGCGGAGTTGGACGCATTCCATGAGGCCGACGAAAAAGGGCTTGTTGACATTGCAAAGGCCATCGCCGGCTTGTTCCCCTACCAATAGACGAGCCTTCATGTCTCTTCGTGCTGGGAATTGCAACTGAAAGCTATTGCCCATCCACGTCTGGCTCTGCGGCCATACCTGTCTGGATGTCCTCCCCTATCGGCTGGTAACGGGTTAAGGCATGAATAGGGGCCGGGATGCTATGGTCTTGCAAAAAAATGTGGTTGAGCGTATGCGCGAGTGCTTCGAGTGTCTGCTTCCGTGACTTCGGCTTGAGCTGACATTCCCACACAGTGATGCAGTGCCATCCCATTTGGGCGAGTAGCAATTGCTCCTTGTGATCCCGCTCCTTGTTTCTGGTGATTTTCTTTTGCCAAAATGCCGTGTTGGTCTTGGGCAGTCGGAAGCCTGCGCAGTTGTCGTGCCCATGCCAAAAGCATCCATTGACAAAGATGCAGGTGCGATATTTGCGCAACACAAGGTCGGGATGACCAGGCAGGCGGGGGCTGTTGAGGCGATAGCGGAAGCCCCTTTGCCACAGAAAATGGCGCACGATGCGTTCCGGCTTCGTCCCGCTGGAGTGGATAGCCGCCATATTCTTATGACGTTGTTCAGGCGTGAGCTTCCCCATTTTCTTGTCTTTGATGCGAGGGATAACCTTTGTGGATAAGCAAACAGGGGCATCTCCTTGTCGGAAGACACCCCTGTTATGCTGTAAACTTATAGGCCTATCGGTCAGCCCCGAACGAAATTAAAGGTTCGGGTTCATCTTGCTCCACTCAGCCACTGGCGGGATGATGCCAAGATCGATGATCTCATCACGCATCTTGCAGAGGTGCTCGTAGGACTTGGCGAGATCGGCCATCTCCTCGGCTGTGCCGGTAGGAGCGGTGAAGTGTACACCCGTCTTGTCGATAGTGGACGGCATGGCCATCATCACGTTCTTGTAACCACACTTGTCGCAGTTGACGAAGCAGCCGGCAGGCAGTGTGAACTTCTTGCCACCCATAGCGGCCTCAATCATCTTCACAGCGTTGTAGGCAGGGCTTTGGAATGAGCTGCGGCCACGAAGCTTGATGATGTGTGAACCACCCTGGACGGTTTCATGCTTGATTTCCTCCCAACGCTCGTGGGAAAGTCCCATCTCAGCAAGGGGTTTGCCATCAATCTTGACCTGTGAGGCGAAGACAGCCATCTGCTCACCGTGGCCACCATAGGTGTGGGCGCCAGTGACCTTGTCCTGCTGTACGCCGAACTCGTGGGCAAGCGCCTGCTGCAAACGAGTGGAGTCGAGTGCGGCAAGTGAGGTGAGCTGGTTGGGCTTCAATCCAGAATGGATGAGTGCGGTGAGTGCAGTGACATCGGCTGGGTTGAAGATGACCACCACATGCTCCACATTGGGGCAATATTTCTTGATGTTGTCGCCAAATTCAGCGGCAATCTTGCAGTTGCCTTTGAGCAAATCCTCGCGGGTCATGCCCTCTTTACGGGGAGCACCGCCAGAGGAGACGATGTACTTGGCACCCGTGAAGGCTTCCTTGGCATCGACGGTGTAGCTGATATTGGCACCCTCGAAAGCACATTGCTGAATCTCGTCGAACACACCATGAACGCCCGGCTCATAGATATCGTAGAGACAAATGTTAGGAGTGAGGCCGAGCATCAAAGCGCTCTGCACCATGTTGGAACCAATCATACCGCCCGCACCAACGATGACGAGCTTGTCATTTGTTAAATACTGCATTGTTTTATCTTTTATGAGTGTTATAAATTTTCTTTATCCCGTGTTGCAATCTGTTTCTGAGTTTGCAGCGCAAAGTTACACAAAAAAGTAGAGTGGAGAAAATATTTAACTATACTTTTGTTTTCTTTGATTTAAGAAAATATTTTACCACTCGGTTGGAGAACTGTCAAGAAGCATTGTTTTTAGTTCTGCCCACACAATTTATCCCATATCATGGCAATAAAATGGGGAGTGGAGCGTTATTGAAATGTGTTTAAACGCATCATTGCCATATTCATCACGCTGTTTGCCGCCCTTGGTGCGCAAGCGCAATACGACGCTGTATTCAGCCATTATTGGCTGATGGAGACATCGTACAACCCTGCCGCAGCGGGAAAGGGCAACAAGCTCAACGCCGTGGGTGCCTACACGATGGGATTTACCGGCTACGAGGACAACCCGAACACGTTCTATGTGGGGGCCGACTTGCCCCTCTACTTCCTGAGGCAGTATCACGGAGTGGGGGCATCGATGCTGAACGACAAGATTGGCGCATTCACCCACCAACGCATTGCTGGACAGTATGCGTTTCGCAAAAATCTCTTCGGAGGCATGATTTCGGCCGGTGTGCAGCTCGGGCTCATTATGGAGAATTTTGATGGGACAAAGATTGACCTTGACGACAGCAACGACCCTGCTTTCTCCAAGACACAGCTCAGCGGCAATGCGCTCGATGTAGGCTTCGGCCTCTACTATGTCCACAAGCAATGGTACGTCGGCGTGAGTGGACAACACCTCACCGGGCCTACCATAGCGCTGGGCGAGACCAACGAGATGAAGGTGGCCCCGACCTGTTACCTCACGGGCGGATACAATATCAAGCTCCGCAATCCGTTTATTACAGTACCGACATCTGTATTGGCACGATACGATGGCACCACCTACCGGGCAGACATCACTGCACGGGTGGTCTACCAGAACGACAAGAAGCGGATGTACGCCGGTGTGGGATACAGTCCGACCAACTCCGTCACGGGGTATATCGGCGGAAGTTTCCAGGGCATCAACATCGGCTACAGCTACGAGATGCTCACGGGGGGTGCCGGGATAGGCAACGGATACCACGAGTTGGTGGTGAGCTACCAAATGGACATCAACCTCCAGAAGAAGGGGCGCAACCTCCATAAGAGTGCGAGAATATTGTAGAACAACAAGAAAAAGCAAAACAATACAGAAGTTCCGCCTCCTTCCCACGAATGGGATAAGGCAGAGACTTAAATCAACAGTATATGAGAAAAGGAACGTACATATTGGCTATTTGCGCAAGTCTGTTGACCACCATGCTGCTCTCAAGCTGCTTCGGCAGCAAGAGCGCATCGTCGTCGGGAAGAGGTGGCGAGGTAGTCGGCGTGAGTGGGCGCGGATTCAAAGAACCCACCCCCTTCGGCATGACGCTCATCAAGCGGGGGTCATTGCGCATGGGCATGGAGAAACAGGACAGCTTGTGGGGCAAGTCAACACCCGTCAAGGACATTTCTGTCGATGGCTTTTGGATGGACGAGACCGAAGTGACCAACTCGCAATACAAGCAGTTTGTCTATTGGGTGCGCGACTCCATTCTCCGCACGCGCCTCGCAGACCCATCCTATGGTGGGGACGAGAGCTATATGATTACGGAGGACAAGAACGGCGACCCCGTAACACCCCACTTGAACTGGAACAAGCGGTTGCCCCGCAAGCCGACGGAGGACGAGCAGCGGGCTTTTGAAAGCCTGTACGTCACCAATCCAGCCACGGGTGAGAAAATGCTGGACGCCCGACAGCTCAATTACCGCTACCAAGTCTATGACTATACGGCGGCGGCACTGCGCCGAAACCGGCTCAATCCCAGCGAGCGCAACCTCAATACAGACGTTGCCGCCAATCCCGATGAGGTGGTGATGATCAGCAAGGACACCGCGTATGTGGACGATGATGGCGTGATTCACAGCGAGACCATCAACCGCCCGCTCTCCGGACCTTGGGATTTTCTCAACACTTACATCGTCAATGTCTATCCCGACACGACGTGCTGGGTGAACGACTTCCGTAATTCTGACAACGAGACCTATCTCCGCTCCTACTTCAGCAATCCGACATTCAACGACTATCCCGTTGTCGGCGTGACCTGGGAGCAGGCCAATGCCTTCTGCGCTTGGCGCACAGACTATCTGCTGAAAGGTTTGGGAGGAGAGGCACGCTATGTGCAACGCTACCGCCTGCCAACCGAGGCAGAGTGGGAATATGCCGCAAGAGGCAAAGACCAGAACGAGTTTCCATGGGACAATGAGGACGTGAAGAGTGGCAATGGCTGCTTCTACGCCAACTTTAAGCCCGACCGAGGCAACTACACCAAGGATGGAAACCTGATTACGAGCAAGGTGGGCATCTACTCCGCCAATAGCAACGGACTCTTCGATATGGCAGGAAATGTGGCAGAATGGACAAGCACGGTCTATACTGAGGCGGGAGTAGACGCGATGAACGATCTCAACCCGCAACTCGAATACAAGGCTGCACTCGAAGACCCCTACCGGCTGAAGAAGAAGAGCGTGCGCGGCGGGTCGTGGAAAGACCCAGAAAGCTACATCCGCGCGGCTTGGCGCACATGGGAATACCAGAACCAGCCACGCTCATACATCGGATTCCGGTGCGTGAGGTCGCTGGCAAGCAGCTCCAGTGAGGCTGCAAAGATGAGCAAGAAAAGTAAAAAACGAAGCAAGAAAAGATAATGTCAAACTACAGTAAATATAATGTCATCTACCGCTTGCAGAAGTGGATGGACAGCGTCCCAGGCCAAACTTTTCTGAACTATGGATATAGTTGGGGCGCATCGATCGTCATCCTTGGCGCACTCTTTAAGCTGACCCACCTCCCGGGAGCCAACCTGTGGCTGTTTATCGGCATGGGCACGGAGGTGGTGGTGTTCTTCCTTTCGGCCTTTGACCGTCCTTTTGACAAGACAGACGACGGACGCGAGCTGCCCACGAAAGTAGATTTTAATGGCGAGCAGACTTATGCAGAAGGTGAGGAGGACGAAAGCAACGGTGATGAGTTCGCAGGAGACGAGGAAGGCGTAACACACTCAGAAGGAATTGATGCCCAACCAGCCGCAGCGAGCGCCTACAACGGCCAGCGCTATGCACCTGATCAGTCTACCCCACAGGCAGCCGAAGGAGGTCAGCATTCGGCGGCCAATGAGGCTTTCGACGCTGCACATGCCGCAGTGGGGGCACAGCCAGCGGCAACATCCATGCCCACAGCCGAGCAGGTGGCCATGGCCATGCTCAACTATCAACGGGGTGATGTAGAGGGGGCACAGCAACAAGCCCCAGAGATGGTGGAGGCACAAACAAAGTATGTCGATGCGCTCAAGGAGCTGACAGAAATGCTGGGCAAGGTCAATGAGCAGAGTCAGCGGCTCACCCGCGACAGCGAGGAGATGGAAAACCTCAACCGCACACTCACGGGCATTGCCAAAATCTATGAGATGCAGCTCAAGGGGGCAAGCCAACAGGTGGGCACTATTGACCAAATCAATGAGCAAACACGCAAGATGGCTCAGCAGATTGCCGACCTCAACGCCATCTATGCCCGCATGATAGAGGCCATGACGGTCAATATGCGGGCCGCAGCTCCAGGCGCAGTGGCTCCAAGCACAGGCGAACAGCAAAAATTATAAGGAGAAAAGGGGGCGGAGGCAACTGTTGAGCTGCCCTACTCTACTATCAGAACGCAAAACATGGCAATCAAGAAAATCAAAATATCTCCCCGCCAGAAGATGATCAACCTCATGTACGTCGTCCTCATGGCCATGCTCGCATTGAACATCTCGACCGAGGTGCTTAATGGTTTCTCCATCGTGGAGGAGAGCTTGAACCGGACGACGGGCAATTCTACCAAGGAAAATGAGGCTATCTATGGCGAGCTGGAGCAGATTATGCGCAAGAATCCCGAAAAGGCACGCATCTGGTTTCAGCGCGCTACGACGGTGAGAGCCATGAGCGACTCGCTCTTTAACTATGCGCAAGAGCTGAAAACGCTCATCGTCCAAGAGGCTGACGGCCCGGATGGTGACCCGCTCAACATCAAGAACAAGGACAATCTGGAAGCGGCGGGAGTCATTATGCTCAGCCCAGGAACGGGTCAGGGGCACAAACTATACAATGCCATCAACAGTTATCGTGAGCGTATACTCCGCCTCATCGATGATCCCTTGCAAAAACAAATCATCAACAGCAACCTTTCTACCGCGGTGCCATCTTCTGCTTTGAACAAAAATTGGGAGGAATACATGTTTGAGGATATGCCTACGGCAGCAGCCGTCACCCTCCTTTCCAAGCTGCAGAGCGACATCCGCTATGCGGAAGGCGAGGTTCTGCACACCCTGGTAGCCAATGTGGGCCTGAAAGACATCAGGGTCAACAAGCTCGAAGCTATCGTAGTGCCCGACCAGACACGGCTTTACCCAGGCGAGACCATCACGGCACGGATGATGTTGGCCGCCATCGACTCCACACAAAGCCCCGAGGTGTATGTGAATGGACAGAAAATCAAAGGAAACACCATAAAAGTGAAGGCGGGCGCACCCGGGAAGCACACCATTCAGGGCTATATGCTCGTGCGCGACATGATGGGCAATGTGCTTAGAAGAGACTTCAAGCAAGACTATATGGTCATAGGCGGTCCGAAGCCCAACAACTACATCTCGCCGGACGGCATGCAACAGATACCGTCTTTCGAAGGAATGGCGACAGTGGCGGCCGATTTGATGAATGTGCTCTATGCCGGATTCAACAATCCCATCACCATCTCCATCCCTAACACACCACAAAGCGCGGTGCAAGCTACGATGACGGGAGGTACACTCACTGCACGCGGCGGGGGACATTTCATCGCCCGCCCAACGACTCCAGGCAGTCCAGTTACGCTTCGGGTATCGGCCAAAGGAAGAGTGGTGGGCGAATATAAGTTCAGGGTACGCAAACTGCCAGACCCTGCCCCCTATATTGCCATGGGAGGTGACCGCTTCAAGGGCGGCAGCTTCTCCAAGGCCAGTCTGATGGCGGCCTCTGGCATTCATGCAGCCATTGACGACGGACTGCTGGACATCCCATTCCAGGTGACGAGTTTCCAGACCATCTTCTTCGACAACATGGGAAATGCTGTACCCTTGTCCTCCAACGGATCACAGTTTACAGCACAGCAGAAAAAGCAGTTCCGCCAACTGAGCCGAAATCGCCGCTTCTACATCACCAACGTTGTGGTACACGGGCCTGATGGCACCACACGAAACCTCGGTGGCGGAAGCGCTATGCAGGTGATAGTAAGGTAGTGACTTGTAATTAACAAAAACAGAACTGACAATACATAGAATCAGAAAACATACGATGAAACGGATATTTGCCATCCTTTGCATGGTGATCGTGGTGGTCGCGGTCGCCGCGCAGCCTGCCAGACGAAGAGCTGAACAGCAGAAAAAACAGGCGCAGACGGGTGCCAATGCGCTCACTACGCGTGCCCTCATCTCTTTTCCCACGGTGCAAGAGATGCCGGCCGATGTGGTATGGCGCCGCGACCTCTACCGAGAACTGAAGCTGACAGACGAAGCCAACGCCGGACTGTATTATCCGACAGAGCCGATAGGCAGCCAGATGAACCTCTTCACCTACATCTTTAAGCTGATGCTCCACAGAGACATCAACTGCTACGAGTATCGTCTGGACGGCAATGAGCTGTTCACCGACTCCGCACGCATCAAGCCTATTCAGTTTCTCGACAACTATAAAATCTATTATGAGCGGCGGGGAAAGGGAATCTACCTCGACAACAGCGACATTCCATCGGCTGAAGTGAAGGGGTACTACCTCAAGGAGAGCGCATACTATGACCAAGCCACGTCTACATTCCACCGCAAGGTCATTGCCCTGTGTCCAATACTTTATCGGGAAGATGACTTTGGCGAAGGCGAAGCGAAGTATCCGCTGTTTTGGGTGAAGTATGACGACTTGGCACCTTATCTGTCAAAACAGACCATGATGACCTCCAATCTCAACAATGCAGCGGTCATGAGCGTAGACGATTTCTTCACGCGCAATATGTATCAGGGCAAGATATACAAAACAACGAATATGCTTGGCCGCACACTCGCACAGTATTGCCCCACGGATTCGGCCATGAACGCCGAACAGCAGAAGATCGAAAAAGAGCTGAAAGACTTCGAGAAAAACATTTTCGGGGACCAAGAGAAGCGAGACAGCCTCGACAGCATCAAGACTGCACAGGAGCCAACCAGCAAGAAGGCAAAGCGGCGTAGTCGCACCCGTCGATCGGGCGATGCAGAATCTTCGGTGAAGCGCAGCCGCAAGGCATCAAGGAATAGCGATACGGGCAGTGGAGCACGTATCTCCGTGCGTCGCCAGAGACATTGATAAGTAATTTTCCCCTTGACGTTGATGCGCCAAGGGGATTCATGTTTATAAGTATAATCAAATTAAAACAGAAACACATGAAAAAGTTTTTTACGACTCTATTAGTTGCCGTTGGCCTGATGAGTGCCACAACGGCCAGTGCTCAAGTTCAGTTTGGTCTCAAAGGTGGTGTCAATGTCACGAGCATGTCGCTGGACAAGGAGGTTTTTGAGGCATCCAATCGCGCAGGCTTCTACGTAGGCCCTACCGTGAAATTCACCCTTCCCATCGTAGGACTCGGCATCGACGCTTCCGCGCTCTATGACCAACGTGAGGCCAAAGTGGCGATTGATGGTGTACAGGAAGTGCTCAATACAGAGCAGACCATCAAGCATCGCCAGATTGCCGTGCCCATCAACCTGCGCTATGGCTTCGGATTAGGACAGGCAGCAAGCGTATTCCTCTTTGCCGGACCGCAGTTTGGCTTCAATATAGGCGACAAGGAGCAGAGCCTGTGGCACGATGCCGCCGAGTGGAAGTTGAAGACTTCCAACTTCAGTGTCAATGTGGGACTGGGCGCAATGCTGCTCAACCACTTGCAGCTGACGGCCAACTACAACATCGCTTGCGGCAATACGGGCGAGATCAACACCAGCATTGACGCCATCCAGCAAGTGGTCAAAGGTGCGAAGGGCAAAAGCAATTCATGGCAGATTGGTCTTGCTTACTTCTTCTAAACTCCATTACAGAAGAATATACATCCATACAGGATTTTGATTTAAAGAGATAAATGCAAAAATCGTGCAGCCCTCTGTGGGCTGCACGATTTCTATTTTGATTGTTTAGTTTCATTGAGATAATAATTTCAGGCTTTACCACTATTAGCTTGTTGCAGAATCTGCCTTTATCCAGAATTTAGGCATATTAGACTTAAACTCTGCATCAATAAAGTGACATTGCTCTTTTATGATGCCACGGCGACGAATAGCCGGTTGTAAGCAGTAGGTGTCGAAATCATCAATGTTTACTTTTTCAACATGAGTCCAATGAGGAAACAACAACTTCATATATGCTACTGCTATACGCTTTACAGCATTGAAATCTCGAGTGTCAGCATTCTTGTCACATGCCACCAATTCGTCAAAGAGTAGCCCATAGATGCTTTGAGTGCGAAGAGAATGCAGTATTTCTGAGAAATATTCCACATTCAGAGTCCACCCCTTATAAATGATCCCCTTGTTGATGCGAGGCAAATGCCAGCCTTCAATAAAACAATGAAAACGATCAAGTAAAGCTGATTCTCGGAATGACTGCGGCAAAGAATCGAAGTATCTAAAATTTAAGGGACGACGCTGCTCGTTGAGAGGTATATTGCCCATTATCATAAGGCCACATTCCGAACTGAATTCACTATTGTCTATTGTTGTCTTGCCCGACTCCAAATACGATTTAAGAGCAGCCTGTATTTCTGCTGGCTCCTGGAATATGATAGTCTGAATTTCGTCAAAAGCAGTGAAATCATGGTTCTTTATAATACCATACTGTTGCTTTGCCTTGTCATAGAAAAGTTTGGCACGTGTAACTTTACCGCCACTCACAAGCCATCCATACTTTGAGAGGTTTCCAAAAACAAATGACTTACCTGTTCCTTTAGGAGCAAGTTCTATAACATTCAGCCGAGGTTCGACAAAGATGAGAAGTCGTGTCAAGAACTCAATCTTCTGTGTCATTGTATCAAAGCCATCAGCCTCATATTCCATAGAAGACAGCAAAACATCTATCCACTCCTCCGTAGAGAAAGCTGTACGAGCATTTCGCAAGTAGTTTATGTCAACACTGCGGTAAGGCTTGAAGGGTTTGTAGTCAACCATCTCAACATGATTTTTCCTTCCGTCTCCATCAGGAAGTACTGAAAGTTTAATGATTCCCCATTTCTCGCCATCCACAAGTTCGCCTTGATGATTTTTGTAAACATACTCTGGTATTTGTCCTTCATTGATTTTGATACCAAGATCTGGAATTCCGAATCTGCGCACACCATTTACCAAATCGATGTAAATGATAAAGCGTGTGAGCAAAGTCAGCTCCTCACCAGAAGCTAAACGGTCTTTTAGTTCTGTTTGCTTTTGCGGTATTACCATATCAAGGAAGTTTGTTAATTCAGCACGGTTAACACTTCCATCCGAATTGATAAACCGCTTTAGAATAAAGTCTTTTACAAAAGACGGAAGGTTTCGCCCGGCAAACAAGCTGTTAGTTGATGCTGGATCTTTATATATAGCCACCGAGGAGAACTGCTCTCGAATCTTTTGTGTTATAGTTGCTTGCATAATTTAAAATCCAAATAAATCGTCTTCCTGGACACCAGTGTTGATGCTCATACTGTCAGTTTGCTTAAAGTCTCCTATATGTAGGGTTATCCTTGTCGAGGTGTTGACAAGATTCAACCGTTCACTCTCATAAACATCTTCACCTATATTATGAAGTGCATAGTCAATACCATTATATGTCACAATAGGAGTATCTATGCTGCTGAGTCCTTTAATCGTATATCTCACTACAGGGTTACTTGCCACCATTTCATTTGACTGTAATTTTGCAGAATATTCATTTGCATTCTTTTGGTTAGAAACAATAATAATTGGCACAAGAACCTCTTCTGGTGTCGCGCCCCCATGCGCTCCTTGTCCCATTGGCGTTTTGGTGGAAAGTGAATTATAGTTTAAAGAGCACAAAGTCTGTCCATCGTCCAAAACAATATAGTTGTTGTCTGTTTGAGCAGAGCCTTTTAGCCAACACCCACAACGTCCTGCATGATTTGTCTCCACGCCAGCAAGGTTCAGTCCTGTACCAAACTGTGCCATATAGCTGATTCCATGATCAGAGACAAATGCTATCTTTTTACCATTGTACAGCGAGAGCACTTTTGAGATGGCTTCTTCAACAATTCGGAACTCGTCTATCAGATATGCCGGATAGCTTTTCTGTGTATGTGCGAATTTGTCAACATCTCCTATTTTCTCCAGTTTGCCATCTGTCATCTCGTCCAACTTTGTTTTGTTTACAGAAGTGACAGTAGGCAACTCAGAGGCAGCGACGTAAATTTCATTCAAGAACACTCCGTCTGCTTTATGTTTTTCAATAACACGTGTTATGAATGGAATCCAGTCTACCCCAAGCCCGTCTATCCAATAGTAAATGTCAATGTCCTGCCTGTTGTGCATCAATGTCTTTACTGTTTTGAAACCATTGCGCCATGCCTCAAAACTGACCTGTGAGGCGTTACGTTCCTTAAGCATGTTTGCCAGATTTACTGTTGGATGGTTTCCCACTTTTGAAAGATTATATTCCTGAAAGTACTCATTTATCCAATCGTTGCTCTTCTCTGTTTGTACATTTGAAGGCAGCAAATAGCTATACAATTCAGGGAAAAGGCTCTTGATGGTGCTCTTTTCTATCTTTCCTTGACCAACCCATTCCGCCATAAGACATTGTTCTGACGAAGTGTGAGGCGACATATATTTCATAGCAAACAATGGTCCACGCTCTGGGTCAGCAGCCATTGCCGACAACTTTGCCTTTACCTTTTGTTCTGCCAAACATTTTATCTGTACATGCTGTCTCTTGGCTTCTTTAAGTAATATCAGGCGCTGACGTGCACTCGCTTCATCAAAATACTCGTCAAAAATCTGAGTGGCAATCTGTGAGAACAAATCTGAAGTACTGAGAGAGGTTACATTTTCCAATACCCTGGTGAGGTAATTATGTTTATCTGATTTCCATACAAAGTAAGTTTTCAGCAACCAACGCGAGAATGCATCTTTATATTCAAACCATGTTTGCACAAAGGCATTCTCTTCGTTTAGGTTTAATGTGTTGAACCTCTGATTGACAAAAGCATCAAAATCAAAATCTGTAACATTAACGCAAGAAGCCAGTTCTTCCCAATACGGCATATCATCTTCTCCTACGCTCGGCTTTCCGAAATCGATACTGAGTCCTTCAGTCAAGAATTCAAAGACATTATCGCAAACCGTGTACTTAAATGCATTGTCTGGCTGTGCATTATTACTATTGGCGAAAATACACTTTGATGTACAAATAATCCGTGGCTTTATCTTGACACCCACATTTTTCCAAAGGGCAATCCAGTGTCGTAAATCTTCACACAGCGTATATTGTTCTTCCAATCCTTTCACCCCGTATGTAGTTCCCTTCGTAAGGATAAGTTGGTAGTTGTCATACTCTATCCCAGAGTGATATTCCCATATATGGATATTTGGATCGTCCTTGAATTTGCTCACCTTGCTCTGCATGCCGATGACAGGTACGTAGATACGCTGATGGCCACGCTGGGCTTCTTCTGGCGATTGAATAAGTCGTATGGTCTTCAATAAGGAATCAAACTCAGCGTAATGTTCATTGTCATAGAATCTTGTTATTTCCGAAAATGGTGCGATTACGAAATCGTTTGCAGGCAGACTTTTAATGTAATCCTCGAAGAATGCGGCAAGTTGTGAATAGGTGATAAGTTTATCATCCTGTCCGTCTTTCATCCATTTTTCTATACTTTGCACATACACACCATGGTCTTGACATACTTGCACGAAGCCATTAAAATCGCCAAAATTCTCAAACAGCACAAAGCGTATTGGATAGCGATTGCGGAGACTACTCTCCGCTCCCATCCAATGTTTGTCGACCTCTATCTCATGATAGAGGTCTTCCATTGAGCCAAACTCCTTATACATAGGCTTAACTGTTTATCTTGTCCAACAGCCACTCACCACCTTCATCACAAAGTTTGTTCAGAAGATTCTTTGCAACATCAAGGGAAACAATGCTTGCTATGTGCTTTTTGGCTTGCTCGCGCTTCTCTTCCAATGCATTAGTATTCGTATGGAATATTTGTGCCGTGTTATTATTGGCAGGAGGCTCAGAAGCAATGCCATTGCACAGTTGCCAACCATTGTCATTTGTTTTTTGCTGACCGTTTACTGACGACTTTCTTGCTGAATTCCATTGCAGTGCCTTCTTCTCTACTTCTTCCTCCGTCCAGTAACCTACTGTCGATTGCAGATTCTGCTCAATGAAATGTTTTACTTCATCTACCTCTTCTTCTTTTATATTGATGAAATCAAGCTGCATCAGATAGTTTTTGAAGCCATCAGAGAAAGCAGCGTCAACATTTAGGATATTTTTCATCTCAAATCTAAGTTCAGAGATTAGGTTTATGGTCTCCTTTATTAATGCGGGGTTGCGAAGGTCGCGTTCCATACAGATGGTGACGATATTGTCTATCAACCGACGCTGATCATCTGTAATATTCAGCGTGACTGGCAAACTGGCAAAAGCTGCTTCCGAGGCGTACTTCACCGACCACAGCGGATAACCTTTCTTGCCAAGAAACTCTGCCGTAATGGCATAGCGGGCATCCTTCAGACTGGTCACATCCGAATAGTCATTATTCTTGCTGTTGAGTTTGAAAAGCGATATAAGATCTTTGCACAGTTTGCCTTCCTCGGGAGTCTGGAACTTGAAATTCAGCTTGCTGTTTGATTTTTTGTCATCCCACACCTTGAACAGCCACACGATATCGTCTATCAATGCATTCTTGTCGCGTGGTTTGCCCTGCATATCAAATATCTTGTTTGCCCAAGGCTTCAGGGCAAAAGCCATCATTGCCATTGGAGCGAAACTACCATATAAGCCGTATGGGGGCTTTTGCAGAACAGAAAACTTGTCGTCAAAGTTGAATGGCAGACTCTTGTCTGCATACTTGATGATGCTCTGCACCTTGTCATATACGACCTTGAACGGATGGTTCTCTGGCACATCGTCCTTCCACTCCATATTTTCGTCCAAGCACTCTTGTACAAGGTATTGTATAGGACGCATCTGGGCGGATATGGTTGTCAGTTCTTCCTTTGAAGCAGCAAAGATGAATGTGCGTACAATCTCTTTCGAGTTCTGTTGACGCCAGAATGTTGACGGTGACTTTTGGCGCAACAATTCACAAGCGTCCGGACCATACGGAAATATGGTTGGAGATATCAAGCTGTTTACTATGCTTGAAAGATGCTTCACGGAAATGGGTTGTTTCTCTTCACCGTTTATATACACAATGGCATTGCCACGCTGCACGCAGTCCATCCACTCCTTCACCATTGACACCGCATGATCACGGTGTACCTTCTGCTGGTCGAGGAAGCCATGGCTGCTGGCACAGGCATAGTTGGCTTGATATTCTATGAACTGCTCATACTTGGCATCGGTGAGCACCTCGTCAAACACAATATACACAATATTCTTCAGGTCCTTGTCGTTCTCGTCTTCGGCACATCTCTCTGCAAAATTGCGCAGCACGCCAAGCTCCGTATTGTTTCTTGCCATCAGCAAGGCAAAGAACAAAGCACTTGCCTTTGTATCCTTCCGCGCATGTTTGATTTGGCTTCTGAGTACGGATTCGTTCTGATGATCGGAGAAGAACTTGAATCCATACGGACGTATCACCTTTTGCATCATCTTTTTCTCAAAAGCTGTGCTGGCCGCATCTGAGAAGTTGAGCACTTGGTCCGTATAGCGATACTGCACATTGCGCATCTCCGTTTTCTTTTCTTCTATCTCGCCTGAAGGCAGGGCCGAAAACTGCACGGAATATAGTCCGCCGGGCGCACGCTGTATGATGCCTTGCTCGTTAAACCACTGCAGCACCATGTCTATCTCGCCTTCATAACGTGTTCCTGCAAAGAGAGCATGGATGTTGTCTTCCGATGGTGTTACCAGTCCGTTGTTGTTTTCGCCCGACACATTATTGAAGGCGTTGAGCAACAATATGCCTTTGAACACGGCAAAATAGGCATCGCCCTCGTTGCTGACCTGAAGCTTGTATGAGTTGTAGCGTTCGGTCACGGCTCCATAGCTGGTTACATCATCCTGAAAAACCTTCAGCACATAGTCCCACAGATAGTCTGCCGTGATGGTATCGCAGTTCAGAAAATGTTCCTCACTACCAAGGAACTCCCGTATGGAATCATTCTGTCCCAGAAACTCAAATACGCTTCGGCTCGACGAACCTACCACTGTGGCATAGTGAGTGGCAAGATTGGCCGTTCCGGGATGCAGAGGGTAGAGGTTAAAGAGGTCTTCGCGGGTTGACTGTTGGTCGTTGCTGGTAGCTGTGAAGATGTCAAGCAGTTGTGGATTCATCGTATAGAATTGCTGGCACATCTGTGTGTGGCGTTCCTCGTCAATGATTTCAAACTTACGCGACATAATCTTAAACGCTGATACAGATTCCATGTTGTATTTCATGCGGTGGTAGCGACCATCAGTCTGCTTCAGTTGTTCGGAGTCTATGCCGTTGAATGCCGATGGGTGCGAGATCAGGAACAGATAGGAATTGCTGTCCTCATTCATGAATTTTTGAGCCACTTCCTGCAATTGTTTCAGTACGGGCACGCCAATGGCGTCGGTCATCACATCGGTGAACTCGTCCCACACAATAAGCAAACCATTATATGTGCCCAACTCAGCCAGGCGGTTTTGCACTTCACAAAGCCATTGCTTAATATTATCGTTGTTCAGTCGGATGTCGAGTTGAGCCTCACGCAGCGTGTCGCTCACACGGTGGAAGATGCCAAGGTCGCCTGTCTTTAGGCTTTCTGCCAACTGTTCGCTGTCGGCCACTACAGACGATAGGGTAGTATGGGTGTCAATCAAGTGATTCCATATTTCCGGATTTTGACGTATTTGTTCAATGTAGTTTTCATAATCCGTTGGCACAGCTATTTCTATTCTGTGTTTGCGGAGCGTTTCCGACACCGCTTTCTGTAGTACAAGGGCAAGGTCGCCTGGATGGGTCATCGCTCCCAGTCCATACACATTGACCGTAAGCAAGCGTTTAGTCTCTCGAAGTGAATAGATAGCTTGACGGAGATTGGCAAACTTTGCATCCTTATATTCATAGTCTACCCAGTCGCGAATGTCCTCCACGGCATCACCCAGCAAGTGACTGATTACTGCCACAGCATGACTTTTTCCTGTGCCGTATGTTCCGTTTATCCAAAAACTTTTGTGGTTGTCAATGTCATTTCCCCGCACACTCTTTATCACAGTGCGCAACACGTTATTGAACTGCTCATTGGGGATGAATGACACCCATTCTCCCTTCTTCTCTTCTGCTATGTCGTAGGCAGCTTTGCCGCCACGAAGCTTAATTATGTCGTCATATTTAGTAGCCATAAGCGTATGATTGGTCTTGTTATAGTTATTTTGTCAGGTATCGCCTAATAATATTCGTTTTTATATATTCCCTGCTTTCTGCATCCGTAACAGCTCCCATAACTCATCGTCTAATTTTGCAAAGAGTAAGTGTTCACGGATGTATTTGGCAGAAGGAGTTTCAGAATTATTAGGTGATTCAACTTTATTCCTCCATATCAGATGATAGAAAGAGGAACTGCCAAGATGGAAGAACGGACGTACAAAGAATGATATTTCGTAGCCTTTCCTGTTCTCATTGACTTGTTCATACAACCGACCGAATCTTCTTCGAATAAATACATTGGATAGCATTATCTCATTTTCGGTCAAAGCATCCCATTCTATTGCTTCTATTATCGCAGTAATATATAGAGGCTTTGATAAGGCAGCCTGTCCGTTTATACTTCCTGTATGAAGAGAAAGCATCATTTCTGTGTATATTGACAGAAGCGAATTCTTCATCTTATATAGTCATTGCTTTCAATACGGTAAAAGGTGTCAAATCTTCACGCAGCGTAATATGGTCTAATCCCATTGCAAGTTCTGCAACCAAGACCCTGTTGCTCTCTGAACTAATTGTTCTTAATTTCCTGAGCAATGCTTGCCTTGTTATCCCAAACTCTTTGAATATACCATGATATTCTTCGGTTTTATATAAATCTGAAACCCTGAGCATAGACAATTCATGTTCTTTGGCAAATCTATAGATGGAGTAAGCCACTGCCTCAACACTTATATCATCGTATTCTTTTCGGCACAATCCTTTTTTACCCAAATCTACACCTTGCAGACATCCGTCACCGACAGGTGTCTTTTTCATCAAGTCACATAATGCAATAGCTGCATTTCCTACTGTGGAAATAGAGCCAGAGAACTCTTGATTTGAAATCTCTTCTTTTATTACTTTGGCATTATAAGTTTGGCTCGTCGCAATATTATTGCAGAACCATCTTACAATGTATGAATTGTAGGAAAGGTTTATAAATGACACTTCCCAAAACAGGGAAGGATTCTCTGCATAGATGATTTGCATAAGTGCTCCTTGCTCTGTCAGATTATTCTTCAAATCCGTAATTTCAGCGTCCCTCATCCATGCTTTAAAAGAATCTACTTGAGCTGTTCCCAAGCTATTCTCTTTCCAAAAACCAATTGGGTCAATGAAATATTCCTCCACCCATTCATCACGTAGACCAAATTTTTTATATCCTTGAATCTTTGTGTTTATCTTTCTTTCAGAATCAGTTACCATACGTATGCAATCTGCAGTTATACATCCCCTGTCATGTGCATTGAAACATTTGTGACAATGGATACATTTATTTTTATCAATGTTAATTTGCGGGATTATGGAAAGTGCGCCAGTAGGACAATCTACCTCACACACCTCACAATGTACACAATATGCTGTCTTATAAGTTAAACGTCTTAGAAGAAATGTAAGTTCGTTTGGTAACCTACCTTTAACCTCTAATATCGACTTGTTATTTCTTTCTTTTATAAAAAACGGAAAAACATTTTTCTTAAAATGGAATTCACCTTCGAAGCCTTTGTCTGTATTCTTTATGATATAAGGACATAAGGCAGGAAGCCATTTGAGAAAGGAATGCCTTGCATCTGTTATTTCTGCTATGAAATTCAGAGCTGAAAGTTCTGATTGGAATAGCACTTTAGGATAAGACTCCTTTCTGTTTCCTAATGGTTTCAACTTCCATTTCCTTTCAGAAAGGAAATGGTCGAAGTTGGCAATCTTGACTTGTGAAGCGTATTCCTTTATTTTTTTTACAAATGGCTGTAAATCTTTAGGATAGGTTTCATGTATAACCATGTCATCCCAAGAAGTCGAAAATGGACAAATTAAACATCCCACACGTGCTTTGCCTTTACGATATGCAGAATTAATTGGCAAATTTTGTTCAAATAGGTACAAGAAAATCTCTACCGAATTCCATCCGATTATAGGATGTGCATTATAGATAAACGTATGTTTGCCTTTGCCTAATCGTTGATAATTTTCTCTTCTCACCGACTCCTCCGCTCTCACTCCATCAAACGTCAAGACGTGGGCTTGCTTGTTGCCCTCAACTTTCAACATACGGTACAGTGGTGCCGTCTTCATCACCGAGCAGCACCAACGGTGATTGTCACTTGGCGTGCCAATCTTATCCCAATAGTTCAGCACCGACTCGTGGTTGCGGGCCGTAAGGAAACGGAGAGAAGGGTATTTCTTTTTATAGTATGCCTCCACATCTTTGTAAAGTGTAAGAGACGGTGGAAGCTCATAGCCAGTGTCGCTATAGATGACCTCAAAGTCTGTAGGCGGAATGGCACGTGTACACAAGTCGAGTACCACTTGCGAGTCCTTTCCGCCCGAAAAACTTACTATGAAGCGGTCGATTTTTGTAGAAAGCAACACACGCTTGCCCTCCTTATTTGCTGTGGCAAGCGGCATGATGTCGAAAGAATCGCAGTCCTGCTTAACCACAGCCATACGCTGCCTGCTTTTCTTCTCCACACGCTCCGCCATCGTTTCAAAGTCCAGTTTGTTGGCATCAGCCTTGTTGTAGGTCTTATTTGCTTTGGCATACGCCAAGTAAGTATCGCGGATAAATTCTATGGCTTCGTTTTCCAATACAAACATCAAGTCGGATGTGCGTAGAAGCATCTTCTTCACGTCTACAGGCACCAGCTCCATAGGCTCTATACCTGGTTGCATCTCCAGTGTAGGCTTGGTGTATATATTGGCACCCTTGGCGTCAAAGATTCTCACTCCACGATACCAATACTGCTTGTTGACAGCCCACATAATCGGCTCTTCCACATGAGGATACGTCCATCCCAGCTTATCAAGCCCCAACAAGTCCAATTCTTCGAAGAACACAGGACGGGGAGAAATACCAAGCGTACCTTCCACAATACGGGAGTGCAGCTGTACTCCTCCCGTTTCTTTGTCCCATGTTATTTTGTACATTTTGGCTCTACTTCTTATCAGGTGCGGATAGAACCCCAATCTCCGACGATGATTATAATAAGTTTGCTGTACCTCTACAAAAACAAAGCGTGGGATTCGCCTTTGCCCATCCCATATGTCGAGGCCTTCGCTTTGCCCTAATCGTCGAGACGGACAACGCTGAAAGCCCACGCATGGTATATATTAATCCCATACGTGAGCAACCGTATAAATACAATGAGTACATATACGATAAATCACGGCAGGGCAGAATACACCTTACCGTGAGCATTTACTGGTTGCCACCGTCCTTTGACGATTTTTGTAATTTGCGAGATTACGACATGTCAAAGACAGGCGCTAAGTAAACGCCCATTTCCATAAAGTCAACACCCTCTTGCTTGCCCTCCGGGCTTTCAGCAACATGGATATCTCGTGCAAAATTAATGAAAATCTTTAAGAATCACGAAAATTTATCTATGTTTTTCGCCTTAAACACAAGATCGGTCATTTCGCTGCTGGCATACTCTATACTCGTTTAAGCGTTCAACTCCATAAGTGTCACATTATCTACTAACCTGTATAATTCAT
>DLLX01000061.1 GCA_002479145.1 Prevotella sp. UBA7551 | reverse complement strand
CTTGACACAGTTTAAATTACACACCCCAAATCGGTCATAAGACAGAAATCGACAAGAGAGCGGAGAAATTTTCCATCTTTTCGTCTCTTGTCATTGTCTGTTTTGGCATCTTGTTGCCGTAAGTGTTTTGTCATAGTCCGCTATGTATTCAACATTTACGTTGCCATCTGCACGAAATAAAAAGCTACCTGTGACGGGATCTAATTGCAGATGTGGATTTATCCAAACCAAACAACTACGGTGAACTTCTGGGTAAGATGTTGGTAAGGGCTGAATTCCCAATGTGGAATCCAGCCCGGTGCTTTTTATGGATAAAGAAGTTTTAGTGGTTTGCAATAACTTCAAAAAGTATCAAGGCCTGTATCTGAGAGAATACAAAAAGATGGGATTGCACTTCATTGCGAAGCCATCAACGCATAAGCACTCCTTTTTACCCATCTCTGTCATTAGACTGGAGTCGGCAATAGAAGTACCGATGTTGCAACCTGTAAGAAAAACACAGGAATCTGTGACGAAATCTACTGGCCGATTTGGGCGTAATACACACTAAGGGAATACTTTGGGTTTCAGCTTACAGCTTTGTAATGGTAGCCTTGCGTGTATTCACACTGAAAGTACCCAGAGAAGTTCTCACCTTATACACGCCATTCTTTGCCGAAATGAGCTGGGCAGTCAACCCCATGAAAGAGGAACTTCCGTCTTTGTTTTTGTTGATTTTGCAACGACCGAGCGGTGTGTTTACTACGATGTGGCTCTTGGTTACAGCTACCACACCGTAGGTAGTGCCCGAAGGAGCATTCTTCACGGCCTGAGCCACTTCCTTTGTTGTTGTCTTCACTTGGCCATTGCCCACCTTTGCGAGGCTTGCTGTGCTGGTGGCCAAAACCATCATCAGCGCAATCATTAGTTTCTTCATTGTCGTTTGTCTTTTTTATAGTTTTGTCTTATTGACAATGCAAAGATACTATGACTCTTTTTGTGCAACAAGCGTTTCGGTGTGGCTTGTACAAGATGTAGGGCTTATTGTATATCTTGGTGCTTATCGTGTCCTGAGAATCAGCCAGGGAGCTACACCATGGTGCTTATCCGTACGATACATCGCGGCATTACCAGTGAAGTGTGCGGTGCCGTTGGGCGCGCGATAGAAACCACACTCGTTGCCACCGGTAAGGTAGATGGCGTCTACGTAGCCATATTCACGCAAGGCATCAGCAAAGTCCCAAAGAGTTTCGGGGTGTGCGGTCTCCACGATACAAAGGTGATCGTCTGTTGTGCGAGCGAGGGCTTTGCGCTCTACCTTGCCATGCAAATAAAATTTTCGGGGCAGCTCGCCATTGGACACGAGGACAAACTGGCGGAAGTAAGAGCCGTCGCGCTCGATCATGTGCTCCCGCATGTCGTCAAATCGCGAAACGCCGATGACCATATTGCCGTCTTCGATGGCGCAATAGCCCAAGCGCGACACATCGATCTGCTTTTCCTCACCGTCAATGACCAGCGAACCGAGATACTTGCCCGTGACTGTATAGTCGGCCGTGCGGGTGTACATGAGGACACTGTGGTCGGCGGTGTCGGGTTCTGCAAGCGACAATTCTGCCTTTACGTTGTGCAATTCGTAGATTTTGAGTGCCACGCCGAGTACACTGTCTGTCTTGACCACCACCATTGCCGCACCACGGTGCGCCTTCATGCTGTCGAGCTTCTTGATATTGTCATTCGGTGAAACGGATATGCTTACTCCAATACCATAATAGTAGATGTAGAGACTTATGGCTTTGTAGCATACCGTCACAAGCGCCACAGTTGCCACAAACCACAATATGCCCACGCTCCACTTATGCCAACGGGTACGTTTCTTTTCGGGAGTTGGGGGAGATTCTTGCTCCACGTCGTCGACACTCTCTATGGTGATAATGGGTTCATCGGTCGTCTCCTGCGAGGAGGCGTTGTTGCCATCATCATCATTTGTTAAGATAGGCTTCTCTTGTATGTCGTTATCTTCTGTATGTTTCATGATTATTTATATTATAGTTCCAAAACCTTTTTCAACTCCTTTAGCGCATCCTTGGAAGCTTTCAGCCTGAATACTTGATTCATGCGGTGATCCATGAGTTTTAGATCTTGATTGGTAATGTTGATGGAGTAGACAAAATTCTTGTTCACAATCAGGCTCTTACCTACACGCATAAAGAAGTTTTGCTTCAATTTGCTTAGGGCTTCTACGAAATAGTGCAACTGAAACGTCATTGTTACCGCCTCTCCGTTGAAGAGGTGTACATCACTATAGTTGCCGGAAGCCTCTATATAAGCAATATCATCCGTTGGGACTCTGAACAGTCCCACGGATGTAGAGATTTTGAGTATTTCCATTATGGCCTTTACTTATTGGACATAGCTACAACACAAAAGGTGACCATAATTATCAACGCATAAACGGTGATTTTATTTTGTCGCGTTTCAATAATGCCTCAATTCGTCCTTACCAAAGTGGAATATCGATACCCATAGCCTGTTCTCGTCCCCGTCGAAGAAGAACCAAGGATTATGGATGGGGTTAAGGTTTCTCACGATATGCAATTCACGTGCAGGTGTATTGCCCTCTGCGCACATGATGGCGACTTTATTGCCTTTGCGCGCCACATCAATCACAATCAGCGCATGCCCGAGCCTTTTAGATTTGCGGGCAGGATAAACGAGCACGTCTCCGGGGCGGACCTCCCTTATCGGCCGGGGCGTAGTTTCGCGACTTACAGAGTAGGTGCTGCATATACCATAGGCTCTCTTCAAAAACTTCTCCAGTGACTTGTGCGACGCTCCGCCATGATATTGCAACGTATTGCCATTTACGTCATGGAAGCGTATCTCCGAGTAGTGTCCCTGACTGAACAGGTACTCTGCCCTTAATCTCATGGTCACGTCTGCACACTGTTCCGAGTTGCTGAGCAGTGGCAGGTCGATTACGGCTGTTGAAAGAAACTGTAACCGTGCATTGCCACCAGTGTAGAGTTGCACTTTACTTCCACGCTTCTTCAATGGGAGACTGCGCATAAACTCTGCGTAGCTGCCTTCCACGCGGGTATAGCCTGTTGGAGCGGAAATATCACCAACGGTCAAGGCATTCCACGGGTTGCTTGTGCGTGAATGCCACCACACAAACCCCAATATTATCATCCCCACCAAAAACAACACGCCAAAAACTTTCAATACTTTCTTCATATTCTTCTTTTTTGTGCAAAGGTATGATGTTATACTTGCAAGGAAAAAATATGGTGTAAGGTTTGTATAAAATGATGGAATGAATGTATAAAACGTCGAATGCTGCGTTATATTTAACCCGTTGGCGGAATTAATTTAGTACATACTTAATTCCGCCAATGGGTTAATTTATTTTGAGTGGCTGTTTATCGGCATTCCAGTTATTCCCACTCAATCGTTGCAGGTGGTTTTGATGAAATGTCATAACATACACGGTTCACGCCCTTAACCTTGTTGATGATTTCATTTGAAACGTGAGCCATGAAGTCATAAGGTAAGTGTGCCCAGTCGGCGGTCATGGCATCTGTGCTTGTTACGGCGCGTAGAGCAACAGGATGCTCATAAGTTCGCTCGTCCCCCATTACACCAACTGAACGGATGGTGGATAGCAATATGGCCCCTGCTTGCCAAACTTGGTCGTAGAGTGAGACCTCGATTTCACCGTTCTGCATATTAGCGGGGACACCAGCAGCAAGCACACGACGGGCTTCCTCACCGCTGAGCTTCACCTTATAATCACGCAAACCACGGATGTAAATATCGTCGGCATCTTGGAGAATGCGCACTTTTTCGGGTGTAATATCACCCAAAATGCGCACAGCAAGACCTGGTCCTGGGAAAGGATGGCGGGTAATCAGGTGCTCTGGCATTCCCATAGAACGCCCCACACGACGCACCTCATCCTTGAACAACCACTTCAGAGGCTCACACAGCTGTAGATTCATGTCCTTAGGCAGTCCGCCCACGTTATGATGACTTTTAATCACCTTGCCTGTAATGTTCAGACTTTCTATACGGTCAGGGTAAATGGTACCCTGGGCAAGCCATTTTGCCCCGGTATGCTTTTTGGCCTCGGCATTGAAAACCTCCACAAAATCACGACCAATGATTTTCCTTTTTTGCTCAGGGTCAGTCACACCAGCCAAATCAGCAAAGAACTTGGCTGACGCATTGACACCAACGACATTCAGCCCCAAGCACTTATAGTCGTCCATGACATCGCGGAACTCATTTTTCCGCAGCATTCCATGATCAACAAATATGCAAGTAAGATTCTGTCCGATAGCCTTGTTGAGGAGCACTGCCGCCACGCTTGAGTCGACACCGCCCGACAAACCGAGAATGACTTTGTCCTCACCCAGTTGGGCTTTCAATTCATTAACTGTAGTTTCTACAAACGCGTCTGCGCTCCAGTCCTGTTTACTTCCACAGATACCAACCACGAAGTTCTTTAGCAGCTGAGTGCCCTGCAGCGAGTGAAATACCTCGGGGTGGAACTGAACAGCCCATACAGGCTGCTTGGTTGACGCATAAGCGGCAAACTTCACATTTGATGTTGACGCTATGCACTTATAGTCTTGTGGGATTGCCGTTATAGTATCGCCGTGGCTCATCCATACCTGCGAGTTTTCAACGAACCCCTTGAACAACGGGTCTTCGTCATCAAACTTCTCAAGGTTAGCACGACCATACTCACGGCTGTCTGTAGCCTCAACTTTTCCTCCATTGGCAAAGGCGATAAACTGTGCTCCATAGCAGATGCCCAGCACAGGAACCTTGCCGATAAATTGCGTGAGATCGACCTTGAACGCCTCAGAATCGTGAACCGAATAAGGTGATCCCGAAAGAATTACCCCGATGACAGACGGGTCATCTTTCGGAAACTTGTTATAGGGTAGAATCTCGCAGAAGGTGTCCAACTCACGAACACGACGTCCTATCAGTTGCGTGGTCTGTGAGCCGAAGTCCAAAATAATAATCTTCTGTTGCATAAACTATAAAATGACATTTTAAAATATTCTATACTGTCGGCCTTGCCTTGAGTCTATAATATGAAATAAGCAAGTGCTTTATCATGACAACACCCTCAACTTGGCAAATTTAAGAAGAAGTTGTTTGCGGCCAACGTTGGCGAAATCAACTGTGGCTTTGGCATTTTCTCCATCTCCAGAAAGCCCCATTACCACGCCAACGCCAAAGCGAGGGTGCTCCACTTTTGCCCCAACGCAAAGCTTCCCCGAATTGACGGAAGAAGACAGGGACTCGAAGAGACCGCCACTTTTTTCCAATACACTGCCGAGAGACTTCATGCTGCTGCCCCCTCGGCCCAATTGTCGTTCCACACTGACCTGCTGGTGTCGGCGTAATGACTTACCGGCCTGATCATCATCGTGTTGGGAGTTTGTGCTTTTCTGCCACCGTATTTCTCTCTGGCGGTTGCCGTCTTTCCACGTGCGATAATCTTTGTGTATGTCATCAGCCTCCTGCTTTCGCCCCCATGATCTAAAACTGCTACCCGACATGGAGTCAGACGACTCATCAGTCCTCTTCAGAAAGCGAGGGTCTATATCGGCAAGAAAGCGGCTGGGGCTATCAAACTGCATGGAGCCAAACCGGAATCTACTTTGAGCATTCGTTATATAGCAATGGCGCTCAGCACGAGTAATGGCAACATAGAGCAACCGCCGTTCTTCCTCCAATCCTCTACTCGTATTGGATGACATGGGAGAGGGAAAGATATTCTCTTCCAGCCCCACAATGAAAACAGTAGGAAACTCCAAGCCTTTTGACGCATGAATGGTCATGAGCTTTACCTTTGGGGTATCATCATCCTTTCGGTCTTGGTCAGTAACCAAGGCAACTTCCTGAAGAAAGTCTGACAACATAACATGATTTCCCCCATCAGTTTCCATCCCTTCATCAACAAAGGTTTGGATAGCCGCAAGGAACTCCTCCAGATTCTCTTGCCTTGAAATGGCTTCAGCATCACTTCCTCCATAAAGGTCAGCGAATATTCCGCTCTCCTTAACTATCTGTTGCCCAACTTCAAAGGCATTCTTTTGCGTGGCATCGTTGGTAAACTTGGTAATGAGGTCGCGAAATGCCAGCAATTTTGTTTGTGCCGCCTTGCCCAACCCCGTATCGTGCCGTGACGGATTATTGATGACTTCCCACAGACTCACGCCATCCTTAGCAGCACTATTGATGACCTTGAGCATTGTCGTATTACCGATACCGCGCGCAGGGTAGTTAATTACTCTACGTATAGCCTCACTATCGTCTTGGTTGACCGTCAGACGGAAGTAAGCCAATATATCCTTTATCTCCTTACGCTGGTAAAAGGACAGTCCACCATATATTACATAAGGAATGGCATGCTTGCGCAATTCGTCCTCGAAACTACGGCTTTGAGCATTCGTGCGGTACAGAATGGCAAAAGCATCGTATTCGCAATGCTCTTTGCGCTTGATGCGTTCCATCTCCTTAATCACCACCATGGCCTCCTCTTTATCACTATAACAGGGATGGTAGATGATTTGTTCGCCCTCGGCTTCTTGTGAATAGACCTCCTTGGCTATCTGTCGCTGGTTGTGTTTCATGAGCGAATTGGCCGCACTGACAATCCGTTGCGTTGAGCGATAGTTCCTCTCCAGCTTAAAAAGCTTCGTATGGGGAAATTTCTTTTGGAAGTCAAGGATATTGTCTATGTTCGCCCCCCGGAAGGAATAGATGCTTTGATAGTCATCGCCCACAACACAGACGCGCTGGTTGACCTCTGACAACTGCCTCACAATGCTGACCTGTACCGAATTGGTGTCCTGGTATTCATCAACCAAAATATACTGGAATTTGCTGGCATACTTTTCTCTTATTTCCGAGTGATCCCTAAAGAGCAGGAAGGTATTGACCAGCAAGTCGTCAAAATCCATTGCATTTGACTGCTGGAGGTGTACTTGATAAGATGAATAAATCTTGTAAATCGAGGGCATCCGCTGCTCACGATCTCTCTGGCGAACCTCATGGTCGGCGGCATACTGGGTGGGAAGGATCAGGTGGTTCTTGGCCATAGAAATCCGATTTGCCACTGTGGCTGGCTTGTAGACCTTATCATCAAGCCCCAATTCCTTGATAATCGCCTTGATGAGACTTCGCGAGTCAGCGTCATCATAGATGGTAAAGCTCGAAGTATAGTTTAACGTCTGGGCCTCGGTACGGAGTATGCGAGAGAAGATGGAGTGGAAAGTTCCCATAAAAAGACGGCGTGCACACTGCTCACCGACTATTTTCCCCACACGCTCTTTCATTTCCCGGGCAGCCTTATTGGTGAAGGTCAAGGCAAGGATATT
This sequence comes from Prevotella sp. UBA7551, assembly GCA_002479145.1. Lineage (GTDB taxonomy): Bacteria > Bacteroidota > Bacteroidia > Bacteroidales > Bacteroidaceae > Prevotella. Next base: position 4,139 of record DLLX01000061.1, on the reverse strand, counting down.
CCATGGCTGCAAGCCTATAGACAAGAGGTAAGCGATTTTATAAGTCAAGACCCGCGTCTTACCCGACCCAGCCCCGGCTATAACCAATGCCGGGCCGTCGCAATAAGTAACGGCCTTGCGCTGACTTTCGTCAAGCAGGGATAATATCTCATTTTGCTGATCGGTCATAGAAATTATCATTATTGAATGATGTCATTGGGGGGCTTAGCGTCCCATATCAAAAGCTGGGATAAATCTCATCTGATGCATAATCTGTCGTTGCCGCTTTCTCATATAGGGGGAAGGGTATTTGGAGCTAAACTTGATGGGATTGGGGAGGGTCGCGGCTATTAGCGCACAGTCTGAGCGGGTAAGGTTATAGGCGTCAATGCCGAAGTTATGCTCTGCCACTGCTTGTACACCATAGATGCCGTCACCCATCTCTATGGAATTAAGGTAGACTTCCATGATGCGCTTTTTCCCCCAAATGGCTTCTATCAGAAAAGTAAAGTAAGCCTCAAGCCCCTTGCGCACCCAGGAGCGTCCCTGCCATAAGAAAACATTTTTGGCCGTCTGCTGCGAAATGGTACTGCCACCCCGCAGGCGCTTGCCGTCATCGATATGCTCTTTGGCCGCCTGCTCGATGGCCTTATAGTCAAATCCATGATGTTGCAGGAAGCGCTGGTCTTCGCTTGCCATCACTGCTACGGGCATCGACCGGGCCATATTCTCCAGAGGAATCCACTCGTGATGGAGCTTGATCGGTTCTCCCTTGGCAATCTGTTCAAAACAGCGGGTGAGCATAAGGGGTGTGAAATAAACTGGCAGGAAGCGATAGACAACCACCGCAAGAAGCGATGTTGCGAAGAGCAAAGCCACAATCAGGCGGGTTATTTTGAAAATCTTTTTCAACATATACGCTTGCAAAGGTACAAAGAAAAAACAAAAAAGAGGAAAAGGCAAACAGGGGTTTTCTATCAGTCATTCTTTATAACACCATGACAGCAATCGGTTGACCCAATCTATGGTGAAACGAAACCAGCGGATGCTCGACACAGGCTTGCCGCCAAATCCCAAGATAAATTCGCGATAGGGATTACGACGGAATGGCAACCCCACATTGAGAAAACATAAATGATTCAGCCCTGTGGCATGACAATCTTCCAAGACATGCCATATAGTTGCCGTGAGCGGACGGGCAGTCGGATATCGCTTTCCCTGCGCGGCAACATACCACAAGTATCCATCACCCATTGACTCCACTTTCGACGCACCTCCAATGACGCGCCCTTTATAATAAGTAATGTAAATGCGGCTACGTGGTGAATGAAAGAGGTTGATGAAAAAAGATTCTTGTGGGATGTAGCGATGGAGCTTAGTGCGATAATAGGCCCGCAACACCCGGTAATAGGCAATCACCTCCTGCTCAGAACTGGCCTCTCTTACGACAACCCCTGCACGTTGGCTACGAAGAACGGCGTGTGCTGTGCGGTCTGACAACCGCTCAAAAGGTGGCTTGTTATGCAAAGAGTTGCGTACCTGCATCCAGCGAACGGGGAAGTAGCCGTTCTTGCGTAAAGAGCGATAGCCGAACATCTTTTCCTTGAAGTCACTAACCTCTATGTAAAGACACAACTTGCGATGGAGAAAACGTGTCAGCTTGGCTATCATGAGGTCAAAGACGACCGCCTTGTTCACGTCGCCGGCATACACTCCTTCACCTATGATGCGTCCAAATGAGAATAGATAAGGCGGCAACAGACTGCCACGCCTGCACAGCTCGACCAGCAAATGGGCTTTGACCTTTCCGCTCTCATCCACGACAACGACCATGTAAGGCCACGCGCCGGTAGTTTGCTCTATCAGCCTGAAGTACTCGCGACTGTGGAAGAGGTCGGTGTCATCGAGAACAGGCAAGTCCTTGCCTCGTGTGATGATATGGACGCTCAGCTCATTCATGATGCAAAAATAGCAAAGATTTTCTAAAAACACATGCACCAGAAAGATTATTTGTAAGGAAATGGCTATCTTTGTATCATTGACATAATTATAAGCAAACGCAATTACAGCCTAACATGAAAATAGTAATGATAGGAGCAGGCAACTTGGGCACACAGCTGGCTCTGGCTTGCCTTCGTTCAGGACATGACATTTTGCAAGTCTATAGCCGCACAATGGCTGCAGCTGATGCCTTGGCACAGCGGGTCGGGGGAGCACCTGTGACCGATACTAACCTTTTGGCCTACGATGCCGACATCTATATTTTTTCCCTTCGTGACAGCGTGTTGGGAGAAATCATTCCCAAAGTATGTCATGGAAGAGAGCAGCATGTGTTTGTCCATACTGCCGGATCAGTACCGATGAGTGTCTTTCAAGGCATGGCTCTGCACTACGGCGTTCTTTATCCGTTGCAGACCTTCTCCAAATCTCGCGACGTGAATTTTTCAAACATTCCTTGTTTCATCGAGACCAACGATGACTTTGCCTACCAGACGGTGAATGGACTGGCACGGTCTGTGTCGCAAAACGTGCGCCCCCTCAATAGCGAGCAGCGTAAATATGTTCACCTGGCTGCTGTATGGGCATGCAACTTTGTCAATCATTGTTACGATGTGGCAGCAACCGTGCTCGAGAGACAGCATATACCTTTTGAGGTACTGCTGCCCCTCATAGACGAGACTGCAGGAAAAGTGCACGAGCTGCCACCTTGCAAGGCACAAACGGGTCCGGCTGTACGCTATGACGAGAACATTATCAGGGAACAAGCCCAGTTGATGAAGATAAATCCTTTGGAGAAAGACCTCTATGAGAGGTTGTCTGTCAGCATACACCAAAAGTACAAATAGAAAATGATAAACTACGATTTGACCAAAATCAAGGCCGTTGTCTTCGACGTGGACGGTGTTTTGTCGGCCTCCACCATTCCGATGGACAGTAAAGGCGAGCCCATCCGCACCATTAATATCAAGGATGGCTATGCCATACAGTTGGCACAAAAACATGACTTGCGTATCGCCATCATAACGGGTGGACACAACGAAGACATCCGGTTGCGTTACAAGTACCTGGGCGTAGAGGACATTTACCTTAGCTGCGCCATGAAAGTACAGGCATGGGAGGAGTTCAAGTCACTTTATGGGCTGAAGAATGAGGAAATCATCTACGTCGGCGACGACATTCCCGATTATGAGGTAATGCGACTGGCGGGATGCGCCTGCTGTCCGAAAGACGCCTGTCAGGAGGTGAAGGACATCTCCACATACATTAGCGACCGCCTGGGCGGACAAGGTGTAGCGCGGGATATCATAGAGCAGGTACTGAAAGCACAAGGCAAATGGGTGCTCAACGCAAAAGCTTTTGGATGGTAAACGATGGTTATGCAGGAAAAGGCCTTTGATGGGTTGCAAAGGATAGAAAAACACAACTAATGATGAAGCACATTATTTTGGGCAGCCACTCACCACGTCGCCGCGAACTATTGAAGGGGTTGGGATGGCCATTTGAAGCCAAGGTCATCAACGGCATATCAGAGGGCTATCCCGATGGATTGACCCCAGAGGGGATAGCCGAGTACATTGCCGTCGAAAAGTCCTTGCCATACAAGTCTACTCTTGGAGAAAACGACTTGCTCGTCAATGCGGACACTATCGTGGTCGTCGACGATAACATCCTTGGCAAACCAACTGACGAAGCAGATGCCAAACGGATGCTGCGGTTACTCAGCGGGCGCGCCCATCAGGTGATGACTGGGGTATGCCTAACTACGACCCAACAGCAAAAGCGGTTTGTCGTTTCGACAGACGTGACTTTCAAAATCTTGTCTGACGAAGAGATCGACTTTTACGTCACACATTACAAACCATACGACAAAGCTGGCGCTTACGGCATCCAAGAATGGATTGGCTATATTGGCGTAACAGAGATACGGGGCAGCTATTTCAATGTTATGGGGTTGCCCGTACAAAGACTCTACGAGGCGATGTGTGATATGCTGTGAGAATATCCCACCATAAGATTGCCATTAGAACCCGTTGGCGGAATTATTTTAGGGTTTGCTAATTAACAGCAAGTGATTGATTATTAGTGAATTAACACCCTAAATATTTGCTCGATTTCCCCCAAAATGATTACCTTTGTGTGTTAACCTATATAATTCATAG
>DLLX01000047.1 GCA_002479145.1 Prevotella sp. UBA7551 | reverse complement strand
CTTGAATCAGGCTGACGGGATCGGCTTTTACATGCCCCCGCCGCAACGCCCAGCGATAAAACGCTTTGACGGCACTGAGCTTGAGGTTCACCGTGGAGGGGCTTGCGCCACCTTCCATCAGCTTCCCCAGCCAGTCGCGCACGATGTCGGAATCAATCGTTGTCCAGCTCAGCGAACTGTCCAACCGCCCAAAGTACTCCTCAAGGTCTCGCAACGACCGCCCATAGCATTCGACTGTGGACATGGAGTAGTTGCGCTCCAATCGAAGGTACTCCAAGAAATCATCCGTCATCATCGTGTCACGCCCTCTTGTTTCAAGCTAACTGGACTACGAAGTTATGGAAAAAAATCGAACTACCAAAATTTGACGGGAGTTTTTTTACTGCTCAGCGTCGCGGAGCTTCTGCACATAGATGGCGTGCTCCATCTTCAGACGCTTCTTCACGGAAGGCTTAATGTACTGCTGACGAGCGCGCAGTTCCTTCGTAACGCCCGTTCTCTCAAACTTTCTCTTAAACTTCTTGAGAGCCTTCTCAATGTTCTCACCGTCCTTTACTGGTACAACAATCATGTTTTTGCTTTTGTAAGATTTTAATTTGTTTGACTTAGCTGGCGCTTCTGCACCAATTTTGCGGTGCAAAGTTACTACTTATTTTGCATTCAGCCAACACTTTAAAGATTTTTTTGGCTTCGGCGCATTTTGAGCCTGGGATACACTATGCCGGAATAGGCCAACAGGCCGAAATCGTAGTCGCAATCCTTCCCTTCCATCTTTCCGTCCCCTGACTATGATTCTTTGGATTCAGTGGTGTCGTGAGGGTTGTCCCGCCACCCATTAAGCCTTCTATACTTACGTTGAAAGTGGCTGGAAGCAAGCAGCTATATGTACCGTTGTCAAACCAACCCGACGAGACGAAGTCCTGCTCATTGTTGTATTCGTAACTTTCTAAATATCAATATGTTGCGAGTAAAGCAAAATACTGCTGCAATAGGGGCTGAATCAGACCGCAAAAGGGGCTGAATCGCATGGTCATTCAGCCGATATTAGCGCCTAATAGGGCCGAGATGGCAAAGCCTTTGGAAACACAACCTCTACTAATACTTTTTACGGGCAAAAACGGAAGGGCATCACTTTACCCCAAATCTGTCATTAAATTTTGTCCCTGTTTCTGCTTATGTCGTGCAGTTTGTATTTTTGTGTTGAAGACATAAACGAGCCAAGGCGAAACTCTTCCGGGCATCAAAATGCCGAAAGAAATAGTGACAAGGGGCGGATAGATAGGAAACTTCTTCTGTTTTTGTTGATTTCAGTCTAATGTGCGATTTGGGTAAAGTAGCTCGGGGACTAAATATCCCTCGCTATCGACATTTCATGATTTTTGTGCACGTTGATTTTACTTTCTCCTATTGAATGGGTCATAGAGTTGTAGCGTCCATGAAAACGAGGGCGAGACAAAGGAAAGAAGATTTGTCGTAAGACTCAACATCCGGGAAAAAGACAATCCACAACATTAATAAATAGGAGAAACCGCTATGATGAAATTGAGAACAATTGAGAAAGGAATGCTCATGGCCTTGATGGTAATGTCGGTAGGCACTGCTTTTGCCCAGCCCAGACGCCATGGCCACGGCCGGCACTACCCTGGCTGTCGCCGCCCTGTTGTCACCACAGTGGTGACGCAGCCGGCTGTGACGATCCACGTGAACAACAGGTCGAGCAAGCAAGGTCGTCTGGAGATGGCGCTGGCGTACTTAAACCCAAATCGGTCATTAGAGATTTTTTTCGTACAAAAAGTCAGGTTATAGTAGACTATACCATCATTATAGCATCTTCATGCAAACACAATACGCACCTTTTGCTCTATTTTAAGAGCAAACGAAAGCGAAATTTTCTAATGAGCGATTTGGGATAAAGCCGCTATTGCCACACCCTCAAGACGCACTCACAGGAAGGGACAAACAACATCCCCCATCGGTCAAATACAGATTGAGCGATGGGGGATGCTGTATGATATTGCGATGGATGGCTGAGGCCGTCCTATTTCACACTGGGGGCAAAGCGCAAGGTGTAGGTTAGCTGCCCACTGGTGGGACACTGATATTGGTCAAGGCAGCTGTCTCCGCCGCAAGAGTTGTTGCCCAAGCCGCGCTGCCAGGCGTCGAAATGGGCAAAAACCGATTCATGACGGGTCAGATCATACCAATGGGTGATGTCGCGCCAAAGCTGATCGGACACGTCACACCACTGCTGCTCGTCATAATGGGAGAGCGAGAAGGCCACCTTCCCCTCCGTGTCGACGGTCAGTCGCAGCCCATTGGCATTATCAAGTATCAGCTCACGCAAGTCTTGATGGTCGCCGCAGGTTTGCGGGTGGATGTTCTCGTCAATCATTTGGTCCACCGTCGTCACGTAGCGGCCAAGATAAGACCCCGTCATGCGGTCGGTATAGTTGGACCAGGGTCCCCGTCCATAGTATTCCACATGGTCAAATCCATCAGCCAGCTCCATACCCAGCCCCAACCTTCGCGTAGGGCCGGAGGGCGAGAAGGTGACCTGCAGGTCAACCACACCGTCGGGATAGATGGTATAGCGTGACGTGTAACGACAGTTGACCGCACTGCCTTCCACTGTCATCGTGCGCCGGTTGGCATCGCCTCCTACCTCTACGATGCGTGTCTCAGCCGATCTGGCCATCGTCATCTGCTGCATTTCCTGGCTGCGGTCGTTGTCCACGTCACGCATACTGTTGAAATCGGGACCTTGGACGATGATTTTCTTGCCGTCGAAGGTCCAGTCGGTAAGCTTTCCCGAGGCGTCAAACTGCAGTGTGAAGGCTTTGCCGTCCTTGTTTTTCCCACTGTACAAGTGACGCTTGGTGTCCAACTCTACACGTCCGTCAGCCGGATTGTGCACGGGAAGCGGCTGTCTTTCGCGCAAGACAAATTCACTTTCGGCGATAGCGTAGCCCGCATCCGCCCACATTGTAGCCGACTTCTGACGCAAGGCGAGGTGAAGCACATACTCGGCATCGCTGCTCAACGATGCTTTGTAGGGCACGGCGACCGTCACAGCATCGCCTGCCGCCACACGAGGAAGCACCAACGGACCTTCCTCCACCACACGGCCCTCGCGCAAGAGCTGATAGGACAGCGTGCAATAGTCGGCCAAATCGGTGAAGGCATTCTCGTTTTTGAGCGTGAAAGTCTTAGCCTTGGCATCCCATCCAGAGAAATCCACTGGTGCATAGACGGCCTTCACCTCGGCGAGCTTGGCCGTCCAGGCACGGTCGGGAGTGATGATGCCGTTGTTGAGAAAGTTGCCTTGAAAGCCCAAGTTAACGTAATCGGGGGAGTTGAAGTCGTAGCCTGCCACCCAGTTGTGGAATCCATTCTTCACCTTCAAGCCGCGCTTGAGGTCTTCGGGACGGTAAACGGCCTGGTCAACCCAGTCCCAGATGCAGCCCCCAATGATGTAGTCGTTATCCTTGGACTTGATGATGTCCCAGTAATCCTTCAGGTTTCCCACCGCTTGCCCCATGGCATGGGCATACTCCGAGAAGATCATCGGACGGTCATATCCGTAGGCTGGAGCGTGGGCATAGCCCCTTGCCTCGGCTACAGTGGGATACATGCGCGAGTTGAGGTCGCTGATGGGCGTGCCTTGAAATCCCCACGGACTGCTGTGTACGGGCCTTCCGTCGCCGTTTTCCTTCGCAAAGGTATAGGTAGCCACAAAGTTTCGGCCGTCACCACTTTCGTTTCCCAAGCTCCAGAAGACGATGCTGGGATGGTTTCTGTCGCGCAGCACCATGCGCTCGGTGCGGTCAAGGTAGGCCGTCCGCCACTCCGGGCGGTCAGAAAGGTCGCCGCCTTGCTGCCCGGCATAATGACATTCCACATCAGCCTCATCCATCACATAGAGTCCGAAGGCATCAAACATCGCGTACATCTTCGGTTGTCGGGGGTAATGGGAGGTGCGGACGGTGTTGACATTGGCCTGTTTCATCAGCTTAATGTCCTTGAGCATCGTCTCCATGTCTATGGCTCGACCATATTCTGGGTGTGTATCCTGCGTGTTTACGCCCCTAAAGAGCACCCTTTGGCCGTTGATAGTGAGATGGTGCCCATCGTTTCGGATGTTGCGGAAGCCGTATTTGGTCGAGAAAGCCATCTCTTCCCTGCCCTTTGCGTCGCGCTGAGATACTTCAATAGTATATAGGTAGGGGGTCTCCGCCGTCCAGGGATGCAGTCCGCTAAGCTCGAAGCGGAGCTGAGAGGTGGTGGTCGATGTGGCTTTATAGACCACCTGCCGGCGCTGCACCTCCCGGCCTTGTGCGTCGCGGAGCACGGCATCGATGGTCTTTTTGGCTTTACGGCCGTCGCGGTTGTCGACAGTGAGGTTCAATAGCATCGCTCCGGACGTGGCGTCTTCCGACAACAGGCCGCCGGTGAGCACATAATGGTCGCGCACGGCTACCATTGGGGTGGCGTAGAGATACACATCGCGGTGGATTCCGCTCATGTGCCACATGTCTTGTCCTTCGATATAGCTGCCGTCGCACCACCGATAGACGCGCACGGAGAGCTGGTTCTCGCCCTCATGGAGCACGCCCGAGAGGTCGAACTCGGCATCGGTATTGGCACTTTGGGTGTAGCCGACGTAGCGACCATTGACCCAAACCACCCCGGCGGAGTAGAGTCCGTCGAAATGAAGGAACACTCGCTTGTCCTTCCAAGCCTTGGGCAGCGTGAAGGTGCGGCTGTAAAATCCCGTCGCGTTGTCGTCCTTCACCCCCGCCTCGGCCACTCCGACGTTGGCTTTGGGTGGGTTATAGACGAATGGGTAGCCCACATTGGTGTAAACGGGCGCGCCATAACCGGCCATTTCCCACGACAAGGGCACGCTGATCTCGTCCCATCCGCTGTCGCCACAAGGCTTGCTGATGAGCGAATCGGTATTGGCAGGGCCGTCGGGGGTGCCGGGAACGTACTTAAACTTCCACACTCCGTTGAGCGATAGGTAGTCGCTGCTCTGGGGAATGAGCCAAGGCTGGCGATAATAGCTGGTGTCTTGGCGCATCTCCTCGGTCGAAGCGTAGGGTATGTAGGTGGCATGGGCAGCCTCTTTGTGGTCGTCCACCTTCTCGGGATTGGTGATCCACGAGATGTCGAAGCCCGACTGAGCCACCGTGGGCTGCTCATCGGGAATATCGGCGCAGGCCGTCCCCAAACCAAGAAAGGTCAGGAGAACAGCCAAATGTGCGCGGTTATTGAAATTGAATGGTATCATACAGAGTTGACCTGTTGCTTTTCCCTCACCAAAATGGTATTATTTCCCACTTCCACCGAGTACGGATTCCGTCAGTGTAGCTTCTTTCAAGTCGGCGGCAACCGCCTTTATCCGCACCGGCTTGCTGCTGTCTTGGACACGCAGGATGACCATAGCCTTGCCAAAGAAGGCCTTGCGGTGGTCGGCTTTGAAGCGCTCTGTGGAGAACTGGCTGCCGTTATCGACACCAATGATGTCAGCATTCTCGGCCTTGAAGTGGATGTCATTCTCGGCCAATGAGCAGAGATTGCCGTTGCGATCGGTCACTTCGGCAGCGACAAAGAGGGTATTTTCCCCGCGATAATCGGTAGAAAGACGGATGTTCTCGGCCGGGCCGGCTGTCCTTATGGTCTCGGAGCGCACCTCAACGCCCTGCTTTCGCGCCACGACACGCACCTCTCCAGGCTCAAACTGCACCCGCCACATCACGTGATACTGGTGATCGTCTTTCTTTTTGCGCACACCCTGGCTGCGTCCGTTGATGAAAAGCTCCACCTCATCGGCCTGATTGTAGTAGCACCACATGTCAATGGTCTGGCCGGGAAGCCAGTTCCAGTGAGGAAAGAGGTGGAGTACGGGCTTATTCGTCCATTCGCTCTGGTACATATAGTAAATATCCTTGGGGAATCCTGCCAGGTCGATAATGCCGAAGTAGCTGCTTCGCGCGGGAAAACCGTAGGGAGTGGGCTCGCCAAGGTAGTCGAAGCCCGTCCAGATAAACTGTCCCGCACAGTAAGGCGTGTGCTTCACCACCTCCCAAGTGGCCTCATGGGTCGATGACCAGGGCGCATGGGAATTGTCATAGGACGAGCACATCATCGTGGGGTCGGTATAAGGGAGATCCCAACGGGCTGGAAGGACATACACACTGTCCGAAGGCATACGGTAATAGCCGCGTGTTTGCAGTGCGGACACGCTTTCGGTGAAGAGGAAAGGCTTGCCTGGGAAGTTCTTTGGCACATCTTTTACCCACTGATGGTGATAGTTGAAGCCAATCAGGTCTATCGCTCCCGACTTGAAAAGATGGTTGTCGGGCGAAGGCTCGTTGCATCCTGCCGTGATGGGACGGGTGGTGTCATAACGCTTGATGATCTCAGCGAGATGGATGGTGAGCAGCGAATTGGGCGACATATCGTCGCCATGGGCAAGCGTGGAGGCATCGTGACCCGCATTGAGAATCAGGTTGGCCTGCTCAAGGGTCAGCTCATCGGCATCGGCACCAGACCATTGCTCGAGCACTTCGTTGCCAATGCTCCACACGATGATGCTGGGATGGTTGCGGTCGCGGCGCACAAGGTCGGACAAATCGCGCTCATGCCACTCGTCAAAGAACCGCGCATAGTCGTTTTTCGTCTTCCTACGCCGCCACATATCGAAGCTCTCGTCCATGACCACAAGCCCCATCGTGTCGCACATGTTGAGCAATTCGGGGGCTGGAGGGTTGTGGCTGCAGCGGATGGCATTCACGCCCATCTCCTTTAGTCGCACCAATTTGCGGTGGAGCGCATCCTCGTTGAGGGCCGCTCCCAACGCTCCAAGGTCGTGATGCTCGCATACGCCGTTGATTTTCAGGTTCTTTCCGTTGAGCCAGAAGCCGGTCTTCGCATCGAAACGGAAGCTGCGGAAAGCCGTAGGGGTACTCACGCGGTCGACAATCTGCCCGTCGGCCACCACCTCCGTCACCACTTGGTAGACGTTGCCTTGGTAAATGTCCCACAGCACGGGCTTTCTCACCACGAGCACCTGACCCTTCGCGCCTCCCTCACACGTGGCCACGACGCACCCATTGGGGGCTATGAGCTGGTGGCGCAGCCTCAACTGACGGGGCTTTGCACCGTCATTCTGCAATGCCACATCCACTTTCACCTCCCATGTGTTGCCCTTCCGCAGACTGGGGACGGCATGTACACCCCATTGGGCGACACGAAGGGGCGACGAAGTGGTGAGCCACACATGGCGATAGATGCCACATCCAGAGTACCAACGGCTGTTGGGCTGGTCGGAATTGTCGACACGGACAGCCAGCACGTTCTCCCCCGTCCTGTCGATGTAGGGAGTAATGTCATACTCGAAGGTGGAATAGCCGTATGGGCGCGTGCCCAAGGCATGGCCATTGACATAGACGGTGGCGTTCATATAGACGCCATCAAACGTGATGGTCACCCGCTCATCAGACCTTCCGGCCGCCAAGCGGAAGTGTTTGCGATACCATCCCACCCCGCCGGGCAAAGCTCCGCCGCTCGCCCCACTGGGATTGCCGACATAGAAATCGCCCTCTATCGCCCAGTCGTGGGGCAAAGAGAGCCTTCTCCAGCCGCTGTCGTCGTAGGCAGGGGCAGCCATCGTGGAGTCGTCGCCGAGCTGAAAGAGCCAGTCGGCGTCGAAATTAACACGCGTCCGGGCTTGCCCCGCAAGAGCAGCCAGGAGGAAACACAATAAGGAAATTATTCTCTTCATTATCAATAGTGATTGGTTTGACGAATAGGAAGATGCCCCATCACAGCGGATCGACATCATAATATATTTGCAGAGCACCGTACATCTTGGAGCGGAGCATCTCCGACTGCACCTCGCGCAGGCACTGCCGCATGCGCCGCAGGTCGATTCCCAGTTCCAGCTTGAGCACCAGCTTGCGGATATAGAGCGTCTTCACCCGCGCCACGGCTGGCTTGTCGGGACCCAGAAGGCGGTCGCCGAAGAGTTGGCGAAGCCGACTGCCCATCTCCATCGATGCCGTTTCGACCGTCTTCTCCTGCCGGTGCTTCAGGTAGATGTAGGTGAGATGCGAGAACGGGGGGTAGCGGAAAGCGCGCCGCTCCTCGAACAACGCCTCGTAGAACGAGCGGTAATCATGGTGGACCACCTGGCGAATGACTTCCGAGTCGGGCTGACGCGTCTGCAATATCACCGTGCCGCGCTGCCCGCCTTTCCTTCCTGCCCTGCCGCTCACCTGCGAAAGCATGGCAAAGGCCTGCTCGTAGGCGCGGAAATCGGGCACGTTGAGCATCGCGTCGGCGTTGAGTATGCCCACCACAGCCACGTTGTCAAAGTCCAACCCCTTCGTTACCATCTGCGTTCCCACCAGCACGTTGGTCTGGCCTTGGGCAAACTCGTTGATGATGCGCTCGTAAGCGTTCTTCGTCCGCGTCGTATCTAAGTCCATACGCGCTATCTTTGCCTCGGGCACAAGGGCTTGCAACTCGTCCTCCACCTTCTCCGTACCGAAGCCGCGCCCACGAATATCCTTGCTTTCGCAGTTGGGGCAGCACGCCGGTACGCGCGACACATAGCCGCAATAGTGGCACGTCAGCAGCCCTGTCACCTTATGATAGGTGAGCGAAACGTCGCAATGCGGACAGCGCGGAGTCCATCCGCACTCGTGACACTCCACACTTGGGGCATAGCCCCGGCGGTTTTGGAAGAGGATGACTTGCTTTCCCCCCGCAATGGCGCCACGGATGGCGGCCAAGAGGCGTGGCGAGTAGTTGCCCGTCATCATCTTTCGGCGGCGCAAGTCCTTGACATCGACCACCTCCACGGCGGGCAGGGCCATGTCTTGATACCGCTTGTCCAGGCGGACATAGCCGTATTTGCCCTTCATGGCGTTCCAATAGCTCTCACTCGAGGGCGTGGCAGTGCCCAAAAGCACCTTCGCACCGCTCATCTTGGCCAGCACGATGGCCACAGAACGGGCATGATAGCGCGGCGAAGGGTCCATTTGCTTGAAGCTCTGCTCGTGTTCCTCGTCCACAATGACCAGCCCAAGCCGGCGGAAAGGAAGGAACACCGCCGACCGCGCGCCCAGAATGACGTCGTAGGGATGGTCGGAGAGCTGACGTTTCCACACCTCCACGCGCTCAGCGTCGCTGTATCGTGAGTGGTAGATGCCCAGACGGTCGCCAAACACATTGCGGAGCCGCTGCATCATCTGTACCGTGAGGGCGATTTCGGGCAACAAGAATAGTGCCTGGCGACCCTCGCGGAGCACACGGTCGATGAGATGGATGTATATTTCGGTCTTTCCGCTCGAGGTGACTCCGTGTAACAGCGTGATGTCCTTTTGCTTCTGAAGCTCGAGAATCTGCCGATAGGCTTCCTCCTGCGCCGCATTCAGCTCCTTGACGTGCTCCGGATGGGGTGCGCCGCCAAGGGGAATGCGCCCTATCTCCTTCTCATACTGCCGCAATATCTTCCGCCCGACGAGCTGGCGGAGCACGGTGGCCGTACAGTGGCTCTCGTTCATCAGTTCCTCACTGGTAATCTCGCGCTGGGGTTGGGGCTGGCTCTCGTCTGCTCCAGCCATTTGCAAATAGCAGGAGAGCACCTTCTGCTGCGACCAGGCGCGGCGAAGCATGGCCATGGCGGCGCGAAGGGCCTGCGGTGAGCGGTAGTCGTCGGCCAAGGTCACGTATTGCTCCGTCTTGGGACGGTAGTCTTCCTCGGCCTTCAGACCCGATGGCAGCGCGGCCTTGTAGACATCGCCGATGGGGGCAAGGTAATAGTCGGCTATCCACTGCCACAATCGCAGTTGGTCGGGCAGCAGAATGGGGGCATCGTCCATCATTCCAGCAATGCACTTGACCCCGTCCTTGCCCACCTTCAGCCCCTCGGGGGCGTGATCGTGCAGGAAAGCCACGATACCCGTATAGGTTTTCGACTTACCAAGCGGCACACGCACACGGCAACCTGCCTGAAGACGGGCGGCCATCGTGTCGGGAACAGAATAGGTGAAGTAGCCCTCCAGCGGCAAAGGAAGGATGATGTCAGCGTAAGTCATGCTACAAAGTTACGCAATTATTTCGCAATTCTCACAAAAATCTGTTCTTTTGCGGCAGATACTGTGGACTAACTGACACCATCTTGAATATACAACAGAAAAAGAAGAGAGTGGAGAAAGAAGAGCTACAATCATCCAAAATCATCGCGTTGTGCGCAAAGTTAAGAAAAAGGTACAAAACTATGAAACTTAAAGTATACAAGCGGCACAAAGCAATTTACCAACTACGTTGTGAATGCCTGGTCGATAGCGGCTTACTCTATTTGTATAGCCGCTCACTGCCGTCAACTTCCCTTATTAGATATGTACTTCTGAATCAATCGTCCCACATGTTCGGCCAGCTTGACGGGCACTGCGTTGCCAATCATTTGCTCCACTTCCGTTTTTTTCCCTATCCAAATGAAGTCCGAGGGGAACGTCTGTATCTCCGCACGTTCTAATGTTGTAAGCGGACGAACGCCCTCCAACGTGCTGACGGGGTCATTGTGATGTAGCTTATATCCTCTGGGCATCGGACGGTTTACACCGCGAATCGTGGGCGAAGGTTCATCAATACAGAATACACCTCGCCGAGCATAGCTCCGTGGGTGACGATAATAAGCATTCAATCCGAGCCTACTACCAAAATAATCTCGCACAGTCATCTCCCGGGACGAGAGCCCTTCCTTGAAAAAATCGTCAAAAAAACCATCACGTTTACCTAAGCAACCGACCATAAAAAAGCGTTTTCGTCGCTGCGGCACACCACACAGCGCGGCATTCAGCACCGCACACGATATACCATATCCACTCTGACGGAAAAGGTTCATGGCTTCAAACAGCTTCGTATATTTCACAATATTGGCCACATTCTCCATGACGAACCACTGGGGGCGTACCGCTGACACTATCTGGGCGAACTTAACGGTCAGAATAGCGCGTCCGCCATTCTCATTTCTGCACCCAGCCGAGCTGAAATCCTGACAAGGTGGGCCGCCAATTATCATATCGGGGTGATAGTTACGCACAATGGGCACCACCTTTTCATCTTCCATCAAGTCGGCCTTATGCACAGGATGCTGGAAATTGAGGCGATAAACATCAGTCGCAGCATCCCAATTATCAAAGCTGGAAACGATACTGAAACCAGCTTCTTGAAAGCCCAAGCTAAGCCCTCCGCAACCGCAGAACAAATCAATAACATTCATAAAATCTTCCTTTACACAAACAATTCGGGGCTGTTTACTATCACCGCATCAAATCTTCGCTCCGGACTTAAATAATTTTGACCACCACCTAATATTATGTTTTTTATCTCGCTCTTCTTAATTCGCGGATGTGTCAGCTCGTCACAAGCCAAAAACGGATGACTCACATTGCCAGAAATAGCAAAAGCTTTGTCATTGGCCTTTCCATAAGAAAGCTCCTTGATAATGGCTACATAATCGAACTGACCGTATGTGACATATTCAAAAAGAATGCGATAGAGCCAAATAATAGTGCGCATGTGGCGGGTAATCTCCACTTTACTCTGCTGTTGGCAAAACATCTGAATTACAGCCAGGTTAGACCAAACGAAAACATCAAGACAGTCCTCAGCCAAAACGCCTCGCCCTCCCACAGATTTCCATACAGGCTGCACTATAAGCGGTGTCTGATTTTGACACAAATCGGCTGAAACAGACATGACTGCTTGCAATATCTGACTATAATAAGGAAGCACATTGTCCACATCTTCCCAGTGTTTGATTTTAGGAACAACACCAAGAAGTTTCTTCAAACGATTGCGACCTCTATCTCCCTCGTAATTTTTACAAATGGTACAAGCCAGAAAGCAAATCGTGGGCGGACGGACTACTATCTCACAACTGTATCCCTCATCGCCTTTATTTTTGGTCGTGTTGTCCGGCAATGCGGTCAATTTCACCTCCAGTCCTATCAGCTCTTTGCTCTCATGGGAGTCTATCATTACCAAATCTATCGTCTCCCTGTCCCCTGTATAGTACTTGTCAAAGGCAGAATATCCCGCCTCAAAATTATAAAATGCGTTTTTAGCCAAAGGATTGATGCCAAAAAGAGTGTCGCCTTGTATATACTGATGAACCACTTTAC
The DNA here is from genome assembly GCA_002479145.1 of Prevotella sp. UBA7551. Lineage (GTDB taxonomy): Bacteria > Bacteroidota > Bacteroidia > Bacteroidales > Bacteroidaceae > Prevotella. The sequence continues at coordinate 465 of DLLX01000047.1, read as the reverse complement.
AACGCTTGTCAGTACATAAATAGACTGGAGCAATACGCTTTGAGAACATATAAGCAACCAAGGAAGCAGGAAAAGAGCTGTTAAACTGATTCTTCCCCCAAACTGAAGGCTTGGTATAATCACGACTTGAATTACTATGGTCTTGGGCAAACAACCCCGGTTTAATCGCTTTTCTCATAATACAGTCTATTGAAAACTCTTGCAAATTTAATCATTTTTTCTCATCAAACACAAAACAAAGGTATTTTTTGAAAAGATTTTAAGAGTGAAAGGAAAATCGATTGTTGCATAAAAACTTATCTAAAGCACAAGCATATAACGATGACACAAACAAGATATAGACCTTTTAGAACAGGACATCTAACGTTTCTGGAAAAGAGACGTATCAAACTATTTATCAACACATTACAAATCATTTTATTTTTCAGAACATGGGTCTCGTGGTTTTAACCCACATTGCAGCTA
>DLLX01000045.1 GCA_002479145.1 Prevotella sp. UBA7551 | reverse complement strand
GTAATAATTTTTAAATTAAAAAGCTGAGAAAAATAAATTAAAAATTCTGGATTTTTAATTTAAAAATAATCTTGATTTCTAATAGATTGTCTATCAATAAGTTATACGTCTTCTTGCGATGGTGCCAATATGAGGATGGGTGTGGGCTATTGAAGGTAAGGGAAACATGATGTTGGAGTGTGGGATTCGTGTGTAAATCTGCTTAATAAGGCAGGGGAGGATGAAGAAGAGCAACTAAGAGAAAACGGCACATCAACAATCTTTTAGTGTGTTGATGTGCCGTTGGATTGGCCATGCTGGTGCTAAAAACTGTGTTGAAGGCGGCCTATTTTAGCCGTAGGCGCAAACTATTGAGCACCACGCTGACGCTGGAGAAGGCCATGAGGGCTGATGCCCACATCGGGGTGATTTGGAAATTGATGCCGAAAAGGTAGGGCAGGCCGGCCGCCAAGGGGATGCAGACGATGTTGTAGATGAATGCCCAGAAGAGGTTCTGCCAAATCATGTGCACCGTGCGGCGACTCAAATCCACTGCTTCGGGCAATGCGCGAAGGTCGTCGGTCAGGAGAGTGACTTGCGCCACGTCCATGGCCACGTCCGTTCCATGCCCTATGGCGATGCTTACGTCGGCAAGGGCGAGGGCCTGTGTGTCGTTGATGCCGTCGCCAACCATTGCCACGGTCCTGCCTTGGCCCTGCAACTGGCGCACGAGGTCTTCCTTGTCTTGTGGCAATGCGCCACTATGGTAGTGGGTGATGCCCGCTTTCGTGGCCCAGTACTTTGCTGCCTCGTCCTTGTCGCCGCTCATCATATAGACCTCGATGCCCTTCTTGTGGAGCAGTCCCACCGCTTCACGGGCGTGAGGCTTGAGCTGCTCGCGGTCTTCCGGTGGCAACTGGTCGGCTTTGGTGAAGTCGATGTCCTGGCGGGGAATGGTTAGAGTGCCCGTCTTGTCCGTAACGAGGGCGTCAATCTTGCGCAACCGCTCCAGCGCAGTGGCATCCTTGACAAGAATTTGCTGCTGGGCGGCCTTGCCGATACTCACCATCAGCGCGGTAGGTGTGGCGAGTCCCATGGCGCAAGGGCAGGCAACGACAAGCACGGCGACAGCAGACAAGATGGCTTGAGGCAGCATCGCATTGCCGCCAAGTCCCCACCAGAGCAGAAACGTAAGCAACGAGATGGTTCCTACGATAGGCACGAAGACAAGGGCGGCCCTGTCGACGACCCGTTGCACGGGAGCCTTGGAGCTTTGTGCCTCCTGCACCATGCGAATGATATGGGCAAGGGCGGTATGCTCGCCTATCTGGCGCGCCCGAATGCGGAGCTTGCCTTGTGAGGGGATGGTCCCTGCGAGCACTTTGTCCCCTTTCCGCTTCTCGGCGGGAGTGGGTTCGCCAGTAATCATGCTTTCATCCACGTAGGCAGCGGATGGATTCATGAAGCTCTCAGCTGACAAGACCTCGCCATCGACAGGAACTTTCTCGCCGGCGCGAACCTCAAGCACATCGCCTTCCTCTATTGTGGCGATGGGAACTTCCTCCAATTGGCCGTCGGAGAGGATGCGCGCGGTCTTTGGGCGCATTCCCATGAGCTGCCGGATGGATGATGCCGTGCCGTCCTTGGCTTTCTCCTCGAGCAGTCGTCCGGTGAGGACGAAGGTGATGATCATGGCAGAAGCGTCGAAATAGGTGTGCCATTCAATGCCGTGTGCGCCCCATACAGCCTCGCCAAAAAAGGTATTGAAAGCCGAGAAGAGAAAAGCAATGCCGGTGGAGAGCGCTACGAGCGAATCCATATTGGCCGTGTGGTGGAGCAGTTGCCTCCAGGCCGAGGTGTAGAATCTGCGCCCACAGAGAATCAGATTGGCCAACGAGAGCAGCAGAGCAACCTGGTTGTTGGTGGAGACGGTGTCATCAACGTCTATCCAGTGCATGGAAACGGCCATGACGAATAGCGAGAGTATCCACGAAAGAAGCGTGCGCCTGCGAAGCATGGTGTAGGCGCGGCGCTCGATGGCTGCCACACTTCGTCCTTCTTCGATGACAAGGTCGTAGCCGATGTCATTGATTTGCTCTTTCATCTGCTTGAGAGAGATGACCGATGGATCATAGTCGATGAGCGCGGAGCGTCCCGCAAGCGATACAGAGGCAGAATTGACACCAGGCAGGCTGCTTAGTCGGCGCTCCACATTGGCAGAGCAGGCCGCACAGGCCATGCCAACAACGGGGATGGTGCGCTTCATAGGCTCAGCTCAAAACGCCCCAGTTGATCTACGGCATTCTTGAGAGCTTGAGGGGTTACGATGTTTTCGTCGTAACCAACCGTCACGTTAGCAGCGGAAAGGTTGGCTTCTGCCGTCTGTACACCGGCCACGGTGCGTATTGCATTCTCTACTTTTGTCTTACAATTCGGGCATCTCATGCCACTCACTTTGAAAGTTTTCTGTACCATTGTCTTTGTTTTAAATTATAAGTGTGTACGCTTTTTCTTTTCCGACAAGGATTCCTGAAAAGGAAGTCCGTGCGGAATTACTAACGCAAAGTTACTGATTTTGTCGTTGATTGAGATGATAAAAGGTCGGAAAGATGACAGGTGAGCGAAGTGAAGGAAAGAAATGGTCAACAAATAGAATGCAAAAAGGACAGCCCCCTCAGTCGTGACGGGGCTGTCCTTTTATGAAATATAGCCGTTTGTTTGGCTTATAAGCGGCTTCTTTCAGTTTACTGTGCTGCACCGATAATCTCGGTCACGGAGTGGCAACCATGCTGGTCGAGCCAGTCGTTGATGCCGTTGCGCACCTTGATGGTGACGGTAGGGTCGATGAAGTTGGCCGTACCAATCTCGATGGCCGTGGCTCCTGCCATCATGAATTCAATGGCATCCTCAGCAGTCATGATACCTCCCAAACCTATGACGGGTATCTTGACGGCACGAGCCACGTCGTATACCATCCTCACCGCAACGGGTTTGACGGCTGGCCCGCTCAGTCCACCGGTGCGAATGCTCAATTTAGGGGTGCGTCGCTCTATGTCTATGGACATTCCCAAAAGGGTATTGATGAGCGATACGGCATCTGCGCCCTCGGATTCGCAGGCTTTTGCGATGCTTGTGATGTCGGTCACGTTAGGTGAGAGTTTCACAATGAGCACCTTGTCGTAGCTTGCGCGCACAGCCTTGACTACCGATGCCGCCCCCGAAGGAGTGACACCAAAGGCCATTCCTCCGTTTTTCACGTTCGGACAACTGATGTTCAGTTCTATGGCAGGGATGCGTTCGAGTGCGTTGATGCGTGCCGCACACTCCGCATAGTCCTCTGGTGTGGCTCCGCTGACGTTGACAATGATGTTGGTATCGATGTCTTTAACCTCAGGATAGATGTGTTCGGCAAAATAGTCCACGCCCTTATTCTGTAGTCCCACACAGTTAAGCATTCCCATAGGGGTTTCTGCCATACGCGGATAGTTGTTGCCTTCGCGCGCATGGAGCGTTGTTCCCTTGACGATAATGCCGCCTATGCCGTCGAGAGGGACGAAATCGGCAAACTCAAGGCCGTAGCCGAATGTGCCTGAGGCGGTCATTACAGGGTTCTTTAGGTGCAAATGATTTATCTTTACATTAAGGTTTGCCATCTGAATATGATTTTTTCGTACAATAATGGAATTTGATAAACTCGATCACATCGTGTCTTCAGTTCTGCTCTTCGGTCGTATGGCGTTTACCAGAGTAGCCGTTTTACGTCAAATACGGGTCCTTCCTTGCAGACACAGAGATTGCCTTCTGTGGTCTTCTCCACGCAACAGAGGCAAGCACCGACACCACAGGCCATCATGTTCTCGAGAGAAGCCTCGCAATGTATGCCCAATTCGTTGGCCATACGGGCCACGGCTTTCATCATTGGACTGGGACCACAGGTGGCTATCTGGTCAAATTGCTCACGTTGAAATATACTATGGTTGGTGACAAAGCCTTTCTCGCCTGCCGTCCCATCTTCGGTGGTGATCAATACCGTACCTAACTTGCGGAAATCGTCCAGTTCCAGCAGGTCTTTCTGGCTTTGCGCCCCTAAGAGAAAAGTGGGGCTTGCTCCCATTCGGACGATCTCTTGACCAAAATAAAGCAGGGGGGCGACACCTACACCGCCACCAATGAGCAGCCATTTGTCGTCCTTCGTCTTCGGCATCGTAAATCCTTTGCCCAAAGGAAGGATGCAATTCAGCGTGTCGCCTTCCTGAAGGGAGGCGATATGTCGCGTTCCCTCACCCACAACAGCAACCAAAAGCCATAGTTCGTTGCGGTCGTAGTCAACCAGATTGATGGAGATGGGACGACGGAGAAAGGTGCTTGGTGAACTGTCCACACGAACTTCGACAAACTGTCCCGGCTGCATTGCGGGGAGCTTTTCATCTGACGACAGTTTGAGAAGGACGTACTTGTCGTTGAAATGCTGAAGGCAAACGACCCGAAGGTCGAGGATATATTTCTTCATCTTTGAGTGATAGTTATTCTATTGCAATGACAACGCAGGGGATGATGAATATCATTTGCTCTTTAATTGCCGAGTGCCGCTTAGCTTATGCGAAGCTAATGCCAATGAGCGCAGTGAGAGTTTGCTCTCTAATTGCCGAATGCCGATTAGCTTATGCAAAGATAGGGAAAAAACATAAAAGTGCAAAGGAATGGGGAAATACTTTTTCCAGGCTGAAACTTATATAATAAGGAACGCGCGGAGAGGCGGGAAAGCATCATTTAAGAGTTCTGAATTTGTTGATATATTTTATTTGTGGCATCCTTTGATAGGTTCTTCTGCTAACTAATTGATTTTCAGCGCGTAATGAAAAATGCGGTATTTCCAATGCAATGCAAAGCCAATTGAAATGAAATCGGCTTTGCATCTTAATATAGGATGGCGCTCGTGGCGTAGACTTGTTGCCAGTTTCGCTTTCTCGAAAAATTATCTTGGCTTGAAAGAAAAAATAATGTAAGAATATATTCTAAATTATTTCGTGAATAAAACGCCCCTTGAATTGCTGGTTTTCGACTATTTTTTGGGAACAAAAGTCTCCCACGTTTGATCGTCATAGAAGATGCGAATCTCTGTGATTTTGCGTTGCGGTTTATCAATATATTTTACTTGCACTTGCGGTGTGGTTCCTCCACCTTGAGCGGAATGGCTGTCGAACAATGTGTTTCCGTTTGATTGTGAAACAGAAGGGTTGCTAATGGCAGATGACTGTGCTCCTTTGCCTTGTTGCGATGGGGGAGAGGACAGCTTCTCCGAGGTGGTGCCATCGCTGAACATAGGTTCTTTACCATCCAGTAACCAGTCGTATCGAAGTGCTGGAAAACGATTGGTGATAGCGATGACGATGGAAAGGGTTGGCTTTTGCTTGTCATTCAGAATCTGACTAAGCGATGCGGGCGACACGCCAATATGCTCTGCGAAACTCTGCCGATTCATGTGCTGGTGCGTTATGAGCTGCTGAATTCGCGCTCTCATTCCTTGTTCATCCATGATTTTTGAGGTATTTCTTTGCGTACTCGTTGATTTTACAAAGGTAAACCTATTTTTTTGATTAGCCAAATGGATTTATTAAAATATAATCCAGACTGTTTTGTTTTACAAAGCGAAAACACAAGAGGTTTCGGGAAACTAATTTTTATTTTCTAAATCAGCAGATAGGGATGGTCTAATTATTTAACCAAAGCCCTAATAAGCATAAATTTAATAGTTATATTTATCTTTTTGTTTATCAATTTGGTATAAAAGTCATTATCATCGAATATTTTAGAATTACCAATGGGTATTTAATCGATTCTCATTTATTTATTAAATCCATTTAATTTATATTCTTATAAATCACTGGTAATTAGTATGTTATACATAGATGCGAACTAAGTATATATATAACTTTGCTTTTACGAATACAAATATATGCGATTATAAATGTAATTGCAGCATTGTTGTTATAGCTAAAAACGAAGAAACGAATTTATAAATAGATTATTTATGAAGTAAAACTTTAGTAAAGTAAAACTTCGTTCGCCTCGCATTGATAGCTAAATAAGGTTAAATATAAAATTTTGTGGTCTATTTAGGACGAAAACCTGCACGCAAGAGAAATTCACGAGCAGTGATTCATCAGCTCCTAAATATTACGAAAATGAGAGGGTTTAGAGAATATAAATCTCTGAAAAAGACGGTGTTGAGGCTAAAATCAGGCATTAAAAAATGCCTCCAAACAGCTCAAGATAGGTCAGTTTTTACCGTTTGAAGGCGAATTACAGCGCATTTTTGGGCCAAAAATGCAGTCGAAAGTTCAGTGGAGGATGTAAAAAACGAGCTCTTTCATCAGTTCTCCTGGTTGTGTACTGGAATTTTCGATGCCTTTCAGCTTTGTATCCGTTTCTCTGATCTTTGCAATGATGCCCATCACCTTGCCGGGAGAGAAGTTTCGTAGCCCTGTAATATAGTCCTTTGCTCCCCAAGTTCCCTTCAATCCAAGCGTTGCTGCAATGCCGCGTTCATTCTTTTCACCTGATGTGTAATAGACAATCATCAGGTTTTGAAAGTAATTAAAGATGAGAGGCATCAACCTAACGACGTTCCCCTCTTGTGGTTTATTGTTAAAATAATTGATAATCCGATTTGCTTTTAGTGCATCCTTATTAACCAAGGCATCTTTCAATTCAAATCCATTGAAATCTTTGCTCACTCCGATTTCTCTTTCTACGATAGCATCAGTTATTAGTTTGTCGCTATTTTTCAATGAAATAATCACCTTATCTATTTCAGATGTCAGTCGGTTGAGATCCGAACCGATGTTCTCAACCATCATCTGGCACGCTTTTTCTTCAATGCTGGCACCGCAACTTTTTACATAATTTCGGATGAAAGCGGGAATCATGCTTTCGTAAAGTTTTTTACTTTCAAAAACAACCCCTACAGAATTGGCCAGCGTCAGGAGTTTTTTGTATTTTCTCCCGTCTATTTTTCCGTTCTTTACGCACCATACAAGGATAGTCGTAGGCATTGGGTTGGCTAAATATTTCTCCAGGGGTTCCAGCTGTTTGATGTTCTGTGCCTCTTTGACTACGACCAGCTGGCGTTCCGCCATTATGGGATATCGACGAGCGATGTCCATGATCTGACTTGCCGTTGTATCGTTGCCGAAGCAGATGGTTCGGTTAAAGTCGACCTCTTCCGGCTTGAGTACATTTTTGGTAAGGTAGTCGGCAATCTGGTCTATGTAGTAAGACTCCTCCCCCATCAATAGATATATGGGACGAAAACGGTGTGCTTTCAGTTCGCCCATGATGTTGATAAAATCCGTGCCTTGTCTTGTTGCCATGAAAGTATTGTTTGGATGCTTAATTGTTAGAAAAGAAATTATCGTTGAAGGATAGTCTTTCTTTTTTTGTACCTTTGCAGATAAGAAAGCGGAAACCGTTTCTGTCAGGAAATGATTCCCTTGGATTAACGGTCAACCACCTTTTCTTTGGACAGCTTTCTCCGTTCAAGGGCTGACTTAGCTCCGCCTCACTTGAGCAGTGCTATCCTCGGCAAAGGTAATGATAAACAGTGGTACAGCAAAATTTTTAAGATGATAAAGCTCAATCTTCCACCCTATCCTGTGCGCTTAAAGACTGAGGGGGGCAGGCAGAAAATCTTCGATATGCTTCGCCGCCGCTATGTAGCACTCACACCGGAGGAATGGGTGCGCCAACATTTTGTCCACTTCCTCACTGCCCACAAGGGCTATCCAGCTTCGTTGTTGGCCAATGAGGTGCGACTGATGATTGGCGACAAGAGTGTCAGAGCCGACAGCGTGCTCTATGACAACCGCCTCCATGCACGGATGATTGTGGAGTACAAGGCTCCGCATATATGTATCACGCAGAAGGTTTTCGACCAGATTAGTGTCTACAATATGCTGCTTCACGTCGATTACCTCGTAGTGAGCAATGGCATGCAGACCTATGTTTGCAAGATGGATTATGCCCATCAAAAATATTTATTTTTGGAGAACCTTCCCGACTATGATAATATTTGACAAATAAAGATGATGTTTTGTGTCGTTAATCCTATCATTCGGGTTACGGACAAGGTTGTAAAATAACATGTCTGTGGGTCTTTTCATCGACAGAATCCGCTAATATTGGTCCCCTACGCCATGAAACTTCTTCATTGAAAAGTTTGTTATTCTGGCTGTTTTTGTTTGATCAATGATGTAGCTTGCGAAATTTGCATTATCTTTGCATAAGATAAGCTGCACTCGGCAATCAGAGAGCAAGCTCTCATTGCGCTCGTTTGCGTTATCTTTGCATAAGATAAGCTGCACTCAGTCGTTTGGAAATATGCTTTCTTTTTGTCTGTTTGCCTTATATTCATCAATAGAAATGTAGTTTAATCAATAGAAAGAACGAATGTAATATGCGTGTGTTGAAATGGATTGGTGGCGCACTGGGCTTTGCAGCAGGAGGCGCTCTGGGCGGATTCTTGGGCTTTGGTATAGGCAAACTTCTTGACGATGCTTTCAGTGCCAGCGATGCGTCATCGCAAAATAGAAGTTATGGGGATGCCAGTGTGGGTGATGATCTGAGCGAGCAGCGCAACTCTTTCCTCTTTTCTCTGCTTGTTCTTTCTTCCTATATCATCCGTGCCGATGGGAGGGCGATGCACTCTGAGATGGAATATGTGCGCAATTTTCTCCGACAGAGCTTCGGTGAACAGGCTGTCTCGCAAGGCAACGAGATACTCCTGCGCCTCTTTGAGATGCAGAAGGAGCGAGGAATGGACAACTTCAAGCGGGAAATCCTCAAGAGTTGCTACCAGATACGCGCCAACACCAGCGAGAGTGTACGCCTCCAGTTGCTTTATTATCTGGTCAATATCGCTAAAGCCGACGGCGTAGTGCCTCCAGAGGAGGTGAGTGCACTACAGGAGGTAGCTGGACACATGGGCATAGACCCCTCCGAGGTGGTTGCGATGCTCAACCTCGATAGCGGCAGAGAAAGTGAATCCCGTGAGGAAAGCGATGCCGACCAGCTCGCTCAGGCCTACAAGGTGCTTGGTGTCGCCCCGACAGCCACCAACGATGAGGTGAAGGCAGCGTTCCGCAAAATGGCTCTGAAGCACCATCCCGACCGAGTGGCCGCACTTGGCGAGGATGTGAGAAAGTCGGCGGAACGAAAATTTCAGGAGATTAATGCAGCCAAAGAGCTTGTCTACAAGGCACGTGGCATGAATTGATGGCGAGGCTATCCTTTTTGTGCCATGATGCCTGTCAGAAGGTCTTGTATTGCTTCTGAGAGTTGACAGATTTGGGTTAAATGCCGTGTTGTCACCCATTGCCAATGCTTTACTTGGGTGGCAGAGACAGTATCGTTTTGCTTTTCAGACTTTAATTCCCAGATTTTTAATTTAAAAATCGCAGAAAAATAAATTAAAAACTACGGAAAAATAAATTAAAAATTTTGGTGTTAAGGACGAAAAGATAATAGGATTTGTTACCCTTTGATTTTCAAAGGGTTACTTAATGTACAATGATCATCCGTATTTCAGGCGAAGAAGAACAGAAAACGCACCCATAATTAAATTTCCAGGCGCAACACAAGGGGAAGATGGTCGCTATATCCATTGTTAAACCGCGGTCCATAGTAGCCACGTCGCGGTTTAACACCCCCATATTTCTCATCCGACTCCAGCAGAAACGGCTCATCGACAACCACACATGCACGGACAGCAGGTAGGAGATTGCTGCTTACCAGAATATGGTCGAGGCTTGCCCAAAGCCCCTGATAGCGATAAGTGGCGCGTGCTCCATGTGCTCCTACGGCCGTGTCACTCACGTCTGTCAGCCCCTTTGAAGCCAGGAAGCGCAAGGCGGGCGAGTCGTAATAGTCATTGAAGTCGCCCATGACGAGTACTTTCGCCGTGGGATGTGACAAGGAAAGAGTGTCGATGGCATCGGCCACACGTCGTGCCACGGCCATACGATAAGGCCGCGAGGGGCGTTCACCTCCCCGACGACTCGGAGCATGGACGACAAAGACGTGGAGTGTGTCGCCAGTAATCAGCTCACCACATGCATGAAGTATGTCGCGTGTGGGGCGGAATATGCCCCGTGGCGGTGCGATACGCAAGGTGTCAGAGTAAATCAGGCGAAAAGTAAATGGCGAATAAAGCAGCGCCACATCCAGACCGCGCTCGTCTGGTGAGTCGGTCACCACATATTCATAGCCCGCACGACGCAGCAATGAGCGGCGGGTAAGGTCGCGAAGCACGGTGTCGTTCTCCACTTCGCAGAGCGCAATCAAGTCGGGAAGCTCCCATCGGGCCGAGTCGGCACCGCAAGCTACGAGCGTCTGTCCTATACGGTTGAGCTTTTGCCAGTATCGATAGCGTGTCCAGCGGTACTTTCCCGTAGGCAAGAAGTCCTCATCCAGCTTCAGCGAGTCGTGCTGTGTGTCGAATAAGTTCTCAACATTCAGCTCCACCACCGTCAGCCGGACACCCTGTGCTGAGGCATACAGAGCCCCCCAAAGCCCCAACAAGAGCAACAGTGCGCCCCGCCATCTACTTGTCGTTGATGATGTCGAGCTGCTGACGTATGCTTTCCTCATGGATTAATTCAAAGATACGTGCCACTGCATCGGGACTTAGCCCACATTTTTGCGCCTCTTCCCTACGCTCCAGCAGCAGACTCTGGTATCGGTCGGGTTGCAGGACAGTGACACTGTTTTCTTTTTTGTACCGGCCTACTTCGCGACAGACGCGCATACGTTGTGCAAGTAGCGTCACCAACTGGTGGTCTATCGCGTCAATTCCATCGCGAAGTCGTTGTATCTGGCCCCCATCCGTCCCTTCTGAATTGCGGATGACCAGCTGTGAGAGAATCTTTTGGAGCATTTCGGGCGTGATTTGCTGTCGGGCATCACTCCAGGCATCATCGGGATGACAATGACACTCCACCATAAGGCCGTCGAATCCCAAGTCCATCGCCTGCTGGGCAAGCGGGGCTATCAGTTCACGGCTGCCTCCTATGTGGCTGGGGTCGCAGAGTATGGGAAGCGATGGATACCTGCGGCGCAGCTCTATGGGGATAGGCCACATCGGTGCATTGCGATACTGGTCTTCGCCATAGCTGCAAAAGCCGCGATGTATCGCCCCCAGACGACGCACCCCCGCCTGATTCAGTCGCTCAAGTGCCCCGATCCACAATTCTATGTCGGGATTGACGGGATTCTTTACCAGCACAGGGATGTCCACTCCTTGCAAGGAATTGGCCAAAGCCTGCATCGCAAACGGGTTGGTAGAAGTCCTCGCACCTATCCATAGCAAGTCAATGCCGTGGCGAAGGCACAGCTCCACATGCTCTGGTGTGGCGACCTCAGTGGCGATGAGCATCCCCGTCTCTTCCTTTGCCCGCCTCAGCCACGGCATTGCGCTCACGCCATTGCCCTCGAACATACCAGGTTTTGAACGCGGTTTCCATACGCCTGCACGGAAGATTTTGCATCCAAGGGCAGCCAGGGCGTGTGCCGAGTCCATCACTTGCGCCTCCGTTTCGGCAGCGCAGGGGCCTGCTATGACGATGCGGGGGAGCATTTTGTTGAGTGGAAGGTTAAGAGGCAACAGCGAGAGTGACATAGGTCTTTTACAGTCCAAAGGGGTTCAACGTGTTCTTATAGGCTTGCCTGGTCTTCTCCTCTATGCCCTCGGCCGACTGACCATCGCTGACATCGGTCAGGTTTTGGGGCTCCAGCTCGTCGACTGTAGCCTCATCGGCCTCAGCCAGCGATGCTTCGCCCATCTCGTGATAGACAACTGCACGTTCGCGGAAGGCTGCTATGCAGAACGGATTGGTGTCTATCACTCGCCCATACCACTCCACGGCCTTTGCCGCGTCGCCTTTCTTGTGGGCAATGCGTGCTTTGAGAAGTACGATGTCCTCCTCTGGCACTGCGTGTTCGAGCAGCCAATCGGCATCAGTCTCAGCTTCTTCGAGTCGTCCCATCTCCAACAAGATCTGTCCACGGAGCAGAAATGCTGCGCCAAACTGCTCGTCCCGCTCTATCGCTTCGCCCAAAAGCGCAACCGCTGTTTCGTTATCACCTTGTCCTTGGCGTGCCTCGGCAAAGAGATAGCGCACGTCGGCACTGCTGGAGTCGATGCTTTCGGCCTGCTCGCAAGCCTCAGCCATCTCGTCATAGTCCTCCATCATGTAGCAGATGCGTGCCATTCTTACCCACACTGCCTGGTTATCGGGTTGTGCTTCCGCCAGAATGCGGAGTTCTTCTATAGCCTTTGGCAACTGGTTTTGGTGAATGAAGGCCACGGATAGATGGTCATGAATCTCCAAATCTTCCCTCAGTTTTAAGGCGTGCTCAAAACAAGTGACCGCATAGTCGAGCTTGCCCGCCTTGAGAGCGGCTATGCCATCATACTTCAAAGCATCAAAATTGCGCGCCTCTGTTTCCTTTTTCTTCTCCTCTGGGTCTTCCTCAGCCGACCCGAAGATGCGTTGCAAAAAATTCATTATCAGTGATTGTTATTTGGTGACCAGCTCCCAATAGTCCTTGGCAGGTATCACATCAGTGCGCGTCCACTCCGGCCATTTCCCCTGAACAGGTATCTCCGCTCCGCCGGCAGGGCGGTATTGTTCGTAGGTGAACTTCGCATTGATGTAGCCATCAGCACCATCTTTGCCCAGAACATAGCAGAATAGTGTCCTCCGGTAGCCCACTACGTTGCCGTCTTGCTCCTCTTCTGTCACCTCCCAGTCCGTTTGTGGGATGACACAACTAAGGATTTTCACCGCAGGATATCTCTTTTTGAAAATCTTCTCCGTCTCTCCTATCAGCTTTCCACTGTCCGATCCGTGATAGACGTTGGCAGTATAGAGATACATATAATACGTCCCATTCACCTTTGCCTCTCCTCTCTTGGCCCCAGAGCTGATACCCAGCTCCTTGCCTAAGTTGTAAGTGGCGTCCGATACCTCCTTGGTGCCCTTGCGCCAAGTCTTCTTTATCTTCTGTCCCAGCGTCTGCCGCTTCTTCGTCTGTTGTCCCCAAGCGGGTGTTCCCACCAATATGGCGGCTGATAACATAATCAACAGTCTTCTCATAGTCTTCTGCTTTATGGGTTGATATGGCTGCAAAGATAGTAAATGCGGCTGAAATGGAGCTGGCAAAAAATGATAAAGTTGCTTAAATTCCTTGGCTGTTCACGCCTAAACTCCTAAATTTGCATAGATAGAAATATTATAAGGTATGAAGATTCAAAGCTCTATAATCCTCTATTGTCTGCTCCTAAGCACGCCCGCTGTGGCATTGGCGCAGAGCAAGGCCGACTCAACAGCCTTTGAAAGCAGCGTGCAACCCATCGAATCACCACAGCTACAAGGGGTGCGTGAACCTTCGGAAGCGGAAAAAGCCTATGCCCATCAGTTGGCTGAGGAGCGCGAGGAGCAAGCGCAAATAGACTATGTTCTGCCCCCAATCGATGAAAACGGACAAGTGCAAAGCCCCTATGACTACTACGATCCGTATCTTTACGACCCTTGGTACTATGGCTACGGCGGCGGATTCGGCTCATGGCGATTGCATAAGGGGCTGAATGTCAATATCGGGGCATCTGTCTTTGCCAACTTTGGAAAAGGAATGGGCGGCAATGGAGCCGGTTTCTCACAGGATGTGACGCTTATGTATGTCACCAACCTTTCCAAAAAAGCAACCTTGGCCATCGGTGGCTACATCAATAACTGCACGTATGCGGGCACCAATTACACCACGGGGGGCATCAATGCGCTCCTTGGCTATCGGTGGAATGAGCACTGGAGTGGCTACGTCTATGTGCAGAAGGCCATCAACAACAATCATATATTGCCTTATTGTGGGTATGGATATACTGCTTTTAGCGCACCCTATTGGGGTGGTTACGGCTGGGCAGGCTACGGTTATCGTCCATGGGGCTACGCGCCTTCCTACGCTTACCATCGTGCCATGGACCGTATCGGCGGCGGTGTGACCTATCAATGGGGAGAAAATAATCAGAACAGCATTACGGTAAACGTGGAGATGCTCCGCCAGCCATAGCCGTCACCTATCAGAGGCGGGCACTACAGCCACGCTACTTGAGGCTTCAAGCAGCAGTCAAGTGGCTGAAAGGTTTAGCCATTATAAGTCGGCCATAGAGGATTTAACGGGAAATAGTCCTCTATGGCCGATTCTTGTAAATGTCTGTTCTCACTTTCTCAAAAGGAGGAAGCGCCTACTTGATCCATTCCTTGTGGGTTGTACCGTCGCTCATACGAACGATGTTGATGCCTGGTTGAGGTGCACTGATGCGCGTGCCGTTAGTCAGATAGCGGGCAACCTCGTAGGTTGTGCAAGGCTTTCCAGTGTTAGAGATTCCTGTTAATGAGCCGTTCAGGTCGTTGAAATTGTCCATGCAGAAGTAGGTCGGGGTTGTTGTTCCCCATTCGTTGGCGCGCGATGCCGTCACCTCAAAGTTAAGCTGGTCTACAGTTCCGAGTTTCGATAGGTCGAGCCATGTCCAGTCTTTCACATAGTAATGGTCTGTTTCATTATCCGAACGATAGTCAGCAAGGTAGAAATCTACGCTCCCTCTCACTTCATTATCTTTCACTCCGTAGACCGTTAGCTTACACCAATCGCCGTCATGAAATGCTCCTTCCGTCATGCCATCGCCGATGGTATAGGCCGATACGTTCCAAGCCGAATTGGTGACGTAGAATCCCCGTGCCTCAAAAGGACGGCCATCGGCTGACTTAACAGCCTCTCCTTCGGTCACGGACGTGCGTCCATAGCTGCTGTAATAGTAGACTGCGTATTGCGAGGAGTTGTCGACGCCGTGGCCTACACAACTGTTATACTGGCTTGTCGTGTAGTCGATGAAGTCGGTTTCCTTCTTGTCGGAGATGGCAAATCCCGTCCAAGAGCCGTAAGTGGGGTTGTAAGTGTTGGCAAAGGTGAACCCTTCGTCGGCGAATCCCCCCTTTTTGTCATCGCCATTGGCGTAACCACGCTCGCCAAGGTCAATAGACTCGAAAGTTGCGGTTGCCCCTTTCGTGTCCTCTTTCTCACTGGACAACTGTGCCATAGTGGGCACAGTGTAGCATGAAGCTGCCAGGAGCAGCATTGCGTAAAGTTTGTTTTCCATACTTTTTTGTTTATGAATATTGAATGATTATCATCTTATCTATGGGTGCAAGTCCTTTGCTCCCCTTATTTCTGTGGAGGTCTCGCCAAGCCATCCACACTGCTGATTCTCAGCAGAATAGACCCTTACGAAGTCTATATGGCTGAGGTGGACCGGCTTCCGGTTGCCATCCACAGCCCAGCCTATATCAAAAGAGCAGCCAGTCTCGTCTGCACTGTTGTCAACATAACCGTACCTGAAACTGTCGAGCCACCAATTCTGTGTCCCGTCTTTGCCATGGTTGTGCCCGTTTTGGGGCAGGAGCGTGCCTCGAAACGTCAGCGGCGTGTGCACCCAGAGCGGATAATACTCTTGGTTATGGTACGTATTGCGCCTCACAGTCCCACTCTTTCCCTGGTTGTCTGCCCATGGAATGTCGCTCATCGGGGCTGGACGGTACGTGATCTCGTAGCCATAGACCATCTTTCCGATGCTGTCTGTGTCGGCACTGCCGCTTAACTCGTACCATGTGTCGTCCGGCAATCCGTTACCATTCTCGTCCTGCGACACCATGACAATGCCCGGCTCCGATGCGCCGGAGGTGTAATTGCCACGGATGAGCAGGTCTTTCTCCCCCTGCACATTGCGCACTGGATGATCGAAGTGGAAGGTAATGTAGCCACCATAGCCCCCTAAAGTAACCAATCCGTCCATGCCACCCTGCAAGACTGCGGTACATTTGGCACGAAGGGAGTCGGCGTTGTCGTCAGCATCAGCCTTTGGCAGGATGTTGACAAACTGCCCTGGAGCAGGCAGATACTCATCCACGGCCTGTATGTAAGGCGACCGTCCATCCCCAGAAGGCGTGTTTCCTGACGACGCAGTGCCCTCCTTGACGAAGCACGCATGACCAGGAATGTCACCTGTGGGGCGCGTCCATAGCCAGTTTCCTTGCGGATCGAAGCACAAGAGCTTACCCGAGGAGACGTAATTGGTGGCGTCCATCACGTAGATGCGCCCGTTGCTGTCATCGACCGCCAGCCCATAAGGAGTCTCTATCCGCTCGTCAGTAGGAAGACGGAGCATCTGCCGGCTGACCACACGGCGGTTGCGAAGATCGTATAGGCCGCATCCTCCACTATGGAGAAAGAGCAATGAGTCGCCATGGAAGGCCATATCGGTAGCCGAAATGTCGATGGAGTCGGCCACGCTGCCGCCATACAGCTCATACACGCGGGCGGGCATGGTGTTGTAGTCTCCCCGCGAAGCCACCCATATACTGCCGTATTGGTCGCTGCGGAGGCGGAAGAGGTTGGGCGCCACGTCAATCGTGCGCTCTACGGAGAACGATTTCAGGTCGATAACACTCACCCTCCGGTCGTAGCCCATGCCCTGCATCGCACTGTATCCACCGCTATTGGCCACATAGAGCCGCCCGTTCAGCACGGCCATCTCCTCGGGTTGGAATCCCACTGTGCACCGCCCGTCAATCCGAAGAGTCAAGGTGTCGATGCGATATACCTCCCCCAACACACTCTTCCCACTGATGGGGCCGACGTAGGAGGACACATAGGCATGGTTTCCGTCGAAGGCGAGGAAGCGAGCGTTAGGTATATTGACACTGCCGAGGCTCACTGCCGATGCAGCCGACGCCACTTCTATGCGGTTGCTTTGGTTGATGACCATCCATAGCCGAGAGCCATAGACCTTGATATCGTTGCCCACGTCGCCAAGTTCCAACACCTTCCCGGGGTTGCGCGACGGGTAGATGTCGCGAAAGTACGTCCCCGTGCCCATATCGAGGTAGTCGAGCGTGGCCTTGTTTGCCCCCATGTTGCCCTCGCAGAGCACATACAGTCCTCGATAGGCCGAGGTGTTGGTGTAGCCATCGGGCGTAGAGATTTCGTCTGGCGATAGCACCACGTCGTCGTTACGACAACCAATGAGGGCCAATGCCGACAGGACGACAATCCATAAATATTCCTTTCTTCTCATCTTCTTACCACGTCATTTCCCATCCCATGCGTATATTCGTGCCCGGCATGGGATAGTTGAGTATCACATCGTAGTCCTGGCTGAACACATTGTTGATTTCAAGAGTGATCTTGGCCGTATATTTGTTCCAGCTGAGGGATTTTACCAAAGAGATATCACTTGTGTACCATGGCTGCGTATGGTTGTAAATGATGTTTTCCTGTTGGTTGTACCGCTCGCCGGTATAGATGAAACTGTAGTTGAAATTCCAGGATTTCCATTCGGCTTGCAATATGGCTGAACCGCTATGCCATGGAATGTAAGGTATCTGATCGCGATAGTAAGTGTCTGATCTTTGAGTGACATCAATGGCTTCCTGATAAGTGTACTGGATTTTTCCACGGACAAACAACTCGTCAACCGGATTAACGGTCATGTCGGCTGAAATGTCGGCTCCTGTAATCCTGACCCGTCCGAGGTTGAGCATCGTCCAGCGGAACTGCTGTCCCTTCGGGTAGGCGATAATCTTGTCCTTCACGCGGTTGTAGTAGGCGTCCACCGACACATTGAAATGGTGGAAGACGCGCTTCGGCTTCAGGTAGTCGTACACAATGCCCACGTTGTGCTGCACCGCCAGTTCGGGCTTGAGGTAGGCGTTGCCCATGTCGGTGTAGTAGAGGTCGTTGAAGGTCGGATAGCGGTACGCCTGCTTGTAGAAGGCATTGAGTTTCAGGTCTATACGCTTGAACGGTTTGTAGGACAAGAACACCCCGGGCGTAACCTTGTATTTGTTGGGTGCCTCGTCGCGCTCACGGGCTTCCTCGTTCACAAACGTCCCCAGCACGCTCGCCTGCACACGCAGATAGTCGTACACGTTTATCGCCGTCGCTGCCGCCAGCCAGTGGGTGAAGCGCGACACGTTCATATACTCCGACAGCCCGTTCCACTGCTGGTCATACGAAAGCGACATATCCCACCAGTTGAAGATAGCCACCTTGTTTGCCCACGACAGGTATGCCTCCTGCTGCTTGTAGATGTTGTCCACGTGAATCAGTTTGTCGTCGTTGTTCACATAGCGCGTGTAGTCGAAGGCGTACTTGGCGTTCACCTTCACCGACCAACGGTTGAAGAACTCGTCCTGCCACGACGACTGCACAAACGTGTTCCTGTCCCACAGCCGCTCGCCGCGCCGCCACACGTTGTTCACAATCGCCCCGGGCACGCCGCGCTCGGAGTTGTAGTAGTACGCGTGCATCTTCCAGAAACCCGTCGTGGAATAGTAGTAGTTCAGCCCCGACTCCACCCGCACGGCATTCACATCGCCGTTCTGACGGATGGCGGTGGTGTCGTACGCCAACTCGCCCGAAGGCGTCACACGACGGTAGCGGAACTTGTACTTG
Source organism: Prevotella sp. UBA7551 (assembly GCA_002479145.1). Taxonomy (GTDB): domain Bacteria; phylum Bacteroidota; class Bacteroidia; order Bacteroidales; family Bacteroidaceae; genus Prevotella. The sequence goes on along the minus strand of DLLX01000045.1, from coordinate 949 downwards.
CCATTGGAGTGCACCACTTCCGCATTCATGCTAAGGCTCAGTTGGTCAGTCAGTTTCGCGTCGAACAGCAGCGACGGATTGACCAATGCAAACGACCCCGCTTTCATGCCGGCACGGACGTGTATGTTCTTTCCGTCCTCGAACTTCGGGCGGCGCGAATTGAGGTAGATACTGCCCGCACTGCCGAACTCGCGTGCGCTCTGGAAGATGTCGCTCTTCTGCCCGTTGTACAGTGAAATCTCATCGATATTCTCCAACGAGAACTTGCCCAAGTCCACCTGTCCGTTTTGCGCGTTACCCAATTGAATACCATTGTAATACACGCCCATGTGGTTGGTACCCATACTGCGGATATTGACGGTCTTGATGCCGCCCACGCCGCCGTAGTCCTTAATCTGCACGCCCGAGAAGAAACGTATCGCGTCCGCCACGCTGAGACTGTTGAGTTTCTCCAACTCCTTACCCTCCAGCCGCTGCGGTTTGATGATATCTTTCTCCTTGTAGCGCGCGGACACCGTAACCTCGTCCAGGTCGTACTGCCGTGCAATGCTATCTGCCTCTGCTTCAGTCAGTTGCTGCGCACAGACAGAACTTGCCACCAAAAGCAGCAGAATGAAAATACTGTATCTGTTCCTATCCACCATTTTATCTTTTTTACACGCACAGCCATTATCTGTATGCACACAAACAAAGCCGCTTGATATATACGCACACACATCAAACGGCTATTCTTCTAATCCCTTGTTCCCTCCTTGTTGCCAACCCCCTCTTTGAGGGGGGTGGGGGAGTCTCCCATCTTTTTTGGGGTTGGGGAGGTCCTGTGGGTTGGGGAGGTCTTCCTCCTCTGTCTATGCTCTTACCTCGAAAGCCTGTTTGACATACGCTTTGGCTGTATTCTGACTCGTTTCTTCTGCCGCGCCTTCCCATCGGAGTTGACCTCCAACAGTGA
>DLLX01000002.1:41953-42113 GCA_002479145.1 Prevotella sp. UBA7551 | reverse complement strand
CAACATGTTCATCCGCCCGACAGAGGAGGAGCTGAAGAACTTCAAACCGAACTTCGTCATCTACAACGCCTCTAAGGCTAAGGTGGAGAACTACAAGGAACTGGGCCTTCACTCAGAGACTTGCGTTGCCTTCAACGTGACCAGCCGTGAGCAGGTCATC
>DLLX01000002.1:32270-41891 GCA_002479145.1 Prevotella sp. UBA7551 | reverse complement strand
CTCCATGATGAACTACTATCTCCCATTGAAGGGCATCGCTTCAATGCACTGCTCTGCCAACTGTGATATGGAAGGCAAGAACACTGCCATCTTCTTTGGTCTCTCTGGTACGGGTAAGACCACTCTGTCCACCGACCCGAAGCGCCGCCTTATTGGTGACGATGAGCACGGATGGGACGACAATGGCATCTTCAACTTCGAGGGTGGTTGCTATGCAAAGGTAATCAATCTGTCTAAGGAGAACGAGCCGGACATCTATGGTGCCATCAAGCGCAACGCCCTTTTGGAGAACGTTACAGTCTCTGAGGACGGCAAGATTGACTTCGCTGACAAGAGCGTTACGGAGAACACCCGTGTGTCTTATCCTATCTATCATATCCATAACATCCAGCCGGGTTCTTCGGCTCCTGCCGCAAAGAACGTCATCTTCCTTTCGGCTGATGCCTTTGGTGTGCTGCCTCCAGTCTCTATCTTGACTCCGGAGCAGATGCAATACTACTTCCTCTCTGGATTTACCGCCAAGTTGGCCGGTACGGAGCGTGGCATCACTGAGCCGACTCCGACCTTCTCTGCTTGCTTCGGTCAGGCATTCCTTGAGCTGCATCCTACCAAGTATGCCAAGGAACTGGTGAAGAAGATGCACGCATCTGGCGCAAAGGCTTACCTCGTCAACACTGGTTGGAACGGCACTGGCAAGCGTATCTCCATTCCTGATACGCGTGGAATCATCGACGCTATCCTTGATGGAAGCATCCTGAAGGCCGAGACGAAGAAGCTTCCGTTGTTTGACTTCGAGATTCCTACATCTCTGCCGAAGGTGAACCCGGCTATTCTCGATCCGCGTGACACCTACGCCAACGCTTCTGAGTGGGAGACCAAGGCTAAGGATTTGGCTGCACGCTTCATCAAGAACTTTGCCAAGTACACCACCAACGAGGCTGGTAAGGAGCTCGTTGCTGCTGGTCCTAAGCTCTAAAGCATCTTAGCCCCGGAGCGATTCGGAGGCTGAAGATATAAACATCCAACCGCCGTTCCTTAGGCTTTTTACCAAAAGGAGCGGCGGTTTCTTCTTTTGGGGAGGGAGAGTCCTCCCATATTCACATCATATCAAGTAGAGGAACAATGGAATACTTGTCCAAGGAATGTTATGACAAGCTGGTCAAGGAACTCAATGAGCTGATCAATGTCGAGCTGCCCAAGGCCAAAAGTGAGTTGGCTGAGGCACGTGCCAAAGGAGATCTGAGCGAAAACTTCGAGTATCATGCTGCAAGACGCGCACAGGGAAGACTGTTGGGCAAGATCAGCTATATGCAGAATATCATCCGTTTTGCCCGCGTGATGGACACGTCGCAGTTGGATGACGATACGGTGGGGTTGTTGCGAAAGGTTCAGATGACCAACCTGACAACCCATACCACGATGACCTATACCATCGTTAACCCCCATGAGGCGAATGTGAGGGAAGGAAAAATCTCCATTAAGTCGCCCATTGCCGAGGCACTCCTTGGCAAGAAAGTGGGCGATGTGGTGGAGGCTCATGTACCTTGTGGTGTCTTGAAGTTGAGAATAGAAAAAATAACAGTGTAGGTTTCCTTCCCCAACTGGGGGCAATCCTACTCTGAAATGCAACAAGGGGAGGCAAGTAGAACATGCTGCTTGTCTCCCCTTGTCTTATAGGAGGAATCAAAAGACAGGGCCGGCCCATCTATAAGCCCAGCTGCGGCTTACCGGATCGCTTATTCCCTGGGTTCAAAGTGCAGGCTTAATCCATGCAAAAGGTTACTCAAACCGAATCGTTCCCTCCACCTTATCCTTTACCGGCACTTCCTCGTGCAGTTGCTCTGGGGTGGATTTTTTTTTGATTTCCTTCAGCATTTGTTTTGTTCTGCTGAAAGTAGGAATCGATTCTACGTCGAGTATCACGTCCTCATTATCCAGGTCTTCTGGCGAGAAGATGTAGATATGTGGGCGTGCTTTGGTCATTTTGTCGCCATAATACTTGTCTCGTCGTGCGCCACGTTCAGCCTCTTGCTCCTCCTGTACGGCCTTTTTCTGGGCTTCTTCCTTGACCTTTTCCTTCTCCATGCGGCTGTGATAGTTGGCGACGTCCTCCAAATTGTCGAGACCAAAGCCAGTGGCAAGGATGGTAATTTTGACCTTTTTCTCCAAAGAGTCATCGATGGCCATGCCCCATTTCAGCTCAAAGTCGGCCCCAAAGCGGCTCATGAAGTCGTTGATTTCATTCATCTCCTCCATGGCCAGTCCACCGTCTGCGCCGCTTTCGCTGCTGAAGGCAATAGAAAGCAATATTTTCTTGGCGTTATACACATCGTTGTCGTTGAGCAACGGTGAGTTCAATGCGTCGTCGATGGCCTTTCGCACGCGTCCTTCTCCTTCCCCGAATCCAGTGGACATGATGGCCACGCCACCGTCCTTGAGTACCGTTCGCACGTCGTTGAAGTCAAGGTTTATCAGTCCACGCACGGTGATAATCTCGGAAATGCTCTTCGCTGCGATGCTCAGCGTGTCGTCGGCCTTGGCAAATGCGTTGATGACACTGAGGTCGGTATATACCTTTCTCAGCCGGTCATTGTTGATAACCAGCAGTGCATCGACGTGTTTGGACATCTCATCGACACCGTCGAGGGCCTGGTCGATTTTCTTGTTGCCCTCCCACTTGAAGGGAATGGTCACGATACCCACGGTAAGTATGCCCATTTCCTTGCTCACGCGGGCAATGACCGGTGCAGCGCCTGTGCCTGTTCCACCACCCATTCCGGCGGTAATGAAGTCCATCTTAGTCCCATCGCTGAGCATAGCCTTGATGTCATCCAGCGACTCCTCGGCTGCCAAGCGGCCCTTCTCGGGCTTGTTTCCGGCTCCCAGACCCTCGCTTCCAAGCTGCAACCGCTCTGGAACGGGACTGTCGCGCAGGACTTGTGCGTCGGTGTTGCACACCACAAATGATACGTCATGGATGCCCTGCTTGTACATATTGTTCACGGCATTGCCGCCTCCACCACCGACACCAATCACTTTGATGATGCTGTTCTTGTGCTCCGGCTCGCCAAAATCGAGATGATCGGCCAGCGTGGCAACGTTCTGTTTATCTTTTTCCATCGTTGTTGTTCAAAGTTATCTTGATTGTTTTTTCCCCCGAAAGCTACTGCGAAGGATGATTCCACTGCCTCATTCCGTAGGGAAACGCCGTGGTGTCCTTTCATCCCGCTTGCGCACCGCGTGCCGCCCGGCTTATTCTTCCTCCATGATCTTGCCCCCAAAGTTCTTTAACTTCTTGCCGATTTTCGACCAAATGCTGGCTTTTGGGGGTTCAGACTCCGTATTTTCCTCTTTGTTTGGCAGCGGATGCGCAACAGCCGGTTCTGCCGTATTCCCACCTTTGTTTTCTCCAGTCTGTGTGGAGGATTGCACATGATTTCCATTCGGCTCTGCCTGAGAGGCATTTTCTCCAGTCTGTCCAAAGAGATCGGCTCCCTTATGGGCAATAGGCTTGCCGGCGCAATTCATGTCTCCCTTGGCCATAAGGGAGATAATGGTGTTGAGTGTCGTGTCGCGTTTCTTGACATCCTCGATGTTAGACTTGATGGAAAGGTTCACAAAATTGGCCTTACGAATCTTCTCCACATTCGTGTATTTTTTGAAAGCCAGCTCGATGTTCTTCATATTTGATCCTCCGCCCGTGAGGATGATGCCGCTAAGGAGCTTATTTGAATATTCCACGGGGATTTGATGCCACACGTTTTGGATGATTTCTTCCACCCTTGCCTCTACCAAATCTACCAACTGCTTGCTCTCTATGGTGCGTTCACCGTCTATGGGATAGGTGCGGCTTGCTTCCATTTCGGCGTCCATTTCCGCCACTTCAGTGTAGGCAGACGCATACTTGAGCTTCAGCAGCTCGGCTTCCCGATCCTCCATCTTGAGCGCGGTGATGTCCTTGGTGATGTTGTTTCCGCCCAGAGGGATGACCGCCAGGTGGCGCAACAGGCTTTTGTGGTACACTGAAACAGTCGTCGTTTCGGCTCCAAGGTCCACTAACACACACCCGCTGCGCTTCTCCGACTCGGTCAGCACGCAGTCGGCAAGCACCAATGGCGCAGGGAATATCTCGGCAATGTCAATTCCTGCCCGTTCAAAAGCTTCGTTTAGGTTGCTGTAGAACAGCTTTCTTTGCGCAATATTGAGGAAGTTTCCTTCCAGTCTCGTGCCCTTTATTCCCACCGGGTCGACGACATACTGGTTGCCTATCTTGTATTCTTGTGTGACCACGTTGAGTATTTCGAGGTCAGGATAGTCCATTCCACGATTGCTGTCCATCAGTCCATCGACGATGTCGCCATCGACAATGGTCTCCGACGGCAGGTCCCTGACAATCACATTGCGTATGCTCCGCACCGACTGACCGCCCACACCAACGTACACTTGACTGATGCTCTGCTTCAAAGCCTTGCTGAGTTTGGTCACGATATTCTTCAAGCAGACAGCCGTCTTGTCGATATTGTTGACCACTCCCTTACGGATGCACTGCGAAGCGTCCTCCTTGACGAGTGCTTGGATGGTGATACTCCCGTCAAGGTTCTTCTTGCCGGCAATCCCCCTGAACATGGATGATCCCAGCTCAATGGCTGCAATAAATTCTGCCATATATCTTTTCCTTGTTAAGTTATTCTATTGTCGTTTCTTACAAATAATCTGATTGTCAAATTCCACGTCGATATAGCTGTACTTGTTCCACCCCGTCTGCGAGAGTCCGTAGCGGTAGAATTTCTCGATGCGGGTCAGTTGCTTGTCCATAAACTCCGCCACGGCCTCCTCTATCTGCCGGCGGGTTCGGCCTCCGGGCAGTTTTCCGAGGTAGATGATGTGTTCCCCCACCCGTGGAACCAACTCTATGCCGCGGTTGGGCAGCACGTTGATTTGCACAATCTGGTTTCTCCAGAAGTCGGAAGCCATAATAGCCTCGGCCATCGGCGTGATGAAGTAGCAGGCAAACGGCCTGTTGATGTTGCCTGTGGCGATGATCAGGTCGCTCGTGTATTTGGAGTTGGGCATGGGACGTCCCTTGTCATCCATATAATAATCGTCACCCCGTGCACTCTTGACCCGCACGATGGGCACGCGCTGTGTGAGGTCTATCAGCACATGACCGCTCTGTGTGACTTGGCATTCGGCCGTTTTGACAAACGCGCTCGTGCGCAACACCTCCTCTATCGCCCGTGGCTGGATGCTGGATATGGGCCTTCCGAGGGGGTAAAGGCCATTTTTTGTGAGGATATGCTTGATCTCTTCTGCGCCCAGAAAGCCGATATTGTTGGCATCGGAGATGTTAATGTCCACCTTGGAGCAGACCCTTCCGGCCAAAGGCGGCGTGTTCCACAGGGTCACGGCCATGACAAGGTACACCCCAAGTGCCAAGTCGGCCATGACGAATGCCATCCGTTTCCAGTTTACATTGACTCTCACGCCGCGCCTCCTCTACGTTACGCCTTTTCCTTCTCCTTCAGAATCCGGGCTATTTCGGGCACATAGTCGTTCAGGTCGCCTGCGCCCAGTACGACCAGCACGTCGAAATCGCGGCTGCGTACCAACTCCGGCACATCGTGCTTGGCTATGATTGAGCGTTCAATTCCGCTCCGCAGATGGTCATAGATGAGCTTCGAGGTCACGCCTTCGATGGGTTGCTCGCGTGCCGGATATATCTCCGTGAGGATTACCTCATCGAAATGGCTCAGCGCATCGGCAAAATCGAGGTAGAAGTCGCGTGTGCGGGTATAGAGATGCGGCTGGAAAATGACGGTCAGCTTGCGGTTAGCATACAGCTCCCTCAAGCTCTTGGCACACTGGAGAATCTCCTTCGGGTGGTGGCCGTAGTCGCTGAGGAACACATGGCGGTCGTTATTGATCTTGAAGTCGAACCGCCGCTCCACGCCCGCATAGGTTTCCATTCCCTTGCGCAGCTCTTCTTCCGTGCAGCCGTTGAGTTGTGCCATGGCCATAGCGGCCACACCGTTCTCGATGTTGATGGGGATGGGGTGTCCAAGGGTCACGTCGGCCACCGTCTCCAGCGGCGACACGAAGTCGAAGACAATCTTTCCGCCTCCGATGCGGACGTTCTCGGCGTGGAAGTCGCCCTCGTCGCGGCTGTAGGTGTAGGTTCTCACGCCCTCTGCCACGTTGGGTCTCACCTCGAGTCCTTTCTTGATGATCAGCGCGCCGCCCGGTTGGATAAGCTCTGTATAGTGGCGGAAGCTCTCAAGATAGGCTTCCTTCGTGCCGTAAATGTCGAGATGGTCGGGGTCGGTCGCCGTGATGACCGACATCCAGGGGCGCAGCCAGTGGAAGGACCGGTCAAACTCGTCGGCCTCTATCACCACGTAGTCGCTCTTGAGGGAGAAGACATAGTTGCTTCCGAAGTTCTTCGAGATGCCGCCGAGGAAGGCGTTGCAGCCCATGTGGCTCTGGCTCATGATGTGTGCGCACATGGTCGACGTGGTGGTCTTGCCGTGTGTGCCTGCGAAGCACAGCCCCTTGTGTGCCCTGGTGAGCGTGCCGAGCACCTGTGCGCGCTTCTCTATCTCGAAGCCGTGGCTTCTGAACCACACCAGCTCGGCGTGTTCGGCCGGTATGGCTGGCGTATAGACGACCAGGGTGTGCTGCTTGTCGCGGCAGTCGGTGGGAATCTGTTCCACGTCCTCTTCATAATGGATTTTCATTCCCTCCTGCTCCAGCTCATGGGTGAGCTGAGTCGGAGTGCGGTCATAGCCCGCCACGGCGAGCTTGCGGTGCATGAAGTAGCGTGCGAGGGCACTCATTCCGATGCCACCCGCGCCGATGAAGTAGACGGCTTTTATGTCTTTCAGTTCCATATCTCTTATTGATTTATCAGTTTGAGCACCTCTCTGGCGATGATGTCCGCAGAGTCCTTGATGCCCATTTTGCTTACGTTCTCGCCCAGTTGGCGCAACTTCCCGTCGTCGCCCACCGTCCTTATTGCCAAGTCCAGCAGCTTCTCGGGTGCCTCTGCGTCTTCCACGTAGAGTGCCGCACCTCTGCTGACGAGTGCCATGGCGTTTTTGCGTTGATGGTCTTCGGCCACATTGGGGCTGGGCACGAGGATGACCGGCTTTCCGATGAGCTGAAACTCGCTGATGGAGCTTGCCCCTGCACGGCTCACGACGAGGTCGGCGGCGCGGTAGGCAGCCCCCATGTCGCCGATGAAGTCCATCACCTTGAGGTTGGGCAGCTCCTTGCCGCTCATCTTCTGTCGTATGCTGTCGTAGTAGTACTTGCCCGTTTGCCAGATAAACTGCACCTCTGGATGTGCCTTCACCACGTCAAGATGCTCCAAGACGCTGCGGTTCATCGTCCTCGCCCCCAGGCTTCCGCCGACTATGAGCACCGTCTTCTTGCCCTCGTCCAGCCCAAACGCGCGGCGCGCCTCCTCTGGTGTGCCTTTCTCCTCGAGGATGTTCTGCCGCACGGGATTGCCCGTCATGATGATGCGGTCGGCTGGAAAGAAACGCTCCATGCCCTCGTAGGCCACACATATCTTCTTGGCCCTGTTGGCGAGGAGCTTGTTGGTGACGCCGGCATAGGAGTTTTGCTCTTGTATGAGGCAAGGGATGCCCATTCGCGCGCACTCATAGAGAGTTGCCCCGCTGGCATATCCGCCCACGCCCACGGCCACCATCGGGCGGAAGTCCTTGATGATGCGGCGTGCCATGAGCAAGCTCTTGACCAGCTTGCACAGCACACTGACGTTCTTCAACAGGTGCCGGCGGTCGAATCCCTTGATGGGAAGCCCCTTGATTTTGTACCCTGCAGCAGGGACGCGCTGCATTTCCATGCGGCCCTCCGCACCCACAAAGAGTATCTTTGCCTCTGGGCGCATACGCCGCAGCGCATTGGCTATCGACACAGCGGGGAAGATATGTCCTCCCGTTCCGCCGCCACTGATGATGATTCTCAATTCTTTGTCCATTCTCTTCGTGTAGTCTTAACTCTGAAAGGGATGTTGCTAACCGCTGCAATGAGCATCCGCTTTCCAATGGTTGGGTACTGTTTATCTTATGCAAAGATAGGCAAAAAAAATGTCTTTCTGCCTATTCCTCTTTATTTTTCTCTATTGTTCGCCGGTTGCGCGTCCTTTTCTGGTTTCTTTTTGGCAGATCGGCTGACGGAGAGAATCATGCCGATGTAGATGCAGTTGATGACGGTCGACGTGCCGCCACGGCTGATGAGCGGCAGCGGCTGGCCGGTGACAGGGGCAAGCCCCACTGCGACCATCATGTTGAAGAGTGCCTGACTGACGAGCATGATGGCCAGCCCCATCGCCAAGAAGGCAGGGAAGTTGTTCACGCAACGGTTGGCAATGATCATCACGCGGAAGAGGAGGAAGATATAGAGCGATGCTACTCCCGCCATGCCACAGACCCCCAGCTCCTCGATAATGATGGCATAGATGAAGTCGGAGAATGCCTGGGCGAGTCTATCGCGGGCAGTCGACTTGCCGGCCCCTTTTCCCATGACGCTCGATGAGGCTATGGCGATGCAGGAATAGTACCTCTGTGAGTCCTTGCCCCGCAGGTCAATCTTGTTGGGAGGAATGCTGTCGGGGGCGACAAACTTTTCAATGCGCGACTTCCATGTGTCCAGTCGGTCCTCAAAACGGGCTGCCAGTCCCTTCGGCTTTCCCGCCCCGGCCTTGGCCGTCTGCTCCGTCAGGGTTTGCCGGGGCGACGAGGCCATCTCCTGGTCGGTCTTTCCGCACACCAGCACCACCGACAAGAAGAGGGTGGCCAGCAGCACCGTCACGCCGAAGAGCTTTCCCAACTGGTCGCGCGGCACGCGCCCGATGAACATCATCAAGAAAATGGTGATGTATAGCAGGAAGGCCGTGGAGCCGTTCTCTATGGCAATGGGGATGATCATCCACCCCGAAAGTAGCAGGATGTAGCGGAACGCCTTCCTGTCCGCCCCCTTGTCCGTCTGCATCGCGCTCAGAATCTGGGCCGTGGCGAGCACCAGTGCGCCCTTGGCCAGCTCCGAAGGCTGAAACTGGATGCCTAAGATGGTTATCCAGCGGTTGGCACCATTGATGGTCTGACCGCCCACGAGCACCCAAATCACCATGAGAAAGGAGGCGGCAAGGGCAATGGGCGTGAGCATCTTGAAGTACTTGCACTCCACGTTGAGCACGAATATCAGCGCGACCAGACCCAGGAGAATCTTCTTGACGTGGTCGATGATGGGCGACCAGAAGTAGCCTCCCTTCAAGGTTAGCGAGCTGGAAGCCGAGTAAACCTCTATGATGCTCACCAGACAGAGGATGAAAAAAATCATCCAGATGACTTTGTCTCCTTTGAATATGTTGGCCAGCGATTTTTTTTTCATTTTCCTTTCCTTATCCTTTTTTGGACTTTAGCCGCCCCGGCGTGCCTTTTTTTATCTGCGGTATGATGCGTTTGTCGAGTATGTAATTCGCTATTTATCAGCTTATTACATAACCATTAAGGCTGTTTTTCCCCATGTTGTCTTGCCGGTGCTGGTGCATGGTTTTCCAAAACCGCCCCTATTGTTGTGCAATAGGGGCTGAATGGC
>DLLX01000002.1:0-32230 GCA_002479145.1 Prevotella sp. UBA7551 | reverse complement strand
TAATAGGGGCTGAATCGCAGCGTAATAGGGGCTGTATTGCAGTGCAATAGAGGCCCTATTGCAACGCAGTTCAGACAGTGTCCCATCGCAGGGGCATGCGTGCCTCACTGCGTCCTCGTCTTATAGGGCCACGCTTTGGCGCCCCGTTGTCAGAGCGCCCTGACCAATTGCTTGAACTGAGTGCCCCGATCCTCCATGTTCTTGAAGAGATCGAAGCTGGCACAACAGGGACTGAGTAGCACCGTGTCGCCCGGTTTGGCGAGCTCGTGGCAGGCGGCCACGCAGTCCTTCATCGTGTGGGTGTCGCGCACGGGAAGCCCCATGTCGTCGAAATTCTTGTGGAGCTTGGTGTTGTCTGCGCCAAGATATACGATGGCGCGGCACTTCTGGCGCACGAGTTCCTTGATGGTCGTGTAGTCGTTGCCCTTGTCCTTTCCGCCAAGGATGAGTATGGTGGGCGTGCGCATGCTCTCCAGCGCATACCAGCAGGCGTCGACATTGGTGGCCTTGGAGTCGTTGACATACTGCACGCCGCCCACCTTGCACACCTTCTCCAGGCGGTGCTCCACGCAGGGGAAGTTGCTCAGGCTCTTGCGGATGTCCTCGTTGCGGATGCCGGAGATGTCGGAAGCGATGCCCGCAGCCAGCGAATTGTAGATGTTGTGCTTGCCTGTGAGCGACAATTCTTCCTGCTCCATGTTGAAGGGAGTGGGCTTCTCGATGATGTATTGTCCCTCCTCAATGTAGCCGATGGAGCCGTTCTCCTTCAGTTCGGAGAAGGGGTAGCGCACGGCCTTGATGTCATACTTCTCCAGTTCCTTCCTGATGACCGGGTCGTCGTTCCAGTAGATGAAGCTGTCCTCGCCGGTCTGGTTCTGGATGATGCGCATCTTTGCGGCCGCATAGTTCTCAAACTTGAAGTCGTAGCGGTCGAGGTGGTCGGGCGTGATGTTGAGCAGGATGGCGATATTGGCCCGGAACTTGTACATGTTGTCGAGCTGAAAGGAGCTGAGCTCTATGACATAGTACTCGTGTGGGTGCTCGGCCACCTGCAGGGCAAGGCTTCTTCCGATGTTTCCTGCCAGTCCAACGTCGTAGCCTGCATCTTTGAAAATGTGGTAGATGAGGCTCGTGGTGGTGGTCTTGCCGTTGCTTCCGGTGATGCAGATCATCTTGCTGTGGGTGTATCGCCCGGCAAACTCAATCTCGCTGATGATGGGTGTGCCCTGCTTTATGAGTTTCTGCACCATCGGAACGCTGCTGGGGATGCCCGGACTCTTGATGACCTCGTCGGCCGACAGCACTTTCTCCTCGGTGTGATGGCCCTCCTCCCACGCTATGTCGTGGTCGTTGAGCTGCTTCTTGTATTTGTCCTTGATGCTCGAAGTGTCGGAGACAAACACGTCGAAGCCTTCCTTCTTGGCCAGTACGGCGGCTCCTGCGCCGCTTTCTCCAGCCCCAAGAACTACGATTCTTTTCATCTTTCTTTTTGCTTTATGGTGTGGGCGGGAGACGTTTTCCGCGCATCCTGGCGCGTCGTCGACGTGCTGAGGCGGTGCGTTGTGTGTCCCCCTGCGCCCGGGTTTCTATTATCTGATTTTCAGTGTGATGATGGTCAGTGCCACGAGCAGTATGGAGATAATCCAGAAGCGCGTGGTAATCTTCGCCTCATGCTTGGCGGAATGGGGCGTCTGGATGAGGTATCTGCACGCTGGGTCGAGCTGTGTGTCCTGCGTGCGGAAGTGGTCATGGATGGGAGTTCGCTTGAAGATGCGCTGCTTCACGCCCCGCCGCTTCCCTAACTTGTAGTACCATACCTGCAGGATGACGCTCAGACTCTCGACGAAGAAGATGCCGCAGAGAATGGGCAAGAGCAGCTCCTTGTGGATGATGATGGCCCCCACGGCGATGATTCCGCCGATGGTGAGGCTGCCGGTGTCGCCCATGAACACTTGGGCGGGGTAGGCATTGTACCACAAAAAGCCGATCAGCGCGCCGATAAAGGCGCAGAAGAACACCACCAGCTCCTCCGAGCCGGGTATGTACATGATGTTCAGGTAGGCGGCATATTGTATATGACTGCTCACATAGGCCAGAATTCCAAGTGCGACTCCGATGATTGCGGAGTTTCCTGCGCACATTCCGTCCATGCCATCGTTGAGGTTTGCGCCGTTGGAGACGGCAGTTACCACGAAGATGGTCATGATAACGAAGAGTATCCAGCCCGCTGCGACGCTATGTTTTCCGCAGAATCCCATCACCTTGGAGTAGTCCAGGTTGTGGTTCTTGACGAAGGGGATGGTCGTCTTCAGCGTCTTCTCGGCCTTTTCACTGTGCTTGACGACCACCTCCTGGCCGTTCTCCTGTGCAATCGCCATGTTCTGGTTCGACTTCACGTCTGGCGACGCCCAGAGCGTAAGTCCCACAATGAGGCCGATAGTGACCTGTCCGACAATCTTATACTTCCCTTTCAGCCCATCCTTGTTGTGGCGGAATATCTTGATAAAGTCGTCCATGCCCCCCAGAAAGCCGAGCCAGACGGTCGTGACAATCATCAAGAGAAGGTAGATGTTGCGCAACCGCCCCAGTAGAATGACGGGAATGAGCAGCGCAACGATGATGATGATGCCGCCCATCGACGGAACGCCGACCTTGCTGATGCCGAATGGGTCGATCTTCTTGTCGCGCGCCGTCTCCGTGATCTGCTTCTTCTTGAGGAATTTGATGAACTTTTCGCCGAACCAAGCAGAGATAGCCAAGGCCAAGACAAGGGCGAGTATCGAGCGGAAGGAGATGTAACTCCACAAGTGGGAGCCGCTCACGCCAAACTGGTCCAGCCATCTGAAGATGTAGTATAACATGAGAGTTTTGTCTTTACCTTACTTTTCGTTGAAGAGGTCGTGCAGCACCTCGTGGTCGTCGAAGTGGTGTTTCACGCCATTGATTTCCTGATAGGTCTCGTGTCCCTTCCCTGCCACGAGCACGACGTCGCCCTTTTCGGCCATCATGCAGGCCGTCCGGATGGCCTCGCGGCGGTTGACGATGGTGAGTACCTTCCGTTTCTGCTGTGCGTTGAGGCCCTCCAGCATGTCGTCGATGATGGCTTGCGGGTCCTCGTTGCGTGGATTGTCGCTCGTAAGGATTACCTTGTCGCTCTGACGCACCGCCTCCTGCGCCATCAGTGGGCGCTTGCCGTGGTCGCGATTGCCTCCTGCGCCACACACGGTGATGACCTTTCCTTTGCCGTTGAGCACCTCATGGATGGCGGAGAGCACGTTGGCAATGGCGTCGGGGGTGTGGGCATAGTCGACGATGGCGGTGAATCCCTCTGGTGACTGAATGGGTTCGAGGCGGCCGCTGACGCTCTTCAGCGTGCTCATCACCACGAGTATGTCCTGTGCATCCTGCCCAAGCAGCACTGCAGCACCATAGACGGCAAGCAGATTGCTCACGTTGAAGCGGCCGATAAACTGCACACCCACTTCCTTTCCGTCGATTTCAAGGTACATTCCACCGAAATGGCACTCCAAGATGCGCGCCTTGAAGTCGGCCATGCGCTCGACAGAGTAGGTTTTGATGGCGGCTTTGCAGTTCTGCACCATGTAAAGGCCGTTCTTGTCGTCTGCGTTGGTGAGGGCAAATGCCGTCTTTGGCAGCATGTCGAAGAACATCTTCTTGGCGTTTCGGTAGTTCTCAAACGTCTTATGGTAGTCCAGATGGTCTCGGGTGAGGTTGGTAAAGATGCCCCCCTGGAAGTGAAGACCGCCTATTCTGTGCTGGTGGATGGCGTGGGAGGAGCACTCCATGAAGCAATACTCACACCCGGCATCGACCATTTTGGCCATCAGCTCGTTCAGTTCTATGGGGTCTGGCGTGGTGTGGTCGGCCGGAATGGCCTCGCCGTCGATGTAGTTGCACACCGTAGAGAGCAGCCCCGCCTTGTGGCCGAGCTTGCGAAAGAGTTCGTAAAGCAGTGTGGCGATGGTCGTTTTTCCGTTCGTTCCCGTCACGCCGACGAGCTTCAGGTGCCTCGATGGGTCTCCGAAGAAGTGCGTGGTCACTGGACCTACGGCCTCTTCTGTGGAAGAAACCTGGATATAGGTCACGCCTTCGGCCTTCTCCTGAGGCATATCCTCGCAGAGAATGGCCACTGCGCCCTGGCTTATTGCCTTGGGTATGAAGCGGTGACCATCGACCTGCGTGCCCTTCATGGCCACAAACAGGTCGCCTTTTCCAATCTTTCGGGAGTCGATTTCCACTCCTTTAATTTCCACATCGCAGCTTCCCTCCACCTTGAGTGGGGTTACTGCCTTGATCAGTTCGCTTAATACTTTCATATCTTTGTGTCCTTTGTTTTGTCCTTATTATATATTTGTAGGCCATTGCGGCTACGACTCCAATGTAAGGTGGCAGACCATGCCGCTTCGGATGCGCGTTCCCGGTGCCAGACTCTGGCCGACCACCGCGCCTCGTCCGCTGACTTGTGCCTTGATGCCGCGGCTTTCGAGAAGATAAACCGCGTCGCGCGCCCCCATTCCCCGGACATTGGGCACAAACGCCCTGCCCGTCATGGGCAGCCTGAGTAGCCTTATTTTGTTGCGCGAGGTGCTGTCGTCGACGACACCCCAGACGGGATCGCTCCACTTGTAGTACCCTTTCCACCCGTTGATGAGGTCGAATCCCAAGTTGTTGAGAACGAAGTCGGCCGCATGGAGGTCACCTTTCTTCACGCGGGGCAGCAATAGCGATGTCGTGTCGCGCGCGTCTTCCATGCTCACCTTCAGGATTTGCGCCATGATTCCCTCGGCAATGTTGTGGAAGACGACTCCACTCATGCCGCCACCCGAGGCGGGAAGTCCATGTTTCTGGATGCAGACGATGCAGGTGTAGCGTGGGTTGTCGGCGGGGAAGTAGCCCGCAAAGGAGAGCAGATAGTCCGTTCCGCCCGTCTTGTAGCCCAGCGCGCCCTTCGACATCTGCGCCGTTCCCGTCTTTCCCGCTACTTCAAACTTATTGCTTCCTGCCTTTTTGCCCAGCCCTTCGCTGACCACTTCGCGCAGGATGCGTTGTATCCAGGTGATGGTCTGCGGCTTGGCAATGTGCTCTTTGACTACCTGTACGGGGAAGTCCTGGACCACCTCGCCGTCCTTGACGATGGCCTTGACCAGGCGCGGGCGCACCAGTTTTCCCCCATTGGCGATGGCATTGTAGAAGGTGACCGTCTGTATCGGCGGCACCTGCGTCTCATAGCCGATGCTCATCCAGGGCAAGGCCGTCCTGCTCCAGTTGACATACTGTCCCCGCTTGTTCTTCTTCGGCATGCGGATGTGCCCCGGCGTATATCCGGGGATGGGGAAATGATAGTTGGTGGCCAGCCCAAAGTCGTAGATTTTCTGCACAAACTTCTCCGGCTGATTGTGATAAAACCTGTCGACAATGCGGCTCACGCCGATGTTGGAGCTGTACTTGAGCGTCCAGGGCAGCGTTAATGTGCCGTAACCACCCCGCGACCAGTTGTGATCCTTCATGTCCCGGCCGTACATGTTCCACACGCCGCCACCCGTTTCTACCGTGTAGGTCGTGTCGGCATAGCCTTCGTCGAGCACCGCCATGATGGATGCAGTCTTGAATACGGACCCCGGCTCGAGCAGATCGCTAACCGCATGGTTGGCGATTTCCCTGTATTCGCCGTTCGCGCAACGCTCCATGTTGACCATTGCCTTGATGTCTCCCGTGGCAACTTCCATGACAATGGCCACGCCTACGTTGCCATTGATCTGCTTCAACTCGTCCACTACGGAGCGTTCCGCCAGGTCTTGCATGTTGACATCGATGGTTGTCACCACGTCCGAGCCGTCGACGGGTGGCACGTCGGTGATGGTGAGAAACTTGTTGCGCACCATCTCGTTGTGTCCGATGCCGTCTTGGCCGCGCAATACGGAGTCGAACGACATCTCTATCCCGCACCTTGGTTTGCGTCCGCCGTATTGTTCCTTGTACAGGTCGCCGATGGTGCGAGCCGCCAGTGAGCCGAACGGGTGCTGACGGTAGCTGAATTTGTCGGCATGGAGGCCGCTCCTGTTCTTTCCCCTGCGGAGCACGGGCAGCGCCGACACCTCTGTCCACGTGTCGTAATCGACCCGTTGCTTCCATATAGGCCACGCGCGGCTCTGCTTCTCCCGTCCCTTCAGTAGTTCTTCCTTGAACTCTCCTGCCGACTTTTCGGGAAATATTTCGCTCAATCCATGGCAGATGGCGTCGATGCTGTCGATGAATGCCGTGTCGTTTTGGGTCTCACTGAGGGTCTTGAAGTCCAGGTATATCTTGTATTGCG
Source organism: Prevotella sp. UBA7551 (assembly GCA_002479145.1). Lineage (GTDB taxonomy): Bacteria > Bacteroidota > Bacteroidia > Bacteroidales > Bacteroidaceae > Prevotella. The sequence continues at coordinate 25,896 of DLLX01000002.1, read as the reverse complement.
GCATCGTACTGGCCATCAGTCGTCCGTCGCAGCTGAGGATGTTGCCTCTTGTGGCCTCCACCCTCACACTGTCTCTCACGGATTGCTTTGCTGCCTCAGCCCAGTAGCTCTTCTCCACCGTCATGATGTATAAGGCTTTTGCCATGACGCAACACATCAATAGCGTCATGCCCACAGCTACAAGCCGATAGCGTGGAATTACCTTCTTATCATTTAGTTTACTCATTGTGTCTATACTTCAAGCAACTATCGCTTTTTGAACGCGCTGCAGCCACGCATTCTTTGCGCCCGTTGCCGTCAATCTTGCTCCTCCTCCTCGGGCACCTGTATTTTGTAAGGGGGCTGGTCTGGAATCTTCAACACGCTGTCCTTGCTGTTCTTCAAGGCCTTGAGCACATAGCTCAGTCGTGTCTTCTCGGTGTATTTGCTGCCCATGGACAGCGCCTTATACTTTGCGTCGTTAAGCCTCACCTCCAGCTTGCTGATCTCGATGAGCTTCTTTTGCACGCTGTATCGGTTGGTGACGGAGATGACGAGGAAGAGCGCGATGAGTGCTATCAGCCATACATTCTTGCGCATCACGCTGGCTTGGAGCATCTCTCCGCCGATAATCTGGGGGAGCGTGAAGCTGGTGGAGTGCGGGTTCTCGTCCTCGCGCGCCTGCTTCTCGATGGCCTGCTTGATGGCCTCCGCCACTCGCTCGGCTTCGGCATCCTCCTCTGCCGGCTCTGCTTCGCTCTGCTGGTGGGGCGTTTCGTCCTCTTCCGGCACGTCCGTTGGGCGCGGCTCCGGCTTTTGATGCGGCTGCTTGCCCACCTTTCCTTCCGTTGCGTTGGCTCCGTCGGAGTCCTCTACGTCCAGCTCTACGGATTGTCCCGCCAGCAGTTCCTGCGGCACCTTGTCTTTGTCCATCAGTTATCCGTCCTTTCTGCTATTCTCAACTTTGCGCTGCGGCTCCGCGGATTGCGCTCCTGCTCCTCCGCCGTGGGCACGATCACCTTGCTGTTGACCAGCCGGTAGGGGGTGCGAGGTTGGCCAAAGAAGTCCTTCTCGACTTTTCCTTCGGCGTTTCCGCTGCGCATCACGTTCTTTACGAGGCGGTCCTCCAGCGAGTGGTAGGTGATGATGCTCAACCTTCCGCCCACCGCGAGCACGTCGGTAGCCGCCGAAAGCAGCTCGCGCAGGGCGTCCATCTCGTGGTTCACCTCTATGCGCAGCGCCTGGAAGAGCCTTGCCATCTCCTTCTTCTCCCGGCTTTTGCTCAGCAGTGGCGCGGCCACGGCGGCCAGTTCGGCTGTCGTGGCGATGGGCTTTTGCTGCCGGGCCTTGACGATGGCCGCAGCCAGACGGCGCGACTGCCTGAATTCGCCGTAGAGATAGAGCACGTCGGCCAGCCGCTCCTCGGTGTAGTCGCGCAGGAGGTCGGCCGCCGTCAGCCCGTCGCGCTTGTTCATCCGCATGTCGAGCGGCGCGTCGAAGCGGAAGGAGAATCCCCGCTCCTCGTCGTCGAAGTGGTGGGAGCTGACGCCAAGGTCGGCCAAGAGGCCGTCGATGTGCTCCACGCCGTAGTAGCGCATCCAGTTCTTCAGGTAGCGGAAGTTGCTCCTCACGAACGTGAAGTTCTCCGGGACATCGGGGCCGATGTTGGCCTCGGCATCGCTGTCCTGGTCAAAACTGTAGAGGTGCCCCGTGCCGTGAAGCTGCCGCAGCATCTCGCGGCTGTGGCCTCCGCCGCCAAAAGTGGCATCGACATAGATGCCGCCGTCGTGGATGGAGAGCCCGCCGATGCTCTCATGGAGGAGGACGGGCACATGATAGGTTGTGGCTGGATGGGTCATGGCTGGGGTTCGTTAGTGTCTTTTTCGTCTTCCGCTGCCCCGAAGAATGCGTCGCCCATCCGCTCCTCCAGTGCCTGGGCAAAGGCGCCGGGCTCCATGAAGGGCTCTTGCCCTTTGCCGCCGCTCCATATTTCGATGGAGTCGTCCATGCCGATGAAGCGCACCTGCCCCTCGATGCCGGCCATCTGCTGATAGCGACGGGGGATGAGGAAGCGGCCGTTGCCGTCGAGTGCGACGGGCTCCACGTCGGAGACAAACTGCCGGAACACCATCTGGTCCTGACGATTCCAGCGGTTGAGCCGCGCGCGGAGGGTGTCGAGCATCTGGTTCCACACCGACTCTGGGTAGAGAACAAGGCACGGTTGGAAGATGTCCTTGCGCAGGACGAGCTGCTCTATGCCCGCCGTGGCAAGCACCTTGCGGAAGGGAGCGGGAAGAAACACCCGTCCCTTGGCATCGGCCTTGGAATCTATCGTGCCCAAAAATCGCATGTGTCCTTTTTTCGAAAGAATATATATTCGGCTTCAAAGGTACGCATTTTTCCCCACTTTTCCCCACGTTCCCCCACAAAAGTTTTCAAAAAAGCCCGTTTTCTTGATATAAAGCCTTTCTGGTGTTGCTTGTGAGGCGTTGCGGGGTGTTGTTGTTGGAGGAGGAAGTGGGCTGTCCGAGAAGGGGAAAAAGACCGGAGAAGGGTGGCATTTTGTGTGATATTTTTGTGTTGTTCACCTCCAGTTGGTTTGTCGGATAGGCGGAAGCGTAAGGCGATAAGGATGGTATGGCGTAGCTTTTCCCTATAAAACGCTTTGATTTTTAATTTAAAAATTGTGGAAAAATAAATTAAAAATCCGAGGTTTTTAATTTAAAAATTTATGTATAACAGAACCCATTGACTCACAATAGGTTAGGTGTTTGTGTGGTTAGTTTTCCCTATGAGGATGCCTTTCTGCTCTTGCTCATCTGCTTGTGTGCTGCATCTGTTTCATGAAACCTTGTTTTGTTAAAAATATTCGTGGGTAAGAAGCAGTGTGCGTCCGTGCACGAAGCAGTGCCTGTGAGGGTGGATTATTTGACTTCTTGTGCGGAAAATCCAGCGTGGGTTGCCCCCTTCGCCGTGCAACAAAGAAAATCGGACACCACGGCACCGATAGTTTGGCGAGGCGATGGAATTGTTACACCAATATTAAATAAAAGCGGGCGGCTCACTTTTTCGGCGGAAATAGTTGCACACTTTTGGAAAAAAGAGTATTTTTGCGCATCGTAAGAGAGAATTGACGAAAAGAAAAACGGATGGAGAAGACGATCGACATCGAGAAGATACTCACCGGAAAGCTGGGCGGCAAGGCGCGCTTTGTGCCTAAAATCCTCATCAACTGGCTGCGGAAGATAGCCCATGAAGACCAGGTGAACCAATTCCTGCACGACCACCGCGACGAGGTGGGCACGCAATGGCTCACTTCCACCGTGGAATATCTCAAGATGCACATCACCATAGAGGGCGAAGAGAACCTGCCTGCCAAAGACGACGGCAGGCTATACACCTTTGTCAGCAACCATCCGCTGGGCGGACAAGACGGCGTGGCGCTGGGAAGCATCATCGGAAAGCACTATGATGGCCGCTTCCGTTACCTGGTCAACGACCTGCTGATGAACCTTCCCGGGCTCAGACCCGTCTGTGTGGGCATCAACAAGACAGGAAAGCAGGGCCGCGACTTCCCCCGTATGGTCGAGGCAGCGTTCCAAGGCAACGAGCATATCATCATGTTTCCCGCCGGACTCAACTCGAGAATGAACCACGGGGTGATCCATGACCTGCCGTGGAAGAAGACGTTTGTATCGAAAAGCGTGCAGTATCATCGCGATGTCGTGCCCATCCACTTCAGCGGACGCAACTCCGACCGCTTCTATCGCATTGCCAATTGGCAGAAGCGCCTGCACCTCAAGGTCAACATCGCGATGCTTTTCCTCGTCGATGAGATGTACCGCAACGTGGACAAGGACTTCACCGTCAAGATTGGCAAGCCCATACCCTGGCAGACTTTCGACCGGTCGCGCTCCCCCAAGGAGTGGGCGCTCTGGGTGGAAGACCAGGTCTATGCACTGTGACCGTGCCGAAAAATATGGAATTTTCCCCGTTTTTTGAAAACAATACTCCAGACCAATGGAAGAAGAGATTATCCAACCCATCAGCAAAGAGGTTCTGCGCAGCGAGCTTACTCCCGATAAACTGCTCCGCACAACGAACAAAAGCCACAACGACATCTATGTGGTGACGGCCCACAACGCCCCCAACGTGATGCGGGAAATAGGCCGATTGCGCGAGATAGCGTTCCGCACGGCAGGCGGAGGAACGGGTAAGTCGGTGGATATAGACAAGTTTGACACGTGTGACAACTGCTATAAGCAGCTCATCGTGTGGAATCCGGAGGAGGAGGAGATAATCGGCGGCTACCGATACCTCTTCGGACGCAACTGGAAGCTCAACAATGACGGGCAGCCGGAGCTGGCCACGAGCCACATGTTTCACTTCTCCGACCGCTTCCTCAAGGACTTCATGCCCTATACCGTGGAGCTTGGGCGGTCGTTTGTGTCGCTCGAGTACCAGAATGTGCGGAAAAACGCCAAGAGCATCTTTGCCCTTGACAACCTTTGGGACGGGCTGGGCGCACTGACGGTAATCAATCCCAACGTGAAGTACTTCTTTGGCAAGATGACCATGTATCCGAACTACATCCGTATCGGCCGGGACATGATTCTCTACTTCCTCAAAAAGCACTTCGATGACAAGGACCACCTCATCGCCCCCATCCATCCGCTGACCTTGGAGTATCCCGAGGAGAAGCTGGCCAAGATCTTCACGGGGGCTAACTTCAAGGAAGACTACCGCATCTTGAACCATGAGATACGCCGGTTGGGCTTCAACATTCCGCCACTTGTCAACGCCTACATGAGTCTCTCGCCCACGATGAAGCTCTTCGGGACGGCCATCAACGACGGATTTGGCGAGGTGGAGGAGACGGGCATACTCATTGCCGTCGACGAGATACTCGATGAGAAGCGCGTGCGCCACATCGACAGTTATGTCAAGGAGCATCCCGAGGCGCTGCGTATCACCAGCGGAGCAAACAAACTCATTTACAAAGACAAGGCTTAACCTGTCGCAGAAGGCGGGCATCATGGGGCAGAAAGAGGGGCGGACCTTGCATAAGGCAGGCCTTCTCGTTCGTTTTCCGCTGCCAAATGAATGTCCAAGCATGAAGATGCGGCAGTCGTGCAGGGCTTCGCACTCGCCCTTTGGTGGGTGTGCGGGCATCTGTCAGGGGCAGGATTCCGCCTTGTCCCAATTTTTTATCATGACCAATAAAGAACGTTTCACGACATGGAATCCATCAAATACATATTCAGGATAGGCAAAGGTCCGTCGAGCAGCCATACCATGGGGCCGCAACGGGCAGCACAAATATTCCTCCAACGGCATCCTCATGCCCACCGTTTTGAGGTCACGCTCTATGGAAGCCTGGCCGCGACAGGCAAGGGACACATGACAGACGTGGCCATCAAGGAGGCGTTGCAGGCGGTTGCTCCCGTGGAGATTGTCTGGAAGCCGACGGTGTTTCTCAACTTTCATCCCAACGGAATGAAGTTTGTGTCATTCGATGCTGACGACCATCCCACCGAAGAGTGGACGGTGTACAGCGTCGGCGGGGGCGCACTGTCGGAGGGAAAAGGCAAGGAGGACCATTGCTTCTGCCATAAAGAGCGCTACAAACTCCACACCATCAAGGACATTCTCCGCTGGTGCGAGCGCAATGGGCGCGGCTATTGGGAGTATGTGGAGCAGTGCGAGGACAAGGATATCTGGGACTATCTGCGCGAAGTGTGGCGGGTAATGCAGAGCGCGGTACACCGTGGCATCGACCATGAGGGCGCATTGCCCGGGCCATTGCACCTCGCCCGCAAGGCACCGACGTACTATACGAAGTCGTTGGCGTACAAACCGTCGCTCCAAAGCCGCGGCCGCGTCTTCGCTTATGCCTTGGCCGTGAGCGAGGAGAACGCCTCTGGCGGCACGGTGGCTACTGCCCCGACCTGCGGGGCAAGCGGTGTGGTGCCCGGAGTGCTGGTACATCTGGCAGAGTTTCATAACTTTTCCGAGACGAGAATCCTCCATGCGCTGGCCACGGCGGGCCTCTTCGGCAACGTGGTCAAGGCCAACGCCTCCATCTCAGGGGCTGAAGTGGGGTGCCAGGGAGAGGTGGGCGTGGCCTGTGCCATGGCTTCTGCCGCCACATGCCAGCTGTTTGGCGGCACCCCCTCGCAGATAGAGTATGCCGCGGAGATGGGACTGGAGCACCATCTCGGCATGACGTGCGACCCAGTGTGCGGCTTGGTGCAGATTCCTTGCATCGAGCGCAATGCTTTTGCGGCCTGCCGTGCCCTCGATGCGCAGCTCTATGCCTCGCTAAGCGACGGAAAGCACCGCGTCTCCTTCGACAAAGTGGTGGACGTGATGAAGCAGACGGGGCATGATATTCCCTCGCTTTACAAGGAAACCAGCGAGGGAGGACTGGCCAAAGAGTTTTAGTAAGTCGGGCAATAGCGGGCAGATAGCAGTCTCTGTTGAGGCCAGTACAGTTGCTTGGCGGCAGACTGGTGAAATAAGAAAAGCCTGAAAGAACCTCGTTGCGAGCGTTCTTTCAGGCTTTTCCCTGTAAGTTTGGTGTCTGTTAGAATCAGTTGAAGATGTAGCGCAAGCCTATCTGTATCTGCCAACAGTTGCTGCTGTTCTTCTGGAAGTCGAATGTTGAGGTGGGCAACACGCTCTTTCCGTCCACCATAGTGCTGTACATGGAGTATTGTGGCACGTTGTTGGCCGTCGTTCCCTCATATTTCAGCAGACTTCCGTTGTTGACCGGCACTTTCACCACACCCCATTTGTCGTTCAATAGGTTGCCGATGTTGAACATATCGAGCGACAACTGTATGGTGTTTTTGTTCTTGCCTACCTGCACATAGAAGTCCTGAACGACCTTCAAATCAAACTGATTGACCCACGGGTAGCGTGCAGAATAAGCCTCTGCGTACTCTCCTTTGTGCTTTTTGAGGTACGGATCCTGGTTGACGAAGTTCCAAAACGCCTCGGATTGTTGTGCTGCGGTGAAGCCGTTCTTGTCGACAAAGGTCAGCTCGTCCTTGCTCTTCGGGATGTAAATGAGGTCGTTGTTGACGCCATCCTGGTTCATGTCGTTGGTGTATGTGTAGGAATAGTTGCCCGCTGTGGCCCCTGTGTAGAACAGACTGACCGTGGTTGCGAAGTGCTTTGCGTAGGCAAAGCGGTAGGATGCAGATGCGATCAGGCGGTCAGGGGTGAGGTATTGTGAGTTTCTAAGCGGCAGTTCGTTACCGCCATTGACCGTAGGCGTGTTCTGCCAAAGCTCATAGGGCTGTGCTCCGGGGTTGCCGGAGATTTCTTTTGAGCCCGTATGGGTGTATGCCAGCATCAGGTGCAGGTTCTCGATGGGGTCAAGATTGAGCGTGGCATTCAAGCTATAGCTGTGTCCTTTGCTCGTGTTGGTGAGCAGATAAGCACCAGTGAGGTCCTTGACCACCTTGTTGTTCGTCCCGCCGGGGTACATATAGCGTTGGTCTGGGCCTTCGAAATGCTTCACGCTTGGGTCGTTCGGCGAGATCATATTGACGTTGAGCTGTCTCACTGCGTTGATATTCTTGGCGTACATTCCCTCAAGTGTGAGGTTCGCATTGAACGGAAGCGGCAGCTTAATGTCTGCAGCCAGGGTGCTTTTCCATATCTGTGGCAGCTTGAAGTCGTGGTCAATGCCGGCCACTGCGGAGTTTTTGATGTTGCCATTGGGCTGCTGTGGGAAGTAGTCGGGGAGCAACTTCATCACCGTATTCTTGTCCTTCACGCCACCGGCGAGCTTCTTGAGCACCTCCGGATCGCTGATGGTGACGGTGTTTTGGAGCATTCCGCTGTTGGTAGGCATGTTGGTAAAGAAGACGAACGGCATCCTACCGGTGAATATTCCGGTTCCACCACGCAGCACGAGGCGGTTGTCGCCTAAGACATTCCAGTTGAAACCCAATCGCGGTGAGAACAATGCCTGCGTCTTTGGCCACTGGCTTGTGTTAATCTTTGCACCGTTAAGGAAAGTCATAGACGATATGGTCTTGTTCTCTTGTAGTTCATTAAGATAGGTAGGGATGTCTATACGGAGACCTGCCGTGACCTTGATGTTGGGGTTGGCACTCCACACATCTTGCACATAAGCAGACCATTGGCCGAAGGACAATTCTGCTTTTGGCTTGTCTTCCCCGTTGTATCCATAGGTGAGGGAGTAGAGGATGGGCGCCGCACCGTTCTTGAAATCATCGAAACTGTTATAGCGATAGTACCCCAGACCGCAGCCCATGAAGGAGTTAGCGAAGTATTGATGCTCGTAAGACAGGCCGCCAGTGACGGAATGCTTGTTGATATTCCAGGTGAAGTTGTCCGTGAGTGTCCAAATATTGTTGTTCACCGCATTGTTGTAGGTGTAGAGTTCATAGCCCGCTGTCATGAACATATCGTTGTCTTTCAGGATGTCAACCATCGGGAATGGTGATGAATCCGACCCGCGCTCATCCTTAATCAACGTGAGTGTGCCAAGGAATTGGTTCGACATATTGTTGCCAAGGACGGTGTTCAGCTCTGCGGTGAGCGAGTGAACGGTGTTGTTCATGTCGTAGCAACTGTTGCGGAATGGACGCGAGGCCGCACTGTAATGGCCATGTTGTGTCCTGCTTCCCGGCATGCTTTGGCTGGTCGGGTTGGTGTATTTGTTCCCGGTAAAGTTGTAGCGCAACGTCAGTTTGTTGGCATTGTTGATGTTCCAGTCGATTCTTGCGAGCGCTTTCTTTGTAAATTCTCCGGCATCATAATCGGTGTAAGAGCCCGGTTCGTAACCATACTGGCTGCGCAACACCTGCGCGAAGTTTTCCATATCCTGTGCCGTGACGCGGGTAATGAGGTTGGCATCGTTGCCAATGCCGTCGTTGGAGAGCCTCCATTTGAAGATAGGACGTGGCGCACTATCGTATTCTCCGTTGATGAAGAAGAACAGTTTGTCCTTGATAATCGGTCCTCCGAGGGTGAAGCCGTAGACGTTGTTCTGCTCCTTGGGCCGGTCGCCGAGGTCATATCCGTCGATGGTATTGCCGCGGAGATGCTCATTTTTGAAGTAAGTGTAAGCCGATCCACGGAAAGTGTTGGTGCCACTCTTGGTGATTGCGTTCAGTCCTGCGCCGATGAAGTTGGACTGACGCACGTCGAAAGGTGCGATATTGACCTGGAGTTCCTCGATGGCATCCAGTGAAATAGGATTTCCGCCGCCCGGCATGGATGCCGAAGACAGGCCGAAATTGTTGTTGAAGTTGGCACCGTCGATGGTGATATTGTTCATTCTGGCGTCCAGTCCGGCGAAGGAGTTGCTTGAACCAGCATAAGGCGACAGCTTAGTGAAGTCGGACAAAGACCTGTCCACCGAAGGCAGCGTGGTGAATTGGTGGGAATTGATGTTGGTCGACGCACCGGTTTTGGTGCCAGAGAACTTGCTTCCCGTCGCCGTGATGACGACTTCGCCCAGCTGTGTGGCGTCTTCGTGCAGGTTGGCGTTCAAAACATAGTTGTCTCCCAAGGAGAGTCGGATGCCCTCAAAGTCCGATTTCTTGTACCCGATGTAAGAAATCGTGACTTTGTACGGGCCGCCCGTGCGCATTCCTTGGATGGCAAAGCGTCCCTTTTCGTTGGTCGTGGCCATGTAGGATGTGCCTGAAGGCACGTGCACCGCATGTACCGTGGCGCCAATCAGTGGCTCTTTGCCGTCTGTGACTTGACCATTCATTCCTGAAGTAGTCACCTGTGCATTGGCCACGGCAGCATAAAAGACGGCCACGACCAAAAGCATCAATGCCTTAATTGTTTTCATTTGTTTAATTTATTGGGTTATTCCTGAATAATCATATTGGTTCTATCGTCGCATCGATTTACTTGCCCGAGAGCGAAGCCTTGTCGCGTTCAAGGGCAGGACGGGTCCAGTCGGTGGGCACAAACTGCCAGTCGGACAGTGGTTGGACGCTCACCGGGCCATTGTGATGACGGAAGAATTCCATCACATAGTAGCGCAAGTCCTTGTCGGAAGTCCACACGATGCGCTTCGAAAGGTCCGACAAGCTGATGCCTCCGCCCTCGGTGAGCAGGCCTCCTCCGCCACTTCCTATATAGGAATTGACCACCACGCGGTAGGTCTTGGAGGCGTCAAAGGGCGTGCCGTCGCTCATTTTGGTAATGGTCACCTTGCTTCCGTCAGGCTTTGTGAGGTCCACAGTGTAGGTGATGCCGGCTGCAGACATGAACAAGAACGACGGTTGTTTGAAGCCTGTCCGCGTGCCCGGGGCTTCTCCTATGTTGAGTGCATGGTCGGATGCCGTGTGCATGGTGTTCGTCCACAGGTCGTATGCGCGCTCCAGTGCTCCGCGCACCTCGCGCCCTGTGAGGCGGAACACGTTCAGACGGTTCTCGTAACGATACAGCTTGAAGATGTCTTTCACGTATATTTTCCCCGAGTCGATCACTTCGTTAAACGTGAGTGGGGTGACGAGGGAGATGTCAGCCTTGGCGTTGGCCATCTGAACCTTGTGCAAGAGGTCGGCCATTGACGACGGCCCGAAGAAGTAATCGAAGGTGTGTATCGGCTCGGCGAGCGTGCCAATCTGCTCATTCACAAACTGGTTCACCTTGTCAAAGGTCGGCTCATATTTGCTCAGAAACGCTTTGTCCGGCGCGTATGCGTCCATTCCTACGAGCTGTCCCTGTATGCTTTCCACTCTCAGCTTGCCCTTCTCCTTGCTGACGACCACGTCGGCCTGTGCCACCTTGTTGGCCGAAGGGCCGGAGTTGAGCAGCCACACCGTCTTGCCGTCCTGCTTGTTCTTGACAGTGCTGCAGTAGGCCCTGTGGTCATGTCCGTAGAAGATGATGTCGAAGCCCGGCACATTGAGCGCAATCTCTTCGGCGGCATTCTCGTCATATTGGTTGAAACTGCCCCCTTTCAGTCCGGTATGGAACAATCCCACCAGCATATCCGGCTTCTCGTGCTGCTCGATGTAGGCAGCCCATCGGCGTGCCGTGGGCACGATGTCGTCGAATCGCAGCCCGCTCCACAGGTCTTTGGGCAGCCACATGGGTATGGCCGGGGTGATCAGCCCCAGCACGGCAATCCTCAACCCACCCTTCTTGATGATGGTGTAGGGCTTGAGGTACTGCGAACCGTCCTTCTCCGAGACGATGTTGGCTCCCAACATGGGGTGGCTGCTGTCCCTTACCCATCGGTCAAAGACGGGATGGCCGGCCTCTATGTCGTGATTACCGAACGCCACGGCGTCGTATCCCATGTAGTTCATCATGCTTGAGGACAGGTGCGTGGAGAGCGTATCGATGAAATTGGCGTAGTACACGCAGGGCTGACCCTGCAATACGTCGCCTGCGTCAAGCAAGGCCACCTGCTCTGCGCCTGCCTTTCGGCGCAGGTCGTTGACATAGGTGCACACCCTTGGCAGGCCGCCTTCCAGCTCACGCCCGTTCAGGAAGTCATAACCATAGAAGTTGCCGTGCACGTCTGTGGTCTCAATAAGGTGAATTACGGTTTTTACATCCTTGCCCGAAGATGCCTTGGCAAACGAAAGGCAGGGTAGAAGCAATAGCCAAAGGGCTATCAGTGATCTAAACATCATACGATAAAAACTTTTTTATGTTCTGATTTCGCTTGCAAAATTACTCATAATGCCTTTTTTAACCCCCTTACGGTTGTTACAGTTTGATGAAATTGGGCTTATCACTCAGCCTTCTCCTTATTAAAAATGGCGTATAGTCGTGAGCTGTCACCCTGTCTTTTGGGATTATGCTGCCGGCTGTGTCTTGCCATAGCCCGCCATGTCCTCGATACCGGCGTGGCCGCCTGCGCATAACAAGCGGTAATCTGGGACGAAACAAAATGGCTGAAGGCGGCTTGATACAATGGCCGATGTGGGTAAATAGCGGTTTGCTCGTCAGAAAAAGGGCAAAAAGATATGGTGTTTGTCCTTTTTTTCGTAGATTTGCAGTGAGAAAGGTCTTCCTTTCCATCAAAGATTCAAATAAATATATAGGGTATGAAAGCACTTGAAATTAAGACAAAGGTGACACTCTGCTCCATGGAAGAGCTGAGCCAGGAGGACAGAGAACTCGTGCAGCGGGCCATCGAGGCCACGCATAACAGCTATGCCAACTACTCCCACTTCCACGTCGGGGCGGCATTGCGACTGAACAACGGCCATGTGGTCATCGGGGCCAACCAGGAGAACGCCGCCTTCCCGTCGGGCTTGTGCGCCGAGCGGACCGCCATCTTTGCCGCACAGGCCAACTATCCCGACCAGCCGGTTGTGGCATTGGCCGTCGCGGCGAGCAACGACAAGGGGCTGACCGAAGTGCCTGTCACGCCCTGTGGGGCTTGCCGCCAGGTGGGATTGGAGATAGAGGACCGCTATCATCAGGACATCCGCGTGCTGCTCTACGGCACAAAGGGGGTATATGTCGTGCGGAGCATACACGACCTCATGCCCCTCAGCTTCTCCGACGGGGCGATGCGCTGATGGCGCACCCCACGTTTGGAACACCACATAAGGAGCAGTTATGCTGAAAAACAACTATCATGAGGGCAAGATAGAGGCGGGATGCGACGAGGCGGGGCGCGGTTGTCTGGCAGGAAGTGTCTATGCCGCCGCCGTCATCCTCCCCAATGACTACCACAACGAGCGGTTGAACGACTCCAAGAAGCTCACCGCCAAGCAGCGTTATGCCCTGCGCGAGGTGATTCTAAGGGATGCAGTGGCGTGGGCGGTGGGCATCGTCACCCCCAAGGAGATAGACGAAATCAACATTCTCAACGCTTCCATCCTCGCCATGCACCGTGCCCTCGACCAACTGAAGGTGCGCCCCGAGGCGGTCATTGTCGATGGCAACCGCTTCCATCCCTACCACAACCTGCCCTGCGCGACCATCGTCAAGGGCGACGGTAAGTACCTTTCCATCGCCGCGGCCTCCATCCTTGCCAAGACTTTCCGGGACGACTACATGCTCCGTCTGGCGCAGGAGTATCCCGATTATGACTGGCAGCACAACATGGGCTACCCCACCCGCAAGCACCGTCAGGCCATCTGCAAGCACGGCATCACCCCCTACCACCGCCGAACCTTCAACCTTCTCGGTGGTGGAGAGCTGTCGCTCCCCTTTCCTTCCTGAACCATGGCCGACTTGATGTGGTTGCCTGGGGGCGCATCGTGGTCATTTCCCCCATGTCATCCCTACCCGGAAACCAATGTGGGGGACGTCCTTGGCAGGAATGAGAAACAGAGTTGGGAAGTCGCTTTTTTGTAAAAATCTATTATACCCCGTCTTTTTCTGAAGTCTGCAGCAGTGCATTAGTCAACTGTTTGAAAGTCAACGAGTTGGCAATAGGTGCTGAAAAGCGTTGCAATATCGCCCCTTTTATCGTGCAAAAGGGGCTCTTTCGTTGTGCAAAAGAGCCGATATTGCAAGCTCATATCATACCTATCGAAATGGCCGACGGCTTTGTCATGATATTTCAGCGCACATGCGAAGGCTTGAAAGTATAAAGCATCGATGAAAGTAGCCCGTCAACCGCTACAGTTTTTGCTTTATTATGTCGATGCGGTCATTAGGTTTCGTTTCAGGTTGCAGTCTGTCTCGTGTCGGTTGTAACGTAACTGCTGAAGGCATAGTGGACTATGGTGAAGCGTTTACGACAGCAAGCTGCCGAAAGGAGCGGTGACAACCAGGGGCGGAAATATTGTCTCCCATCGCGTGTTATTTCCAGTTTCGGTCTCATGCCGGAATAGAGTTTCAGCCCCCATCCTACTGGTTGATAGAGAAGAAGTCCGGCTTTCATCGCTCAATGGCGACGGAAGCCGGACTTCTTTTATGTAGCTTATGACAGTTGCTTACTTGCTCAGACGCTCCTCAAGGTGCTTGCGGATGGTCTGGATGAAGGTGAGCGAGTTGACGGCGTGGGCCTCTACGCCCTCCATGAGGTTGACAAGGTCCTTGGTAACTACGCCGCTGTTCATCGTGTCGAAGCATGCTCCCTCGAGCTGATTGCCGAAGTTGACGAGGGCTTGGATGCCGTCTTTCTCACCACGCTTGCGGAGTGCGCCGCTCCATGCGAAGATGGTGGCGATGGGGTTGGTGGACGTTTCCTCGCCCTTGAGGTACTTGTAGTAGTGGCGGGTCACTGTGCCGTGGGCGGCCTCATACTCGTAGTTGCCCTCCGGACTGACGAGGACGGAAGTCATCATGGCCAAAGAACCGAAGGCGGTGGAGATCATGTCGCTCATCACGTCGCCGTCATAGTTCTTGCAAGCCCAGATGAAACCGCCCTTGCTGCGTACCACGCGGGCTACGGCATCGTCGATGAGCGTGTAGAAATACTCCAAGCCGTTCTTCTCAAACTTCTCCTTGTAGCACTCCTCATAGACCTCGTTGAAGATGATGCGGAACTGTGCGTCGTACTTCTTGGAGATGGTATCCTTGGTGGCGAACCAGAGATCCTGGTGCACATCCAGGGCATAGGTGAAGCAGGCGTGGGCAAAGGAGCGGATGGACTTGTCGACATTGTGCATGCCTTGGATGATGCCCGGGCCGTCGAACTTGTGGATAATCACCTCTTCCTTCTTGCCACTCTCGCCCTCGAAGACGAGCTTGGCAGTGCCAGCCTCTTCGCAACGTATCTCGACACCTTTGTAAACGTCGCCGTAAGCGTGACGGGCGATGGTGATGGGCTTCTCCCAACAGCGCACCTGAGGCTTGATACTCGGGAGCTGGATGGGCGCGCGGAACACCGTGCCGTCGAGGATGGAGCGAATCGTACCGTTGGGGCTCTTCCACATTTGGTGGAGCTTGTATTCGTCCATGCGCTGGAGGTTGGGAGTGATCGTGGCGCACTTCACGGCCACGCCATACTTCTTGTTGGCCTCGGCTGCGTCGATAGTGACCTGGTCGTTGGTCTTATCACGGTAGGGAAGACCAAGGTCGTAGTACTCACTCTTGAGGTCAACGAACGGCAATATCAGCTCGTCCTTGATCATCTTCCACAAAATTCGGGTCATCTCGTCACCGTCCATCTCAACGATAGGGGTGGTCATCTGAATTTTCTCCATTGTTTCTTTGGAATTTCTTTGTATTAGTTATTGATAGATTCTTTCTATGGCTGACGTGAAGTCAGGGGCGGGCATGGCACGGCGCCGCCCGCTCCTGTTTCACTTTTTGGTCTTAATGCTTGTTGTGCTCCTTGTAATAGTTGATCAAGCAGCCATCGGCGAGGATGGCGCGCTCGTCCTCCGTGAGGTTCTGAAAGAGCAGATGGATGGGCTTCACCCCATTCTTGGTAATGACCTTTGCGTCGATTTCCTCCTTGCCTTCAAGGATGGCCTTGCGGATTCCGGGTACGAATACCATGTCGCCGACCTCATAGTTGAACTCCGTGTCCTTGCTGATGGTGAACGGAACGATGCCCCAGTTGATACAGTTGCTGCGGTAACGCTTCGTGGCATACTCATAGCAGATGTTGGCATCGCCCCCCAATACCTTCTGGCAGGAGGCGGCTTGCTCGCGGGCGGAGCCGTCGCCGGGCTTGTTGGCGAACACGCAAGAGCCGAAAGATGTGCTTTCTGCGGTGGCATCTACCTGCTTCAGGGCAGCGAGAATGTGCTCGGGAGCATTGCCGGCACGGCGCTCATGGTCCATCTGCTGAATTTTCTTGCTACGTCCTACATACTCTGGCACGCGGCGGGAGAGGGCAAACTCCGACAGGCGGAGGGGGTTGGAGCGGTAGCTTGAGGTCTCACCGGAGGGTATTAGCTCATCGGTCGTGGTCACAGGGTCGTGGATAACGGCGGCAAGCTCGACGAGCATGTTCTCCTGCATCGGGAACATCTCCGGCCAGTCCTTGATGTTCGGGCCATAGCGGAGGGGTTGCTCAGCGTCAGCTTTGCCGAATCCTTTGTACACACGGTGCTCGTAGATCTTGTCATCGAAGCGGTAAGGCTTGTAGTCAGCCTCGTAATCGATGTCGGTTGCGGCGGTAATGATTCCTCCATTGGCAGCTGAGGCTGCTATGCTGCGTGCGTCCATGAGTGCGACCATGGAGATTTGGCCTTGTCCTGGCTTAGATCCCTCGCGGTTGGGGAAGTTGCGTGTGGTGTGTCGGATGCTCAGTCCATTGTTGGATGGAACGTCTCCAGCACCGAAACATGGCCCGCAGAAGGCGGGCTTGATGACCACACCAGCCTCGATGAGGTCGCTGGTCACGCCTGCACGGTTGGCTGCAATATAGACCGGAGAGGACTGAGGGTAGGCCGAGCAAGTGAAATAATCGTTGCCGACCGACTTGCCGCGAAGGATGGCAGCGGCCTCGCAGAGGTTCTCATAAGTTCCTCCGGAGCAGCCAGCGATGATACCTTGGTCGGCATAAACCTTGCCGTTGCGAATCTTGCTCATCAAGTCAGGATGCACCTTGCTGCCAAACCGCTGCTTCGTGTCTTCCTCCACACGGCGCAAAACACCCTCTGGGTCGGCCTGCAACTCGTGGATGGACACGGCGTTGGAGGGATGATAAGGCAACGCTATCATCGATTCTTGCTTGGAAAGGTCGATGCGTACCATGCTGTCATAGTAAGCCACCTTGCCTGGACGCAGCTCTTTGTAGCACTCGGGGCGGCGATGCAGCTCATAATGCTCGCGCACCTTGTCGTCCGTTATCCAGATGGAGCTGAGGCAAGTGGTCTCTGTGGTCATCACGTCGATGCCATTGCGGAAGTCGACCGACAAGTTGGCAACGCCTGGACCGGCAAACTCCAGCACCTTGTTCTTGACAAATCCGCTCTCGAAGACAGCCTTGACGAGCGATATGGCCACGTCATGGGGGCCAATACCATGGCGGGGTGTGCCCTCAAGCCATACGAGAACCACCTCTGGAGCGTTGATGTCCCAAGTGTTTTGGAGGAGCTGTTTCACCAGCTCGCCACCCCCTTCACCGACTCCCATGTTGCCAAGTGAGCCATAGCGGGTGTGGGAGTCTGACCCGAGAATCATGTTACCACACTTCACCATCTCCTCGCGGGCATACTGATGGATGACGGCCTGGTTGGCGGGAACGTAGATACCACCGTATTTCTTTGCTGCAGAAAGGCCAAAGACGTGGTCGTCCTCGTTGATGGTGCCGCCGACGGCGCACAGAGAATTGTGGCAGTTGGTCATGGCGTAAGGCAGTGGGAACTTGGTCAGCCCACTGGCGCGGGCCGTCTGGATGATACCTACGTACGTGATGTCGTGCGACATCATAGCGTCAAAGCGGATGTGCATCTCCTTGCCTTTACCGCCATTGACGTCATGGGCACGCAGAATGCCATAGGTGATGGTGTTCTCACGCGCCTCGTCGGGAGCGGGCATACCCGTTGTTTCCTCAGAAACCTTATTGCCGTCGAGTAGATACACTCCATGTTTGATCAGTTCAACCATAATAGATGTGATTTTTGTTATTTGATAAAATTATGTTTTCTCATTAATATATATAAGCAACACGCACTCTCTTCTATTTCAGAATCGCATTGATTAGTATTGTCAGCGATAGCATATCGGCGCAACCTCCAGGCGAAATGTTGTGACGGATGAACTCTGCGTCGGCATCACGGAGCGCATTGATGGAGAACCGTTGCAGCAACATGCTGCTTGATTGGCGTACCAGCTCAGCCGTCTCGGCGTCCGTGCGGTAGTAGATGTTGGTGTCTTGAAGCATCGACATGATCTTTAGCAGCGTGCGGTGGGCGCGATAGGGGTCCTCCCGCAGTGCGCGGTAGTAGGGTCCCCAGGTCTCAAACAGCTCGGGGTAGCCCTCAATGGCACTCTCTCGTGCGCCCTTCACATGGTTCTTGGCCATGACTTCTGCCCCATGCGTGTGGGCGGAGGGCTTAAATCCGGCCGCTATCTTCGAAATCAGATGCCGCAGACTCTCCTTCCGCACCTCATGTTCCTCGTGTTGGTACAGCCACATGGCAGCAGCTACGGTAATGCCCAGCGCAAACAATGCGCCGCGATGGGTGTTCACTCCATGGGTCGTCTTCAACATGGCAGCCTCTGCTTCCATTCCGATGCGCTGCACGTCTTGCGTGGTGAGCGTGTCCGCCCGCATTCCGAGTTGCGCCAACTTGACGAAATAGGGTCGCAGGGCGCCGATGCTGCGCTCCATGAGAATGTAATCCATGTCTGTGTGAGCTCCCGAGTTGTCCTTGTCGACCAGTCCCGGCTTCGGAGTAGTGTCAAGTTCCTTCTGCAAAGCATCTACAGCAAACTTCGCAAGGATAAAAGGTTGCGTTGTGGGCGGCACCAATTGCATGGCCGCATGCATCTTATTGTTCTCGATGAAGGCGCGTATGCGCGACGCACTGATGGGATTTCCATCCAAGTCCTTGCGCTCTATCAACACGACCTCAATGCCACTTTTTGGCAATAGTTCGGCCATCAGCTCGTTGTATCGGCGGGTCAGCGGATCAAACGGCTCCGATCCGACGAAGCGCACCGTTGCTCCCAGTGCGGGAGCCAGATAGTGAACAAACATCTGCAAGTCCAGTTCGATCTGGTTTTCCGAGGCCTTGTCGAGCTGTTTTAGGAAATAGGTGGGGAATGTGGCCTGAGAAATGGCGTAAGCGCTTCCCTCACATACGGTCACATTGGCCAAATCGGCTGTTCCGAGGGCTATCATCTCACGCCGCTCATCATAGTTGAAGTTGCGGTTGTTTTCCTTCAGGGGGATAATATACAGGTTGTCGACTTGCTTGGAAGCCTCCTCAATGAGATATCGGTGTCCAAGGGTGAATGGATTGCAGTTCATCACGATCACGCCCGACTTGCCAGGGCGCGCCAGTTTCTCCAGACTGAGCAGATAATCCCTCAGTGGCATCTGGCTGTTTTCCATGAAAACTACGCTTCCCGTCTCAGCCAATGTCTCGAAGGCAAGGCTCTCAAAGATGGCCTTGTTGCTCGGTTTGGTGAATACTTTCACCGTGGGGTAGCCCCGTCGTTGCACGATGACCATCAGATGGGACACCAGCCAGTTGGCCAGGTGTTCGTCCTCCATGCCCTCTTTCACGGCAATGCAGCGGATGGAGTCGCCCAACAGCCCCCCTACGGCCAGCATCTCGTCACCCCCGCGGGGGTAGATGGCCTCGTAGTAGTCCACTTTGTCCAGTCGCAAGGTGCGTTTCCCGAGAAACTCTTCCACCTTCCGGCGTGCAGGGGCATAGCCGATGGGCACTTCTCTTATTTCGTAGTCGGCATACATAAGCGACAGTTTTCAGCGTTAAAGTCGTTCACCATCTCGTTGATTCGCTGCTGTATTTCCTCTTGGGTGTGGGTGTGGTTGCGCATGCACCAGCGTGCCTCGTGCTCGCAGAGCAGACAACGGCGTGGCTCAAAGCCCACGTCCGTGCGTGGGATGGGAGTAGCGTCGGGACGTATGACGTCAATGTCGAAGAGACGGCCCAGTGGATGATAGTCCTCAATGCCGCACATCTGCCGCTTGATGCGCGTCGCATCGCCATCCGTAATCCAGTAGCCTTCATATCCCGTAGGCGCGTCGTTCTTGTACCGCAGCGTCACTCGGGCCCCCAAAAAGGCATTGATGGCGGCCTCGGCGGCATGGGCAATGACTGCTGTGCGGGCATCGCGCTTGACACTTCCCGGCATGACGACGGTCAGTACGACGAGAGTTTGGTCGGGAAACGCCTTCAGAAGGCGTCGCTCGGTGTCCCATCGCTGGTCGCGACTTCTAAGAAGCTGTTCAAGCGTTATCTCCATTACGGCCCGGTCTCTTTGCAAAATTCAATAGGGGAGGACAGTGGTTGGCCATTCTCAAGAGCAGCCAACCTCCGCCTTCTCCTATTTCTGTCTTACTATATTATATAAACAAAGAGGAATCAATCCTTGATATTCTTGATGACATCCATCACTTCGCCGTTGCGGTTCATCACCACACCGACCACCTTGTCGCCGAAGGGCAGTGGTGCTGGCGTTCCGATGACGCTGAGCGCACGGTCGCGCAGGCTCTCCAGTGTGACGAGCTTGACACCCGCTTCCTGCATACGCTCTGCGAGATCCGGACGGCGCGGGTTGACGGCCACGCCATATTCCGTCACGACCACGTCGACCGTGGCACCCGGTGTGATGAGGTTGGTCACCTCATTGACCACGCACGGGATGCGGCCGCGCAGCAACGGGCAGACGACAATGCTCAAAGCCGAGTCGGCCGCAGTGTCGGGGTGTCCGCCAATGGCACCGCGGATGATGCCGTCGCTGCCCACCAGCACATTGACGTTGAAGTTGACGTCCACCTCCAGTGCCGAGAGAATGACGATGTCGAGGAACTTCGTGGCTGCGCCCGGCTCGTCGGCAGAGGCGTATTCGTTAGCCGACACCTCCTTATGCTTCGGGTCTACCTTGATGGACTCGGCGGCAACCTTGTCAAAAGACTGCACATCGATGAGGTGGTCTATCAGTCCTTCCTCATGAAGTTTCACCATGTGGGCAGTAATTCCACCCAGAGCGAAGGACGCCTTTACGTTCTGGTCAATCATCGTTTGGCGCAGATACTTCACCACGGCCAGGGAAGCGCCGCCGGATCCTGTCTGGATGGAGAACCCGTCCTTGAAATAACCGCTGTTGACAATCACCTTGCAAGCCGACTTGGCGAGCAGGATGTCGCGCGGATTCTTCGTGTCGCGGATGGCGCCGGAGGCAATCTTAGAGGAATCGCCCACCGAATCGACCACTACTACGTAGTCCACGTCATGCTCCGAGATGGAGGTCGGCGTGTTCGGGTAGCTCACAAGGTCGTCGGTGAGAATCACCACCTTGTCGGCATAGCGCGCGTCAGGAAGCGCATATCCCAGCGATCCGCAGATGCTCTTGGCGTTTTTGGAGCGTGAATAGCCGCAGGCGTTGCCCATCGGGTCGCAGGAAGAAGCGCCCAGGAAGGCCACGTCGATATGGAGGTCGCCGTTGGCAATGGCTGAGCCTCGGCCGCCGTGTGAGCGGAAAACGACCGGCTCCTTGAGGATTCCGTGGCTGATGGCCTTGGCCAGCTCGCCACGCATGCCCGAGGTAGAGATGCGTGTCACCACACCATTCTTGATGTGTTCGATGAGGGGTTTGTGCACGTCGTTGAGGCTGGAGGCCGCCACATGGAGGTCTTTGATGCCCATTTCGGCAATCTTTGCCATGACCATGTTGAGCACTTTGTCTCCGCCACGGAAGTGATGGTGGAAAGACACCGTCATGCCGTCCTTCAAACCAGACTTGCGGATGGCCTCTTCCAGCGACACCACCTTCTGACTCTCGGCCTGATACTCCTTGCGCGGCGTGGTGATTTTGTGTTCCTTGCTATGATATACGTTCTTCTTCAGGTGCTCAGCCATTTCCTTGATGAGTGCCTGTCTTTGCTCTAAATTGCTCATGCAAAATCCTCCTTCTTTAATACTCCTGCCGCAATGGCCAAATCAATAGTTCTCTGTGCGCGAAGGACGACGGGGCGGTCGACCATCTTTCCGTTCAGTGCGATCACGCCTGATCCGCGCTTCTCGGCCTCCTTGATGGCGCCTACGACGGCCATGGCCTTGTCAATGGCTTTCTGCGACGGGGTGAACACCTCGTTGACGATGTCTATCTGGCGCGGGTTGATGATGGACTTTCCGTCGAAACCCATCTTGTGGATCAGCTCCACCTCCTTGCGGAACGTCTCCATATCGTTGAGATTGGAATAGACGGTGTCCAGTGCGTCGATGCCTGCGGCCCGTGCAGCCACGACAATGGTCTGGCGGGCGAGCAGCAGCTCAATGCCTTCCGGGGTGCGTTGTGTCTTGAGGTTGGCGCAATAGTCCTCTGCGCCGAGGGCGATACCCATCATACGCTTCGACGCCGTGGCAATGGCGTAGGCGTTGACCACGCCGAGCGCGCTCTCGATGGCGGCCATGATCTTTGTACGTCCGGGGCATCCTATCTCTTCTTCCACGCGGGCAATCTCGGCCTCCATCTCACGAACCTCGTCGGCTGTCTCCGTCTTCGGCATGCGTACCACGTCGACACCCGCCTTGACGACGGCCTCAATGTCCTTCTTGCCATACGGCGTGGAGAGCGGATTGACACGCACCACCATCTCCGTTGTGCCGTAGTCGATGGTCTTCAGGGCGTTATAGACGAGCAGGCGCGCTGTATCTTTCTCTGCCATCGTCACCGAGTCCTCCAAGTCGAGCATTATCGAGTCGGGGCCGTAGATGAAGGCATCCTGCATCATGCCGGGGTTGTTGCCCGGCACGAACATCATAGTTCTTCTTAATCTCTGCATACTTCTTCTGTCGGTTACTTTCTTGTGTTTAGACTTCCGTTAGTATAGACTCATAAAGGGCGGTTTCGTGTGCGAAAGGTTAGTCCTCCCAGACGTCCTTTCCCGTGGCCCTGACTGCTGCGGCAGTCACCCGGGCGCGGATAGTGCAGTCGAGCGCACCCTTGTCTGTGGCTTTCACATGGGCCTTCTCCACGCCCAAATTCTCCAAAGTCTCTTGGATTACCTTGCGAATCTGGCCGCCGAACTGGTACTCTACCGTCGAGTCGAGGTCGATCTGAAGGCTGTCGTTTTCCGAGGGGGTGATTTGAATCAGGATATCACCCGACTCCAGCGTCCCCGCGAATGCATTCTTTACTTCCATATCGTCGTTATTTGGTTTACACGTATTCCTGTCCTATCAAGGAGATTCGTCCATACAAAAACGCGGAGGCGTCAGGAAATGAATGACCGAGAACAACCGCCATCCCTTACATGGATTTCTGCTGTTACCTTTCATCAATTACCTTACGCTCCCGCGAGTAGTGCATTGCTGGCAGATTGATTACAATTGCCTGTGATTTCTGATCACGGTGCAAATTAACGACGTTTTTTCCGAACCACCAAATCTTTTGCAAAGTTTTTGCATATAACGTGCTAAAATATCTTAATCCTGCTGGGCTTGGCCATGTCATGAGGAAGATGCCCGAAGGGTTGTAGCTGGGGGTGGGCTTGTTTCCGTGCAGAATGGGTAGGTGTGGAAGTTGGATGTGGCGATGTTTCTGCGGCTTGGGTAATAGGTCGGTAGTATAGGACGCAAGCTACTGGTTGACAATGCTTTACTACGTATTTTATATGCGGCTGTAATATAGCTTCTTCTGCGTCGACATATCTATGATATGATGCGCCACAGCGGGCTTATGGCCAACTGAAAGCAGCGGCATACCTCAGTAGATTACCCCGGTTATTTCCGTTGGCTCAATGGTACGTCATACGCAAAGACCTTGCCATTCTTCACATAAAAGCGGTCATTGAACTCCTTGCGCGTGCGTTGCCAGCGGTCATGTGTCCAGAGCCAGTAGGCCGGATGCGCGCATATCGTGTGCTCCAGCAGCTGAAAGTAGGTGTCGGTGAGCTGGTTCTCCCCGTACTGGTTGGGGGTACGGGTGATGAGTTTGAACTCTGCTTCGTAATAACCCCGCCTCACGCGGCTGACCTCTAAGTAGAAAACGGCTTGGTTCAGCTTCCGAACGATGCGCTCCGTGCCCGTCAATACGGGGGTGTCGTGGTGCAGAAAGTCGCACCAGTGGTGGATATTGAACCATACGGGCTTCTGGTCGGAGATGTAGCCGATGATGGTCGGAATGCCCTTCTGGCGATACTTGATGATGCGGCGGATGGATTCGGCCATGGGGATGCACACCGAGCCGAATCGTTGACGGAGGGAAAGAAACACCTTGTCCATGCCCACGTTCTCCAGGGGGTGGTAGATTTGTCCGCATTGTCCCCTTGTCGACACCCACAGGGGAAGCGAGCTGACCCACTCCCAGTTGCAATAATGCCCCAGATAGATGGCACACGACTGTCCCTCGTCGATGCATTGGTCGACCCGCTCCGTGCCCTTGAATGCCATCCTGCGCCTCATCTCCTTCTCGCCTATGGAGAGCAGTTTGATGCTTTCCACCATGTAGTCGCAAAACCAGTGGTAGAATGCCCGCTCCGTCTTCCGCAGTTCTGTCTCCGTGCGCTCGGGGAAGGCGCTCCGCAGGTTCTTCCATGCGATGTGTCGGCGGTAGCGTGCGATGTGGAACACCAGGAGATAAAGGCCGTCGGAAAGGCCGTAGAGCAGTCGGAGCGGCAGCAGGGAGATGGCGTAGAGCAGGCCATAGGCCGCATGGTAAAGTAAATTCCGCATGGATTCGTTGGGTTAGTGTGGGGTGTGGGGCAGCATTGGTCCGCGCTGGTCGTGCGGGATGCGCGTCATGCCTTTCATGATGTTCAGGTCTTTATGGCCATGCCGGAAGCGGATGCCCTGACTGATGAGACTCATTTTGGGCTTGCCCGTTGTCCACCCCGACCTCAGCCAGTCGGCCCCTTGGCCGGCGATGCTGTCGGGAGTATGGGGCGTAGAGCCGCTGAACTTCATTTTTCCCCTGCACGTTTGACTGCTGCAAAAGTACGAATTATCGTCGGATGGTGCAAATGATTGGCTCAAATGTTGGCCACTCTGCCTTTGGTGGCACGGGCGCGCACCCGCCTTTTCGTCGCCATACGCCGCGTGGCGAACATGGACAGGGCGAAGAACAAGACGCCCACGGGCAGTCCGGCGAGCGCGTCGATCAGGTAGTGGGCCTGAATGTAGACTGTGGAGCAGCAGAGCAGGACGTAGAACGGCGTAAGGGCAAGGAGCAGTTTGCGGTTGCGGGCGTGCCAGATAAGCAGCATGCAGACCGTGCTGATGCCCACATGGGAGCTGGGAAAGGCGGCCACGGGGCGCTCGCCGGCATCCTTTGCGCTCTCGACGAGCTGGTAGAAGAGTCCCGCAGGGTCGCCGGGCGACGGCAGACACTCGGTGTGGGTACTGAAATAGTCGTGGAGGTAGGGGAAGTGGCCCGACAGGACGTTCTCCATCCCGATGGCCTTGTAGTAGAATGTGGGGCCGACGACGGGCAAAAAGAGGAAAATCAGATAGAAGAGGAAAAACGACAGCATCACTACGGTCGATGCGCGCTCAAACTCTTGGGGGCGGCAGAAGAAGTAAAAGAACACCGTGAGGGCTATCATGGGGTAATAGCTGAAGTAGCCCATGTCGAAAGCCTCGCTGAATAGTGGGGAGGGGAGCCACTGGTGGAAGAGCAATGCGGGCTGACAGCCAAACAGCGTCTGCTCCGCGGTGGCGAAGAAGTGGTCGAGATTGGGCAGGACGCGGTTGAACTCGTAGATGTCGGGATACCACACGGCGAGAAGGCTCATCTGTCCCGCGACGCGGAAGAAGCGCGTCAGCCGGCTGGGCCACAGTCGGTAGACCAGCCAGAGGGCTGCCGTCATGGCCACGATCTGTATGCGTCGGCTCACCATGTCGCTGGCTTCGGGCAGCTTGGTGTAGAGGAAAAGTGTCAGCAGCAGCGTGATGGCGAGGTAAACCATCGCCACCCACTCCACCGCCAACAGTCCGCGGACGGGCTTCTTCTCCATGGATAGCAGGTCATGGAGGAGTCCTTCTATGTTGTTTTTCATCCTTTTCTTACGTGATTCGTCATTCCCGCGCCACCTTATTGCAGTGTTGTGGGACGGTGTGGCGGGGCATTGACACGCTACGCCGTAATATCTTAACGAGGAAATGGGCGAATTATTTCAAAACGGTTACTAAAAATTAATTTTCATCCAAGAAAAATGTGATACCGCCTAGGCATAGTCCACCGCTTGATGTAGTTGCCATTGAGTGCTTGGGGTTAACCTGTTGCAAGACAGTGTGTTACGTTCCGTGTGGTATTTTGGCCTGAACCGCTTGAATTTTTAATTTATTTTCTTTTGGTTTTTAAATTAAAAACTTCGAATTTTTAATTTAAAAATTATTC
>DLLX01000001.1:843-7829 GCA_002479145.1 Prevotella sp. UBA7551 | reverse complement strand
TTCCTCAACTTCACCTTCCGCCCCCACACTTGGCTTTCGATGCTCCAGGCCATTGACAACGACGCGCATTATGGTGAGAAGCGTGCCACGGCGGAGTCGCCGCTGGCCATGGTGGAGTACTCTTCGCCCAACACCAACAAGCCCCTTCACCTGGGACACGTGCGCAACAATCTGCTCGGATGGTCGCTGGCCCGCATCCTTGAGGCCAATGGGTGGCGCGTAGTCAAGACCAACATCGTCAATGACCGCGGCATTCACATCTGCAAGTCGATGCTGGCGTGGGAGAAGTGGGGCAACGGCATCACCCCGGAGGCCGCTCACAAGAAGGGTGACCACCTGATTGGCGACTTCTATGTGCTCTTTGACAAGCATTACCGTGAGGAAGTGGCCACGCTCAAGGCCCAATACGAGGCGGAAGGCGTGGCGGCCGACGAGGCGGAGGAACGCGCCAAGCGCGAGTCTCCGCTCATCAAGGAGGCCCATGCGATGCTCGTGAAGTGGGAGCAGGGCGACAAGGAGGTCCGTGAGCTGTGGAAGAAGATGAACAGCTGGGTCTATGCCGGCTTCGACCAGACCTACAAGGCGCTCGGGGTGAGCTTCGACAAAATCTATTATGAGTCGGACACCTACCTTGTCGGCAAGAAAAAGGTGATGGAAGGACTGCAACGGGGGCTCTTCTTCCGCAAGGAGGACGGCTCGGTGTGGGCAGACCTCACGCAAGAGGGCCTCGACCAGAAGCTGTTGATACGCAACGACGGCACTTCCGTGTACATGACGCAGGACATTGGCACCGCGACGATGCGCTTCAGCGACTATCCCATCGACAAAATGATCTATGTCGTGGGCAATGAGCAGAACTATCACTTCCAGGTGCTATCGATATTGCTCGACCGCCTTGGCTTCAAGTGGGGCAAGGACTTGGTGCACTTCTCCTACGGCATGGTCAACCTGCCCAACGGAAAGATGAAAAGTCGCGAGGGAACGGTCGTCGATGCCGACGAGTTGATAGCCCAAATGACCAGCGAGGCGCGCAAGATGAGCGACGAGTTGGGCAAGGGCGCGGAGATGACCGAGGAGGAACGCAGCGACGTGGCACGCATAGTGGGGCTCGGAGCCTTGAAGTATTTCATCCTCAAGGTGGACGCGCGGAAGAACATGCTCTTCAATCCGGCAGAGTCCATCGACTTCAATGGCAATACCGGCCCGTTCATCCAGTACACCTATGCGCGCATACGGAGCATCATGCGCAAGGCCGACGGCGTGAAAGACAGCCTTGGCGACGGCTATTCGCCCAACGAAAAGGAAACTGAACTGATCCAGAAGCTCGGCGATTTCGGGTCGACGGTGGCTGAGGCGGGACGCAATTACAACCCCGCTACGCTCTGCAACTACTGCTATGAGCTGACCAAGCTCTTCAATTCGTTCTACCACGACTACTCCATCTTGGGCGCGGAGAGTGCGGAGGCGCTCGCTTTCCGCTATGTTCTGGCGCGCAACGTGGCCAAAGTCATCAAGAACGGAATGGGCTTACTGGGCATAGAAGTGCCCGAGAGAATGTAGATGGTGTCCACTGCCGGCTGCCGACTGCGGCGCAGAGGTGCTGAATGCGGGAACTGTAGAGTGTCTCCCGCTGCCTTTTCTATCTTGTGGCGGTGTGGCTACGGACTGTTTTCCCCTTGCATGAGATGAACAATGGCATACCAAAGAATCCCCCTTCGTGGCGCAATGACACGGTGCTTCCGCTGCCACCGGAGGTGAAGGCCGACGCCTGGGCGGTGGATGCGGCATGCTCCGGCAATCCCGGGCCGATGGAGTACCAGTGCGTGGACCTGCGCACAGGGGCTCGGGTGTTCCACTATGGACCCCTTCGCGGCACCAATAACATCGGTGAATTTCTGGCCATTGTACACGCCTTGGCACTCATGGAGCAACGAAATATTCAGGGAAAGGTCATCTATTCCGACTCCCACACGGCAGTGGCGTGGGTCAAGAAGGCACAGTGTAAGACCACATTGGCGCGCAATGCCCAGACCGAACGGCTCTATGAGGTCATTGGCAGGGCGGAAAACTGGTTGCGAACGCATCTGTACAGCACACCCATTCTGAAGTGGGACACGGCCCGATGGGGCGAGATACCCGCTGACTTCGGGCGCAAGAATAGGTGAAAAGCAATTTTGAGGCGATAGGGCAGGAGGCGTTATTTCCTGCCCTATCGCCGTATTCGTCACTCAAGGGAATTGCCCTATCACAATAAAACGAGCTTTCTGACGTTATTCTCTTACACTATTTATATAAGGTATGAAAGCACTTCGTCACACCATATTGCTGCTTCTTGCACTCATTTGTGGCGTGCAGGCGCAGGCACAGCACCAGCGTTTCTTCAATCTTACGGTCGATGACATCACCATCGACTCGATATTGCCCCGCTTCAGCTACGCCATCCCATTGGGAAGGAACTTTGCCGACAGCGTCTATACGCTCGAAATACGCTACCCGGAGTTCATCGACATGGGGCGAAAGGACTCCCTCCGCTTTCTGAGTCTGTCATCTGAACGGCCCGGCAGGCTGCCAAAGATAGACCAACACATCGTTGTGGACCGCAAGAAGGGCCGCCTCGACTTCTCGTTGTGTCCTATTGTGCGCCGCGAGGGACGCCTGCAGTTTCTCGTTTCGTTCATGATTGCCGTCACCTCCAGTCCCAAGCCGTCGCTCAAGGCACAGCATAAGTCAGGCGATTCAGCCGCGGACACGCTGCAGAACGACGCGGCTATCTATGCAGACCACTCCGTTCTGCGCTCAGGACGGTGGGTAAAGATACGCGTTCCCGCCTCGGGCATCTACCAACTGACCTCACAGCTCGTGCGACAGGCGGGGTTCAGCGATGTGAATCGGGTGCGTATCTACGGCTATGGGGGCAATCTGCAGAACGAAGCGTTGCATAAAAGCGACCTCGCAGCTACGGATGACCTGCCCGAAGTGGCCTCGACGCTGGTCGGTGGCCGCCGTTTGTTCTACGCCAAGGGGCCAGTGAGCTGGGCAAGCAAGGAGGAAACGCGCCGCACCCGCAACCCTTATTCCGACTATGGCTACTATTTCCTCACTGAAGACGACGGCAAAACGCCGCTCATGGTGGACAGTGCGCAGTTCTTGTCCAGCTGTTATCCCCTGCCGGACGACTACCATGCGCTGCGGGAGGTGGATAATTTCTCGTGGTATCAGGGTGGACGCAACCTCTTTGAGAACGACCCCATCGAGCAAGGCACGTCGCGTTCCTATGCTTTCCCGAACACTTCAGGCTCGCAGAAGGCCAAGCTCGCCATCGGAGTGACGGCAGGTGCGGCCGCTAAGGTGCAGTTTCAGCTCAATGGGCAGGAGATAGGCGATGCCAGTTTGACCCTAAAGTCCTACAATGCAGGCGCGGAGGTGGAGAAAACGTTTGAGGTGGACAACCTCACCACGTCCGATACGGTGACGGTGAAGGCGGTATCGGGTGGTCCACTGCGCATGGACTACATCAGCTTTGCCTATGAAAAGCCTGTCCCGGAGCCCCGTTTGGCCACCGATGCCTTCCCCACGCCAGAGTATGTCTACGCCATCACCAACCAAGACCACCATGCCGACTCGCAGGCCGACCTCGTTATCATCATCCCTACGAGCCAAAAGCTCCGCCAACAGGCTGAACGGCTGGCGCAAATGCACCGCGACCGCGACTCAATGCGCGTGAACATCGTGCCTGCCGACGAACTTTACAATGAGTTTTCGAGCGGAACGCCCGATGCCAACGCCTACCGCCGCTACCTGAAGATGCTCTATGACCGTGCGGGAGAGGACGAATCGCAGATGCCCAAGCACCTATTGCTTTTCGGCGACGCCGTATGGGACAACAGAATGCGCACAAGCGAGTGCAGTTCGCTCAACGCTGACGATTATTTGCTGGCCCATGAGAGTGAGAACTCGTTCTCGGAGACCGACTGCTACGTCAACGACGGCTGGCTGACCCTGCTCGATGAGGGTGAGGGTGGGGACATGATACGCAACGACAAGGAAGATGTGGCCGTGGGACGCATACCGGTCAGCACGGCGGCGGATGCCAAAACCGTGGTGGATAAAATCATGGCGTATGTCAATAACGCCAATGCGGGCGACTGGGAGAACACCATCATGTTCATGGGAGATGACGGAAACAACAACCTTCACATGAAAGATGTGAACGCAACGGCCGAGAACATCGCGCAACTCTATCCCGGCTACCAGATCAAGAAGGTGATGTGGGATGCCTATACGCGCGTAAGCACCTCCACTGGCAACCGTTACCCCGAGGTATCCAGGCTGATTAAGCAGCAACAACAGTCGGGTGCGCTCATCATGGACTATGCCGGGCACGGCGTAGAGTACCAAATCTCCAACGAGGCGGTGCTTACCATCAGCGATTTCCGCACGTTTACCAACCAGAACCTGCCCCTATGGATTACCGCCTCGTGCGACATCATGCCCTTCGACATGCGCAAGGAGACCATCGGAGAGACCTCTCTGCTCAATGCGCAGGGCGGATCGGTGGCCTTTTGGGGCGCCACGCGCACGGTCTATGCCTACTACAACAAGTTTATCAACACCGCATTCTTGACTCATGTGTTAAGTTTCACGGGCGGAAAGCCCACCACAATGGGCGAAGCGCAGCGTTTGGCGAAGAACGATGTTATCAGTACGGGACAGGATCGCACGCTCAACAAGCTCCAATACTCGCTCCTCGGCGACCCGGCCTTGGCCCTCAACCTGCCCACACTCGACGCAGTTGTCGACACCATCAACGGACTTCCCGTTGGCGGGAAGCAGGACATAGTGCTCAAGGCAGGCAGTGTGGTGCGCGCAAAAGGGCGTATCGTGCGTCAGGGGGGCACAGTCGCCGACTTCAAAGGAAAGATGACAGCCACCGTTCGTGACACACGTGAGCTGGTGACGTGTAAGAAACAGGAGGAGACCTCTACTTCTGCATTCCAGTATTACGACCGCCAGAAGGTGCTTTTCAACGGCTCCGACAGCGTGCGCAACGGAGAATTTGAGTTCACCTTTGCCGTTCCGTTCGACATTAACTATGCCAGTGGCGGGGGACTCATCAACATTTATGCCACAAGCGACGACCATTCGCGTCTCGCCCACGGCGCAGAGGACCGCTTTTTCATCTATGGCTCCGATTCAGTGAGCAACGACAGCATCGGTCCCTCCATCTACTGCTATCTCAATACGCCCTCTTTCTCCGACGGTGGAAGCGTGAACACGACCCCCTACTTTGTCGCCAACGTGACCGACAAGGACGGAATCAATGCCACAGGAAGCGGAATGGGCCACGACTTGCAGCTCTGCATAGACGGCGACCCGAACTTGACGTATAACCTCAACGAGAACTTTGCATTCGATTTCGGCACCTACACCAGCGGCTCTACGTGGTACTCGCTGCCTGAATTGACCGAGGGGGCGCACCGATTGCGGTTCCGTGCCTGGGATATGTTGAACAATTCGTCGACTGCCGTGCTCAATTTCAACGTCGTCAAGGGGCTGACGCCGGAGATAGAAAGCGTCAGCTGCACCAACAATCCCGCCACGACGGAGACCACATTCATCGTCACCCACAACTTCACGGGGGCGGAAGTGGATGTCGAGGTGTCCGTCTTCGACATGAGTGGAAGGGAACTTTGGCGGCATAAGGAGCATGGCACATCCACGGGCAATGCCTATACCGTGCACTGGGACCTTTGTGCTGACGGCGGGGCGAAGCTCCAAACGGGCGTCTATCTCTATCGCGCCTCCATCGGATCGGATGGCGGAAAGCAGGTCTCGAAGGCCAAGAAACTGATAATCATTAACAATAAGTAAGCGCGATTTGCGTTTTCAATATACCAATAGAACGAAAATACGAGCATGAACAAACAGAATAAGTATGCCAGTATAGCCCTCTTGTCGGCCTTGTCGCTCTCGGCTTATGCGCAGGACAAGAAAGATATGTTCAACCCTGTCAACTCCGCCGTGACCTCACAGACCATCGCTCCGGACGCAAGGGCGGGCGGAATGGGCGACGTCGGAGCTGCCACCGACCCTGATGTGGCCTCACAATATTGGAATCCCGCCAAATATCCGTTCACCATATCGCGCGCAGGGGTGTCGCTTAACTACACGCCGTGGCTGCGACAGCTGGTCAACGACATGGACTTGGCGTACCTTTCGGGCTATTATCGCATCGGAGACTACAGCGCAGTGTCCGCTTCCTTGCGCTATTTTTCGCTCGGTGAGGTGCAGACCAGCTCGGGAGTGGACAACGCGGGGGACATGACCATCAACCCGTATGAGATGTCCTTGGACGTGGGCTACTCGCTGATGCTCTCCGAGACCTTCTCTCTCGGTACGGCGGTACGCTTCATCTACTCCGACTTGACCTACGATTACAGCGAGGACACGTCGCCAGGGTCGGCTTTCGCGGCCGACATTGCGTGCTACTATCAGAACTATGTCAATATCGGAGCGCGTGAGTGCCAGATCGGATTGGGCTTGAACATCTCCAATATCGGATCAAAGATCACCTTCGGGGGCGACAACCGCTCGGAGTTTATCCCAACCAACATGCGTCTGGGAGCCTCGTTGATGGTGCCGATCGACGAATATAACCGCTTCACCATTGCCGCAGATGCCAACAAGCTGCTTGTTCCTACTTATCCACAGCGCGAGGATAATGAGACCGATGAGCAGTATGAGCAGCGGCTGCAGACGGACTACTACGACCTTTCCTCCATCAGCGGCATCTTCAAGAGCTTTGGCGACGCCCCCGGCGGGTTCAAAGAGGAGCTGCAGGAGGTGCAGTGGAGCGTGGGTGCGGAGTATGTTTACAATGACAAGTTCTCCCTCCGCGCGGGCTATCACAACGAGAGCGTGAACAAAGGCAACCGAAAATACTTCACCGTGGGTGCGGGATTCCGCATGAGTGTGTTCTCCCTCGA
>DLLX01000001.1:0-775 GCA_002479145.1 Prevotella sp. UBA7551 | reverse complement strand
TTCTCGCTTTCGTTCGATTTGGATGGTGTCAAGGACTTGTTCAAGCGCAGATGATGGTACGGGTTGGCTTTGGATATGACGTCCATCGGTTGGTGGAAGGTCACGATTTGTGGCTGGGCGGCATCAAAATCGAGCACGACAGAGGGCTGGAGGGGCACAGCGACGCCGACGTGTTGATTCATGCCATCTGCGATGCCATGCTCGGTGCGGCCAATATGCGGGACATAGGGTGGCACTTTCCCGACACTTCGGAGGCGACAAAGGACATGGACTCCAAGATTATCTTGCGCGACACGGTGGCCTTGCTCGGCGGTAAGGGCTGGCGGTTGTCCAACATCGACGCGACGGTCTGCGCTGAACGGCCGAAGCTCAGCCCCCATATTGACGCGATGCGCCACTGCCTGGCCACTGTCATAGGTTGCGACTCCGACTGTGTTTCCATCAAGGCCACCACTACGGAGCGGCTGGGCTTCACTGGAAGAATGGAGGGTATATCGGCCTATGCCGTCTGTTTGATAGAGCAATCGTGAGCTGCTGACTCTCAATAAGGTGCGCAACTCCTCCGTACGACGGGTGGCTTGGGCAAACCGCCCTCCCAGTTTTCCCCTCTATTGCCGTCGCAAACGTCCATTCTTTTGCATCATGCAGCTTTCTATTGTTTGGTGCTTATAACCACTCAGGTATCTCTTTTATCCCACAATGCCATAGAGATTATCCTTTCATACTCATGGTATGATCATGTCATGTTGCTTCTAACGGAAATATTTTTAAATTA
>DLLX01000018.1:22945-33490 GCA_002479145.1 Prevotella sp. UBA7551 | reverse complement strand
ACCTACGGCTGCCAGATGAACGTGGCCGATTCAGAAGTTGTTGCGTCCATCATGCAGATGGCTGGCTATGAAGCCACTGATGTGGAGGCCGATGCCGACGCCGTGTTTCTCAACACCTGCTCGGTGCGAGAGAATGCCGAGAACAAGATTTACCACCGCCTCGACACGCTCCATGCTGAGCAGAAGAAAGGGCGCCGTCTCATCCTCGGCGTGCTGGGCTGCATGGCCGAGCGCGTGAAGGACGACCTCATCAGCAACCACCATGCCAACCTGGTGTGTGGCCCAGATGCCTACCTGAGTCTGCCCGAGATGATCGCCGCCGTGGAAGTGGGCGAGAAGGCCATCGACGTGAACCTCTCGACCACGGAGACCTACCGCAACGTGTTGCCCCAACGCATCGGCGGAAGCCGCGTGTCGGGTTTCGTCAGCATCATGCGCGGATGCAACAACTTCTGCCACTACTGCATCGTACCCTACACTCGTGGACGTGAGCGGTCGCGCGACGTGGAGAGCATCCTCACCGAGGTGCGTGACCTGCGCGACAAGGGATTCAAGGAGGTGACGTTGCTCGGACAGAACGTGAACAGCTATGGACTGTTGCCCAACGGCAAACGGCCTGAGAATGGTGTTATCATCGAGCAAGAGGGCGGACAGGAACTGCACGTCTGCAGCTTCGCTGAGCTGCTGCGGCGCGTGGCGCGCGAGGTGCCCACCATGCGCGTGCGCTTCACCACCAGCAACCCCGAGGACATGACAGAGGATATCCTCCACGCCATCGCCGAGGAGCCCAATCTCTGCCACCACATACACTTCCCCGTGCAGAGTGGCTCCGACAAGATCCTGAAGCTCATGAACCGCAAGTACACCCGTGAGCAGTATCTCGACAAGATTGCGGCCATCCGGCGCATCATACCCGACTGTGGCATCACCACCGACATCTTCGTGGGCTACCATGACGAGACCGAGGAGGACCACCGGCAGACGCTGTCGCTCGTCAGGGAGGTGGGCTTCGACGCCGCCTTCATGTTCAAGTACAGCGAGCGGCCGGGCACCTATGCGGCCAAGCACCTGCCCGACAACGTGCCCGAGGAGGAGAAGATACGCCGTCTCAATGAGCTGATACGCGTGCAGACGGAGGTGTCGGCCGAGCAGAACCGCAAGGATGAGGGCAAGGAGTTTGACGTCTTGCTGGAGCGTTTCGCCAAGCGCGGCAACGGGCAGCTCATGGGACGCACGCCACAGAACAAGGCGGTGATCATCGACAAGGGACGGCACCACATCGGTGAGACCGTCCATGTGAGAATCACCGGCAGTTCGTCGGCCACGCTCATGGGCGAAGAGGTTGTGAAAGAATAAGGTGACGCTTCGGCTGAGCCCCACCCAAAACAATGACCCACACATGAAAGAATTCCTGCAAGTGCTCAGGCGGTTTGTGCCGCCCTACAAGAAATACCTGGCGCTCTCGGTGTTGTTCAACATCCTGTCGGCGGTACTCAACATCTTCTCCTTTGCCACGCTCATACCCCTGTTGCAGATTCTCTTCAAGACAGGCGACGCGCAGACGGCGACGAGCCTCATGCCATGGGCGCTTGACAAGGAGGTGCTGATGAACAACATGAACTATTATGTCAATGAGCTCATCGCCCAGGTGGGGGCCACCACCACCCTGCTCTTCATCGGCTTGGCCCTGGCGTTCATGACTTTCCTGAAGACAGGGGCCTACTTCCTCTCGTCGGCAACCATCATCCCCATCCGCACGGGCGTGGTGCGCGACATCCGCAACCAGCTCTACCGGAAGATAACGTCGCTCTCTTTGGGCTTTTTCAGCGAGGAACGCAAGGGCGATATCATCGCCCGTATGAGCGGTGATGTGCAGGAAATAGACTCCTCTATCATGTCCTCGCTCGACATGTTGTTCAAGAATCCCATCTTGATCATCATCTACTTTGTCACCCTTCTGGCCATCAGCTGGCAGCTGACGCTGTTCACCATCGTCTTCGTGCCCGTCTTTGGCTGGTTCATGGGTGTGGTGGGACGAAAGCTGAAGGCGCAGTCTGTCAGTGCGCAGACGCTGTGGAGCGACACGATGAGCCAGGTGGAAGAGACGCTTGGCGGACTGCGAATCATCAAGGCCTTCTGTGCGGAGGACAAGATGAACGCGCGCTTTGACAAGGTAAACAGCGCCTATCGCGACGACATCCTGAAGGTGAACGTCCGCCAGCAGTTGGCCCACCCGATGAGCGAGTTCCTCGGAACGGTGATGATTGTCATCGTGCTCTGGTTCGGCGGCACGCTCGTCCTGGCCGAGAACCCCGTCATCAGCGGCCCTACGTTCATCTATTACCTTGTCATTCTCTACAGCATCCTCAACCCATTGAAGGAGTTCTCGAGGGCAAGCTACAACATTCCCAAGGGTCTTGCCTCTATGGAACGGGTGGATAAGATTCTCAAGGCGGAGGTGGAGATTCGCGAGATTGCCCATCCGAGGCATATTGCGAGCTTCGAGCACGAGATAGAGTTCCGCCATGTGAGCTTCGCCTACAACGACCACGGGCGGCAAGGAGGTGTGGCGGAGGAGCATTATGTGCTGCGCGACATCAATCTTGTAATCCCCAAGGGCAAGACCGTGGCCTTAGTGGGGCAGAGCGGAAGCGGAAAGTCGACGCTCCTCGACCTCATCCCCCGCTATTACGACGTGCAGGAGGGCGAGGTTCTCATCGATGGCATCAACGTAAAGGACCTGGGAATCCACGATCTCCGGCAGCTTATCGGCAACGTCAACCAGGAGGCCATCCTCTTCAACGACACCTTCCGCAACAACATCTCGTTTGGTGTCGATGGTGCAACCGATGAGCAAATCATCCATGCGGCGAAGATTGCCAACGCCCATGAGTTCATCATGCAGAGCGACCAAGGCTACGACACCAACATCGGCGACCGTGGCGGCCGCCTTTCCGGCGGACAACGGCAGCGCATCTCCATCGCGCGGGCCATCCTCAAGAATCCTCCGGTGCTCATTCTTGACGAGGCGACCTCCGCTCTCGACACCGAGAGCGAGCGATTGGTGCAGGACGCGCTCTGCCGACTGATGAAAGCGCGCACCACCATAGCCGTGGCGCACCGGCTTTCGACCATCAGAAACGCCGACGAGATATGCGTATTGCACGAGGGACGCATCGTGGAAAGGGGCACGCATGACGAGCTGATGAGCCAGAACGGCTATTACAAGAAGCTGCATGACATGCAGGAGATATAGCCTGGGGACGGTATCCCCAGTAAAACAGGGTAACATAGAAAGCTAAGATGGTGATGAAGAAAATACTCAAGGGGGACTTTGGCCCCGCCGTGGCGGTCGTTATCGACCTGCTGGTGGCCTATCTGTTTTTCATTTTGGCCCGTGTGGCGTTTCTTGTGGAGAACCATACGCTCTTCGCCGACACCCTTTCGGACGGCAATCTTGTGCGAATCTTCCGCGGAGGACTGCTCTTCGACACGTCAGCCATCTTCTATATCAACGCCTTATGGCTCACGCTGATGCTCTTTCCGCTGTGGCTGAAGGAGTCGCGCGGCTACCATCGCGCACTGCGCTGGCTCTTTGTGGTGACCAACGGGCTGGCCTTCGCCATTAACCTTGCCGACTCGGTCTACTATCCGTTCACTTTCCGCCGCACAACGACCAGCGTTTTCCGTGAGTTTGACCACGAAAACAACCTCGGAGGCATCTTCTTCTCCGCCGTTCTCGACCATTGGGTGCTCGTGCTTGTTGGCATTTTGGCCTTCGTTGCGCTCCGTTTCCTCTACGTTTCCCCCCATACCGATCGCCGCGACTACCGTTCCATCCGGCAACGTTGGCGCTTTGCGGGCATCAACTTCCTGATGTTGGCCCTCGCCGCCGTAGGAAGCGTGGCGGGCATGAGGGGAGGTTTGCAGTCGGGAGTGCGCCCTATCACGGTCAGCAATGCCGATCAGTGGGTCGAAAGGCCCAAGGAGACGGCCTTAGTGCTCAACACTCCGTTTGCCCTTCTGCGCACCATCGGCAAGAATGTGTTCTCCGTTCCCGGCTATTACCGCTCGCTCGGCGATGCCGCCAAGGTCTTCAACCCCGTGCGTCCTGCCGTGGAAGAGCAGCCCAACCGCAAAAACGTGGTCATATTGATTGTCGAAAGCTTCGGCCGCGAGTACATCGGCGCCTTCAACAAGGACTTGGAGGGAGGCCGATACAAGGGATATACGCCCAATGTGGACAAGCTAATCGCGAAGAGTTGCGTCTTTGAGTTCTCCTATGCCAACGGACATAAGAGCATAGACGGCATGCCTTCCGTGCTCTGCAGCATCCCAATGTTCGTCGAACCGTTCATCCTTACCCCCGCCTCGATGAACAATTACACGGGGCTTCCGGGTCTATTGTCGCGTTGGGGCTACGACACGGCATTCTTCCATGGTGCCAACCGCAGTTCGATGGGATTTCTTGCCTTTGCCAAGAAGATAGGTTTCAAGCACTACTATGGCCGGCAAGACTACGATTCCGACCCCCGTTTTGGCGGCGATAAGGACTTCGACGGCAACTGGGGTATCTGGGACGAGCCGTTCATGCAGTACTATTGCGCCAAGATGGGGGAGATGCGGCAGCCCTTTATGACCGCCATCTTCACCGTTTCGAGCCACCATCCCTTCGTGATTCCCGATAAATACAAGACAATATATAAGGAAGAAGGCCTCCCCATACACAAATGTATCCGCTATACCGACCATGCCATCGGACGATTCTTCCAGTCTGCGTCCAAACAGCCATGGTTTAAGAACACGATATTTGTCCTTACGTCCGACCACACCAACCAGACCGACCATCCAGAGTACCAGTCTGCCATCGGCGGTTTCTCCGCACCGATCATCATTTACGACCCTTCGGGCGAGATAAAGCCCGGGATGCGCCATGCCACAGTGGCCCAGCAGATAGACATTATGCCCACCATCCTCGGCTATTTAGGCTATGGCGGCACCTACTTGGGCTTCGGTTGCGACCTCATGCGCACCCCTGCGCAGGACACCTACGCCGTGAACTACACCGAAGGCATCTATCAATACGTCAAATACGGCTACGTCCTCCAGTTCGACGGGCAGCGGGTGCGCGGCCTCTATGCCCTCAGTGACCGGCTGATGCGCCACAACCTGCAGGGAAAAGTGCCCGTTGAGGCCAAGATGCTCCACGAGCTTCAGGCCATTATCTACCAGTATATGTACCGGATGGTGCACGACCAACTGCGCGTGTCAGCCTCCACAGACCGACAGAAGCGATGATAATAGGTTACGATGCGAAGCGAATCGTGAGCAATGGCACTGGTTTGGGAAGCTACGGGCGCACGCTCATCAACTCGATAGCGGCTCTTGGGAGCGGCGACGAACTGCTACTCTATGCCCCCGACTGCGGCTGCGACACGCTCAGGGAGCAGGTCAGGGCGTGCGACGGGGTGCGCTTCATCTATTCGGGGAAGCATGGCGGCCTCGCCAAGAGCCTGTGGCGGTCGCGCGGCATCGTCGAAGACCTGCTCCGCGACGGCGTGACCGTCTATCATGGTCTGAGTGGAGAGCTGCCCATAGGGCTCCGCAAGGCGGGCATACCCGGCATCGTCACCATCCATGACCTCATCTTTATGCGGCATCCGGAGTACTATCACGCCATCGACGCATGGATATACAAGCGCAAGTTCTGCCAGACGCTCCGCGAGGCCAGCCGCATCATCGCCATCAGTGAGCGTACCCGCAAGGACATTATCGCGCTGGGAGGCTACCCCCGCGACCGTATCGACCTCGTGTATCAAAGCTGCGACACGCGCTACCGCCGCCGTTGCTCAGCAGACGAGCTCCGGAAGGTGCGCGAAGCCTACGACCTGCCGCAGCGATACCTCCTCAATGTCGGCACGGTGGAGGAGCGAAAGAACGTGCTGCTGGCCGTGCGGGCACTCGAACAGCTGCCCGACAGCCTGTCGTTGGTCATTGTCGGGCGCCCCACAAAGTATGCCGACCGCGTGAGGCAGTATGTCTCCCGCCACCATTTGTCCTCGCGTGTGCGTTTCTTGGAGGGTGTTCCCAATGCCGACCTGCCCGCCATCTACCAGCAGGCAGAGGCTTTTGTCTATCCGTCGCGTTACGAAGGCTTTGGCATCCCCATCATCGAGGCCGTGCAGAGCGGCTTGCCCGTCGTCGCCGCCACGGGCTCTTGCCTGGAGGAAGCGGGCGGACCGGACAACATCTATGTCCATCCCGACGACGTGGAAGCCCTGCGCGAGGGCATCGTCAAGGCCATTGCCCAGTGCGAGTGTATCGTGCCCAGGGCGCAGGAGTACATCCGACGGTTTGAGAATAGCAACGTAGCGCGTCAGGTGATTGACTGTTACCGGCGGCTGGAGAGAGAATAAAGCACATGGGGCTGCTTGCGATGACCAACGCAAACAGCCCCATGTGTTATGTTCCCCAGTAGGGTCTACCGCCGCACGTCTGCCGACAGCCACGTCCCTCCATACTGCTCGGGTCAAGTCGCGTGCCCCTGTGGCGGCGGCGCGCCGTCCGGAAGGCGACGGGAAGATTAGTATTTGAACGAGCTTCCGCCCAGAAATTCGCGGAGCAACGAGGTCGGTGGAAGCGCGCGGTTGGGTATCGGCTGGATGTAGTCGAGCAGGTTTCGCAACCGGCAAGCCTCCGCATACTCGGGGCAGTTCTCCGGTACCAGCTCCAGCAACGGCCCGGCCTGCTGCTTGATGACGGCCAACTCAAAGAGCATGGCGGTGTTGAACATCACGTCAGCATTCTCTTGGAAGGGGAAAATCCACTTGTTCTCGCCCGCCCTCACGCTGGGCCAGCGGTGTATGGTCTCCTGTGCACCCACGCCGCGATACTTGTAGTCGCGGATGATGCGGCGCAGAAGGCGGTTGTCGGTCGTCCGGATATAGTTGTGCTCATCGAGCAAAATGGTGGTCAGTGCGGAGATGTAGACATGAAACTTCTGCTCCATCGGAATCTGTGCCGTCAGCTCCGGGTTGAGCGCATGGATGCCTTCCACCACCAGTATCTGCTTGTCGTCCAGCTGAAGCAGCTTCCCACTCTTCTCGCTCCTGCCCGTTTGGAAGTTGTACTTCGGCAGTTCGATGCGCTCTCCATTAAAAAGTTGCCGCAACTGTTCGTTGAGTAGGGGAATGTTGAGGGCATGCACGCTCTCGTAGTCCAACTCCCCGTTGGCGTCTTTCGGCGTGAGATGGCGGTCTACGAAGTAGTCATCGAGAGAGATTTGTATGGGTTTGATGCCGCAGGTCACCAGCTGTATGGACAGTCGCTTGCAGAACGTGGTCTTTCCCGACGACGATGGGCCGGCAATCAGTACCATGCGCGTGCCTTTTCTGTGGGCAATCTGCTCGGCAATGGACGCGATTTTCTTTTCCTGCAGGGCTTCGCTGACGTTGATAAGTCCCGTAGTCCGCCCCGCTTCCACGGCCTCATTGAAGTCGCCTACGGTGCTTACGCCGAGGATGCGGTTCCACTTGTGTTGCTCTTTGAAGATGTCAAACATCTTGTCCTGGCGTATCATCGGGCTCAGCTCTGCCGGATTCAGTCTTGAGGGCAGGCGCAGCAACGCCCCCTCATGGTACTTCTCCAGGCCGAAGAGCGACAGCTCGCCCGTGTTGGTGAGCATCGAACCATAGAAGTTGTCGATGTAATCGTCCACTTCATAATACGTGGTGTAGAGCTTTCCTGCGCTTCGGAGGAGCTTCACCTTGGCCTTGTCGCCGCGCAGGTCGAACATGCTGATGGCCTCTTCCGTGGGCACTTCAAACCGACGGATGGGCAACTTGGCGTCGATGAGCTGCTGCATCCTCATGCCAATGCGCGCCACATCCTCCTCCGTCACGTCGCGGCCAATCAACAAGTTGCAGTAGTAGCCGTTGCTCACGGGTATGTCTATCACTACTTTGCTGTCGGGCCAGAGGTCGTGCACCGACTTGCTGAGCACGAAGAAGAGCGTCCGCATATAGCAGCGTTCGCCTGTGGCGGAGCGCAGGTCGAAGTATTTCACGTCCTTGTTGTGGTAGAGTCGGTAGTTGAGCCCCTCGGTGCGGTTGTTCACCGTGGCGTTGATGGGTCCGTATTCCATGCTCAGGCCGAAAGCCTGGTAGGCCTCCTTGAGCGTGCTGCCGATGGGTATCTCCTTGGTTTCGCCGTTGTTCCTGCAGCGTATCTTCACCGTTTCTTTCATCTTGTATATTCGTCTTTAATTGTTTTTGGCGTGGACGGGGAGCGGTGTGGGGTCTCTTTGGCTGTGTCAGTGCCGCGCCCCTGCAAGCCACAAAGTTACGCAATCCGCACGAATCCGCCAAGGTCGACTTGCAGAACTCCATGGGTTTTAACAGTTTTGTCATGTTGATTTCCGCCCTTTCACGTGCGCGTCTCGGCTCGGTACGACTGCCTTGGGAGGCCTTTTCTGTCCCATTGGTTTCCTTGTATAGGTTGCCCTGTAAGGTAAAAGAGCCGATAAGGCAGAGGTTTTTAAATTAAAAACTCAGAATTATTAAATTAAAAATCGGAGAAAATTAAATTAAAAATTCGCACGAATTAGATGGAAAGGCTGTGCAAAACAGAAATCATTGTCCCTCAATGGGTTAGTTATAGGCCATCGGAAGAACCCCTGTCCTATAAGTGTCCCGCAGCAAAGACGCCATGAGCCACGTCGCTGCCGGGTGGCATGGACGTGGCTCATGGATGGGAGTGGGGCAGAAGTGGTGTCCTGCCCCATGCGTTTTGTATGTGGAGATAATGGAGAAATAACTACTGGATGGCCACTTTCTCGTAGCCCAGCGACTCGCCCGGGCGCACCATTCGGGTGGCGCGGAGCTGTACGTAGCGCGCTACAACGGGCGTGAAGTACACCTCCTGCAGGACGGGCTGGTTGCGTATGTTGGCAAATTCGCCCTCGGCCACCTTCCGCATCGCCTCGGGCGCGTCGCCTACCCACAGCTCATAGTTGGCCGCCGTGCCCACGTTGCCCACCGACTGAGGTGGAAGATAGAAGAAGGAGCGCACCGTCTGCGTCTCGCCGAGGTCGAACGTGACAGCCTCCGCGCTGGTGTGGGCTACCGTGAAGGGCAGCGAGGCCACCTCTTCCACCCGCTCCACGTAGCGTTCCTTGGCGTTGGGGGCATAGAATGCGCCCATCTCGCTGATGCAGAGTGGCCCACGCGACTGTAGGAAGCGCACGCGAAGCTGTCGGGTGGTGATGGTCTTGAAGCGCAACAGCCGCTTGTAGCCGATGGTGGTGGTCTCCTCTCCCGCATTGATGGGCTTCCATTGCCCGTGGTCGAGATACTCTACCACGAACTGCTCCACGCGCTGTCCGAGCGCAATGTACTCCTGCAGCTTGAGCCGGTTGACCTTGGTGGGTTTGCGGAAGGAGAAGGTGAGCGTGGCCGTTGTCACGCCATCGGGCGTCGCCCAGTAGGAATTGAGGTCGTCGTCGGTGAGCGTCCGTGTGGCGAATGCGCCGTCGCGGGTGCTGCTGGCCTTCGCCTTTGCCCCCTTCAGGAGGTTGTTGGCCAGTTCTTTGCGCACGACTTGGTAGGCTTCCACGGCTCTTGCGGAGTCGATGGGGTGTATTAAGCCCTCCTTAGTGACCGGGAAGTTGATGAGTTGTGACCCGTTGTGCCCCACGCTGCGGTAGTAGAGGTCCACCAGTTGGTCCACCGTCTTCACCT
Source organism: Prevotella sp. UBA7551 (assembly GCA_002479145.1). GTDB lineage: Bacteria > Bacteroidota > Bacteroidia > Bacteroidales > Bacteroidaceae > Prevotella. The sequence continues at coordinate 23,753 of DLLX01000018.1, read as the reverse complement.
TTCCGTCCTCTTTCTCGTGATAGAACCATCCTGGGCGGATGCTCACGTTGCATTCTGCGGGCACCCAAGCGTCGCCGTCGGCGTGGCCTTGCTGCAGTTCCCAGTAGCGGTCGTAGCCCGGATACACGTCCTTGCTGCGCAACAGCGACCAGTTGGTGGCGAAGGCAAATCCCTTTTCGTTGCCTACCCAGCGGCATCCCGGCCCCTCATCGGAGAAGATGACGGCCTGCGGCTGCAGTTCGGCGACCATTTTCCACGCCCGCGGGAAGTCATAGTATGTCTTTCTGTCTATGGTGCGCGTCTCTTTCGTGCCTCCATACCAGCCGTCTCCGCCGTTGGCGCCGTCGAACCACACCTCAAACAGCTCGCCATATTGCGTGAGCAGTTCGTGGAGCTGGGCGTAGAAGTACTCTATATATAAAGGAGTGCCGTAGAAAGCTTGGTGCCTATCCCACGGAGAGAGGTACAATCCCATGCGGAGCCCATACTTCCGGCACGCCGCCGCCAGTTCTCCCACCACGTCGCCTGTCCCGTTTTTATAGGGCGTGTTGCGTACACAGTAGTCGGTTTGCCGTGTGGGCCAGAGGCAAAAGCCGTCATGGTGCTTTGCGGTAAGGATGATTCCCTTCATTCCCGCCGCCTTCACGGTGCGTGCCCATTGCTCACAGTCGAGCCTTGTTGGGTTGAAACTCTCCAGTGGCGCGTCGCCATAGCCCCACTCCCGGTCTCCGAAAGTGTTGGGACCGAAGTGGATAAAGGCGTAGGTTTCCATCTGTTGCCATGCCAGCTGCGCCTTGGTGGGCAGTGG
>DLLX01000018.1:22527-22888 GCA_002479145.1 Prevotella sp. UBA7551 | reverse complement strand
TGCAGGCCGCAGAGGACGGCGGCGAGGGAAAGGACGAGTTGCTTCATTTTTCTTGCTGTTGATGTGGATGAGTAGGGTGAGTGGACGGGGTGGATGAGTGGGGTCAGCGCCGTGCCTTCAGCTCCTCGGTGAAGGAATAGGGTGCGTCCTCCGGGCTTGTGCCGCGCAAGAGGTTGGGCTGTGCGGACATCTTGAAGTCGAGGGTCATCCCCTTGAGCAGGTCGGGGTGCTGGATGTAGTTGTGCGCATAGGGCATGCCGTCGCACAGAAGCTGCTCCACATAAGGGCCGTGGTCGCTGTCGCGGTTGATGATGAGGCTGTTGCCGTTCTCCAACCTCACCTTGACCCGGTCGAAATAGGG
>DLLX01000018.1:0-22437 GCA_002479145.1 Prevotella sp. UBA7551 | reverse complement strand
TACCAGGCCGAGGTCTGTCCGTTGTCCTCATCGCCGCAATAGCCGTCGGGTAGGGCGGTGTAGAGGCGGTCCATCACCTGCCTTACCCAGTATTGCGTCTTCCAAGGTTGCCCGCTATACCCGTAGAGATAGACCATGTGCTGAATCGGTTGGTTGCCATGGGCGTAGTTTCCCATGTTCATCACCTGCATTTCGCGTATCTCATGGATGACTTGCCCATAGTAGCTGTCGTCGAATATGGGCGGCATGACGAACACACTGTCCATCATTAGGTTGAATGAGTCGTGCCCTCCCATGAGCCGTATCAGCCCCTCGGGGTCGTGAAACACGCACCATGTCCAGTGCCAGCTGTTGCCTTCGGTGAACGCGTCGCCCCACTTGAAGGGGTTGAAGGGCTTCTGCCACTCCCCGTTCTCCATCCTTCCGCGCATCAGGTGGGTCTCAGGGTCGAACACGTTGCGGTAGTTCATCGCCCGTTCCCGGTAGGGTCGCAGCTCGCGGGGGCTTTTCCCCAGTGCCTTCCCCAGTTGATAGATGCACCAATCGTCGTAGGCGTACTCCAAAGTGCGCGCCACACTCTCGTTGATTCCCACGTCATAGGGCACATATCCGAGCTTGTTGTAGCACTCGAATCCCATTCTGCCCGTGCTTCCCACACTGGGATGGCGGGCATTGGCGCCGTGGAGGACCGCCTGCCAGAGCTTTTCCGCATCGTAACCGCGCAGCCCTTTGAGGTAGGCGTCGGCCACGACGGAGGCTGAATTGTTGCCTACCATGCAGTCGCGGTGCCCCGGACTTGCCCATTCCGGGAGGAATCCGCTCTCCGCATAGGCGTTGACGAGCCCCTCTTGCATCAGTTTGCCCATCGAAGGGTAGAGCAAATGGACCAGAGGCATGAGCGCTCGGAACGTGTCCCAGTACCCAGTGTCGGTGAACATGGGCCCCGGGAGCACCTTTCCGTTGTACGGACTGTAATGGATGGTGTCGCCTTGTGCGTTGACTTCAAAGAACATGCGGGGGAAGAGCACACACCTGTAAAGGCAACTGTAGAACGTCCGCAGGTGGTCGGTGTGGGTATCGTGGGCCTCTATGCGCCCAAGCACGTCGTTCCACCGCCCACGGCCTTGCCGGAGAAGGCGGTCGAAGTCGCCGTCGCCCAGCTCCTTGAGGTTCTGCAGTGCCTGCTCCGGCGACACGAATGAGGAAGCGACGCGCACGTGTACTTGCTCGCCGCGGCGCGTGGAGAAGCTCACCGCCGCCACGGCATGGTCGGAGGTGGCGCTGTTGCCGTCTGCCGAGGGCGTGAATTTGCGGCCGTCCGCCATGCTTCCCACGCGTGAGACGGTGAACGGATGGTCAAACTCCAGGACAAAGTAGTTCTTGAAATTGTCGGGCACACCGCCGCTGTTGCGTGTCGTGTAGCCCACGATCCTGCGCTTTTCAGGCTGTATGGTGACAGATGAGCCCCGGTCGAAGGCGTCGATGAGCACATTGGCGGAGTCGGTGGCGGGGAAAGTGAGGCGGAAGAGGGCCGCGCGCTCCGTGGGGACGATCTCCGTCGTCACGTCATAATCGGCCAAATATACCTTATAATAATAGGGAGAGGCCGTCTCTGCCTTGTGGGAGAACCAGCTTGCCCGTCGGTTCTCGTCGAAATCTACGCCCCCCACGGTCGGCATGATGGCAAACTGGCCGTAGTCGTTGATCCAAGGACTGGGCTGGTGGGTCTGCTTGAATCCCCTGATTTGGTTGGCGTCGTAGGTGTATTGCCACCCATCGCCCATCTTTCCCGTCTGGGGCGTCCAGAAGTTCATGCCCCATGGCAAGGCGATGGCGGGATAGGTGTTGCCGGTGGAAAGGCTGAATTTGGACGCGCTTCCGACCAACGTGGATACGAGGTCAACTGGCGTGACGGGCCGCTGGGCAGGCGTGGTTGCGCTTCCCGTCAGCAATAGGAGGGCAAGCGCGGAGAGCTTATGGGTCAGTTTCATATCTTTGGGTACAATATCGCTTTGTGGTTTATGCCGCAAAAGTACGAAAAAAAAATGGCTTACGGCCTCAGTCTTCTCTTGAAGTGGTGAGAATATTGGCCGAGGGCGGCTGCTGAAGCGAATGGATGGGAGGGTAATGGAGTGGTGCGTGGGAGGAACGCAATGTCAAGTTTGTTCCTAACGGAATGGCGCTTGGCTTTTTCCCCCTCTTCTCCCCCTTGGCTTCCGTAAAGGGATGTTCTTGTTCCGTAACCCATTGAAAGCCAGAAGGTCTCAGATTTGTTCTAAATCGTATTGCGATTCAGCCCATTTTGCATCGTGATTCAGCCCCTTTTGTCGTGTAATAAAGCCCCTTTGGCAGCGCAAAAGGGGCGGTATGGCGAAGTGGCAGGAAGGAGAAAATAAGACTGTAAAGAAAAATCGTACAACCAGTCCATTCGCCTTGTTGCGCCGTCATGCCCCGGCGAACAGCTCGCGGAGCACGGAGAAGGAGCGGAGGTGGGGCATGTTGGGCACGTGCAGGCGGTAATAGTCGAGCATAATCTCCACAATCCGGTTGCGCTCCTCGCGCGATGGGCGGAAGACGTGCATTGTTGGATAAGTGATGCGCATCAGAATGCCGACGCGTGCGGCATCTTCAGGGGGCAGAAAGTCGGGGTGTGACGGTCGGAGGGGCGTGAACGTCGCGCCACGGAGGTCGAAATAGCAGCCCACATGGTAGTCGTCGAGGTTGGGCCAGAACCCAAGGAAGCGGCTCATGCGCGCCATGAAGACGAGATGGAGGTTGGCAAAGTGGGTCTCGGCCGCGTCGAGCCACAACAGACTGGAGCGGACAAAGAGGAAGAGCGGCTCGTTCTGCAGCTCGTCGCGCGTGGAATAGGTGAGCAGCTCGGAGAGAAAGAGCACGATGGCCTGCTTTTGTGGGCTGGCAGGGATGTTGGTAAAGGGCTGGTCGAGGCGTATGTCGCGGATTCGCTGGAGCGTACTGCGTGGCCGGAAGGCGTAATCGATGCTCAAAAGGGTCAATGGGAGGAAATATTGCCGCCGCATCCGCCCCCGGTCCGTCTTGGGAATGCGGACGAGAAAAGACACGCGCCCCTGCTCCTCGGTGAGCAAGTCGGCGATAATGGAGCTGTCGCCATACTTCACGGTGCGGAGAACGATGGCCCGCGTCTTTACTTCTTCCATGTGTGCAAAGTTATAAAAAAACGGCCGACAAGTGCCCTTTTGACCCATTTAAGGCACAAAAATACATCAAATGAGGATTTTTCGTTTGTCAATATTTGGACGAAACGAAAAAAAACAGTACCTTTGCACCCGCTTAAATAAGCAACGGTCCCTTCGTCTATCGGTTAGGACGAGAGATTTTCATTCTCTAAAGAGCAGTTCGACTCTGCTAGGGACTGCAATAAAAAATAAAAAAGAAGAAAAGAAGTAAAGATGGCAAATCACAAATCATCGTTGAAAAGAATCCGTCAAGATAAGGTTCGCGCGCTTCATAATAAGTATTACGCCAAGACCATGCGCAATGCTGTCCGCAAGCTGCGTGCCACAACGGACAAGGAGGCAGCCCTTTCTCTCTATCCCACGGTGCAGAGAATGCTGGACAAGTTGGCCAAGACCAATATCATTCATAAGAATAAAGCGGCCAACCTCAAGTCGAGTCTTTCGAAGCATATCCTTGCTTTGGGCTAAGGAGAGGGACACCGGCTGCAGGCGGTGATGACCTGTGGCATGGTTGAAGGCATCCATGACGTATCAAGAAGATAGGCCATGGATGCCTTTTTGTGTCTCATTGGGTCGTGGCGCAAGGGCAGCCGGCAGTAGAATCGGAAGGGAAATGGCCTGCTTTGGCGGCTGGGAAGGTGTGGAAAAACATGGGATTTGACGGCGAAAAATTTCCATATCCCCACATTTTTTCGTAACTTTGCAATCTATAAAATAGAGATAAAATAACATGGAAGATATTCAGACTGCAGAGCAAAACTATTCGGCCAGTAACATACAAGTCCTTGAAGGATTGGAGGCGGTGCGCAAGCGCCCGGCTATGTACATCGGCGACATCGGCGAAAAGGGTCTCCACCACCTTATCAACGAGACGGTGGACAACTCTATCGATGAGGCCATGGCGGGATATTGCAGCCATATCGAGGTGACTATCTGTGCGGATGGCTCCGTGATAGTGGAGGACAACGGACGCGGAATTCCCGTCGACGAGCACAAGAAGCTCCATAAGAGTGCGCTGGAGGTCGTGATGACCGTCCTGCACGCGGGCGGAAAGTTTGACAAAGGCTCGTATAAGGTGTCGGGAGGTCTCCATGGCGTGGGCGTGAGTTGCGTGAACGCACTCTCCTCGCACATGAAGTCGCAGGTGTTCCGCGACGGAAATATCTACCAGCAGGAATATGAGAAGGGCAAGCCCCTGTACCCAGTGAAGGTCGTAGGACACACGGATAAGCACGGAACAAGGCAGCAGTTCTGGCCTGACGGCTCGGTATTCACCACGACGACGTTTAAGTGGGACATCGTCGCGCGTCGTATGCGGGAGCTGGCCTATCTCAATGCGGGCGTGAAAATCACCCTGACGGATGAGCGTCCCGACCCGGAGACGGGCAAGACCCGCCAAGAGGTGTTCTTCGCCCAGGAGGGACTGAAGGAGTTTGTCCGCTACATCGACCGGCACCGCACGCATCTTTTCAATGATGTTATTTACCTCAAGACCGAGAAACAAGGCGTGCCCATCGAGGTGGCCATCATGTATAACACGGACTACAACGAGAATCTACACTCCTATGTCAACAACATCAATACCATAGAGGGCGGAACACACGTCACGGGATTCCGTATTGCGCTGACCCGAACGCTCAAGGCTTATGCCGACAACGACCCCCAAATCTCGAAACAAATAGAGAAAGCCAAGATTGATATCGTGGGCGATGACTTCCGTGAGGGCCTCACCGCCGTCATCTCCATCAAGGTCTCGGAGCCCCAATTCGAGGGTCAGACCAAGACAAAGCTCGGCAACAGCGAGGTGTCGGGCGCGGTGCAGCAGGCCGTGGGCGAGGCTTTGGCCAACTATCTGGAGGAACATCCCGACGAGGCGAAGCTCATTTGCAGCAAGGTGGTGCTGGCTGCGACTGCCCGTATAGCCGCCCGTAAGGCGCGGGAGAGCGTACAACGCAAGAACGTCATGAGCGGAGGAGGACTCCCAGGGAAGTTGGCGGACTGCTCTATACGCGATCCTAAGCGTGCGGAGATATTCCTTGTCGAGGGCGACTCGGCTGGCGGGTCGGCCAAACAAGGCAGAGACCGCTACACGCAGGCCATATTGCCGCTCCGAGGCAAGATACTTAACGTGGAGAAGGTGCAGCGTCACCGCGTGTTTGAGGCTGAGTCGGTGATGAACATCATCCAATCCATCGGCGTTCGCTTTGGTATGGGCGAAGGACAGGACAACTTTGAGGCCAACACCGAGAAGCTCCGCTATGACAAAATCATCATTATGACCGATGCTGATGTCGATGGTTCGCACATCGACACGCTCATCATGACGCTCTTCTACCGCTATATGCCGCGCATAATCGAGGAGGGACACCTTTACATCGCTACGCCGCCGCTCTACAAGTGTACTTATAAGAACATTTCAGAGTACTGCTATACGGACCAGCAACGTCAGGCTTTTCTTGACAAATACGCCAATGGAGCGGAGAATGGGAAGGGAGTCCACACGCAACGATACAAAGGTTTGGGAGAGATGAACCCCGAGCAGCTGTGGGAGACGACCATGGATCCGAAGACTCGCCTGCTAAAACAGGTGACGATAGAGAATGCTGCGGATGCCGACGAGATCTTCTCAATGCTCATGGGCGACGATGTGGCGCCGCGACGTGAGTTTATTGAGGCCAACGCAACATACGCTAACATAGACGCATAAGCGGCATCAGGCGGGTTGTACAGACACGGAAACCGCATGGTAGGGCTGCCTAAGGGTAGCCTTTGCCGAATTATAGTTTTTCATAAAAGCCGAATCCACCACCTCTTTCCCTTTGGGGAGGTGGGGAATACAGACGATGGAAGCGAGCAATTTTATCGAGGTAAGTGTCGCTCAGGCAAGGGATTTCTATCCCAAGGGGCACTTTATAGACGAGGATTTCCTCGTCTATGAGCACTTTAGTGAGGTGCCTCGCCCGTGGAAATCGTGCCGAATGCAATGTCTTTTCTTTGCGCTATGTACCCAAGGGGAGGCCAGCTACACGGTAGACGGCAAAGATTCGCAGGTAAAGCGGGGCGATGTGATCATCGTTGGAGAAGGACAAGTGGTGGAAAACTTCCTCTCTACCGACGATTGTGACGGCATAGCGATTATGATCTCGTATGATTTCTTCAACGATATCGTCGCCGGCATCCGTGATCTCAACACACTCTTCCTCTTTTCCCGCCTGCATCCCGTCTTTTCGCTGACAGAAAGAGAGGTGAAAGTGCTCTCGGGATACGTCGAAACTATCATAACGAAGATACTGGAGCCCGAACATCACTTCCGCCGCGAGCTGGTCAGCACGCTCATGAAGGCGCTCATCTATGACATGAGCAACGTAATCTACCGCTATCAGATGGTGGAGAAAAAGAGCTTTTCGCGGGGCGAGGTAGTGTTTTTCAATTATATCCGCCTCGTTCGTGACCATTTCAAGCAGGAAAGGCGCGTCAGTTGGTATGCCAACCAGCTTTGCATCACCCCCAAATACCTCTCCGAGACCATCAAAACCATCAGCAAACGCACGCCAAACGAGTGGATTGACTACTATGTTGTGCTGGAATTGCGCTTGTTGCTGAAGAATTCGGACAAGAGTATCAAGGAGATTGCGGAGTATCTGAACTTCCCCAACCAGAGTTTTCTTGGCAAATTCTTCAAGGATCATGTCGGAGTCAGTCCGTCAGCGTTTCGTAAAAATTGATGGACTATTCCTAAAGGACTAATTGGCTCTACCTAAAGGCTGATCGACTTTTTCTAAAGGCCTGATTGATTTTTCTGAAAAGCCCGAGCGGTTATTCCCCAAAACCTGATTTGTATTTCCCTTATCACTCGACAGGTTATCCCCTTCTGGCTTCAGAAGTCAATGGATTGGTCTGCCCATTGAAAGGAAAAAGGCTGCTTTGTGTACAAATATCAATTAAATAAAGTTAATCAATAGATGGCAGAATCGTTGATTAAAGAAAAAAGTTTAATTTTGTATGAACCAAAATAATTATATGACTAAAGAAGAAAGACAGTCTGCCATCCTCGAACATTTGCTCAAGTACGGCTCTGCATTGGTGTCAGCATTGAGTGAGAGCTTGCAGGTTTCGGCGGTTACTATACGCAAAGACCTTTCAGATTTGGAGCGGCAGGGACGCCTTTACCGCAGCCATGGCAAGGCCATACTGATCAATCCGTTCACTGCTAACCGCTCCGTGAACGAGAAGGAGAAGCTCTTCCCCGAGGAGAAGTACAGCATTGGCACGGCCGCGGCGCAACTTGTGCTGCCCAATGACTCCATTGTCATCGCCTCAGGGACTACCGTTACCGCCTTCGCACAGTGTCTGAAGCATTGTCCCAAGTGCACTGCTGTCACGGCATCCCTCAAGGTAGCCCAGGCGTTGGCGGTCAATTCGGCGATAGATATCATCCAGTTGGGTGGCACTTTGCGCCACAGCAGCCTCTCGGTAGTAGGCCCTGACGGGGAACAAATGCTTGCTGGCTGCACGTTTAGCAAGCTTTTCCTCGGCATAGACGGCATAGATTTCGAGTATGGATTTACCACAACAGACCTCCGCGAGGCTCATTTGAACAAGGTTATGATGAGTGTTGCGCAGAAAACCATAGTCCTTGGCGACTCGTCTAAGTTCGGACGCCGTGGCTTTGCGAAGATATGTGGGATGGAAGAGGTCGACATGCTCATCACAGACAGCCATATCCGTCCCTCCGACCGTGCCGCCTTGGAGGATTTGGGCATCGAGCTTATCGTTGTGGATGACGTGAAAGACGCCATCAGAAAAATTTAGTCCCCTCCCTTTTCCTTGTGCGATATGGTTCGAAGCCACAGGAAGTTGTGGTTGACATTACGACAAAAACGGGCCGACAGCGCAGCATCTATCAGATAACGGCACATGAAACAACGCCCGACAGTATGTGAATAGAAAGGTGAGACTGTCCCCCAAAGCGATGAATCGGGTAACTCCATAGAGATGACAACAATGAGAAAGCTGCTTTTTGCCGCTATATGGTGCGCCTTGACAGCCGCCTGTACCAGCGAATCCTATGACAGTGGCGACACGTCGCTGTCCTATCTTTCTGCGGAATGGGCAGATGTGACGACCAATAGCGACGGCTTGGTGGCCTATGCCCACACCGATGCCGGCCAACGGCTCACCTTTTCCCCTCCTTATCAGGCCACTTGGATTGGTCAAAAGGCCGACACCACCTGCCGTGCCGTGCTCTATCATGGGCAAGTGAGCGGGGAAACGACCAGCGTCAAGGCTCTTTCGCCAGTCTTGATGGCCAGTGTCACCGACAGAACGGAGGAAATCACCGCCAAGAAAGACCCCATTGGTGGGGCGAGGGCGTGGATCTCGGCTGACAAAAGGTATCTTAACATCGTGCTTACGCTCAAAGTAGGACGCAAGGAAAACGCCCCAACGCAGCAGAAGGTGGACCTTTTGTGCGACTCTGTCACCACACTTGCTGACGGAACGCGCTGCTGCTGGCTTACCTTGGTGCATGACCAGAACGGCGTCCCAGACTATTATTCCCAGGAAGCCAACGTCAGTGTGCCGGCCGAAGCGCTTCGCCAAGCAGACAAGATGTGCCTCCGCGTGATGACAACTCAAGGCGAAAAGCTGCTGGAAGTACGTGAAACCAACTGACACCCCATCGTTCTTATACACTCACATACATACATTCTGATAATGAAAATAGAAGAAGGGTTCATGCCTTTCAAAGGCTATAAGACCTATTACCGTGTTGTCGGCGAGCACACCCCTGGCAAATCGCCACTCCTCTTGCTCCATGGTGGCCCGGGAAGTACCCACAATTACTTTGAGGTATTGGACAGTTTGGTCGCCACAGGGCGTCAAATCATCTCCTATGACCAGCTGGGATGCGGCCAATCTTACGTCGCCGACCGTCCAGACCTGTGGAATCAGGAGGTTTGGACCGAGGAATTGATTGCCCTACGCAAGCATCTCGGTCTCGACCGCGTACATATTCTGGGGCAATCGTGGGGCGGAATGCTGCTCATTGGCTACCTCATCGACCGCCAACCCAGCGGAATCGTCTCCGCCATCCTCTCCAGCACGCTGTCCAACAGCCAACTTTGGGGGCACGAGCAGCACCGATTGATTCGCTTTATGTCCGAGAAGGACCAGCAAGCCATCGCCTTGGCCGAGCAAACGGGCAATTATGACGCTGAAGACTACACCCGTGCCAACGCCCGTTTTATGGAATTGCATTGTGCCGGAGCCGTGACTGCGGACAGTCCCGAGTGCCTTCGACGGAAGAAAAAGTCGGGCGACGAGGCCTATTTGGTGGCATGGGGCCCCAATGAGTACACTCCGATGGGCAACCTGCGCGACTTCGACTATACGGAGCGGCTCAAGGAAATCGCCTGTCCCTGCCTGATTACCAGTGGGACCAACGACCTTTGCACGCCGTTGGTGGCCAAAACCATGTTCGACCGCATCCCCCATGCCCGATGGGAGCTCTTCGACGGCACGCGACACATGTCTTTTGTAGAGCAAAATGACAAGTACATCCAGTTGCTTGCCGACTGGATGGAGGAGACGGAATAGTCTCCCTTTTCTATAAAAAGTCGCATCAACGCCTTTCCTTCAAGCCGATGATGCGATTTTATTTTGCTTTCTTCCTGTCCCCCTGCGGATGGAGAAGTTAGGCCGTGACTGCACATTGTGCGGCGATTCCGCTAAACAATGGGAAGGCTAATGCCGTTGATTTTCTGATAAATGTCGAGCGCATACACGTCCGTCATGCCGCTGATGTAGTCGAGCACGGCCATGATCCGTTTCTCCAACGACGGGTTGTGGATGTCATATTGGCTGGAAAACAGGCGGATGAGCTGCTGGCTGTGAAATCTTTCCGGCTCTATTGCCGCGTCAATCAGGGCCTCCATGAGCGTCTCCATAATCTTGTAGCCCGACAGTTCCACGTTCAGAACGGGCTTGGAGCGGTAAATCTTTTCCTTTGATACCTCCGAACAGCGCCGGTAAGCGTTGCGTTGCGGCTCGCTGATATGCTGGATGAGCGGCCCAGTGAGCGTACCTTCGAGAATCTCTTCCTCATGCCTGACGAACGCCTCGACGCACTCCCGCTCCAGTTTTCCGACCGCACAGGCGCGCATATACACCACCTGTTCGTTCTCGTCCGTCACCCCTTCGTCCTTCAACCGTTGTCGTATGCCCTGCCGCGCGGCTTCGTCGAAGAAACCGAGTAGCAGCTCTGCCGTTTCCTCCAACGACAGCAGGTGGAGCTTGTGGGCATCCTCGATGTCCATTATCTCATAGCAGATGTCGTCGGCTGCCTCCATGAGGAACACGAGAGGATGCCGCGCATATTGTACGGAGTCTCCTTTCTCGCGCCCAAGGCAGCGCAAGCCGAGCTCTTCGGCAATGCGCTCGAAGTCTTTACGCTCCGACTCGAAGAAGCCGAACTTGCCGTGTGCCCCGACCCTGTCGGAGCTGAAAGGGTATTTGACGACAGCCGCCAGCGTGGAATAGGTCATGGCAAATCCACCGAAGCGGCGCCCTTGAAACTGGTGGGTGAGCAGGCGGAAGGCGTTGGCGTTGCCCTCAAAGTGGACGATGTCGCTCCAGAAGCGCGCGTCGACCCTTTCTTCAAGCCCGCGACCCGGCCCTTCGGTGAAGAAACTCTGTATGGCGTGCTCGCCACTATGGCCGAAAGGCGGGTTGCCCATGTCGTGAGCGAGGCCCGCTGTCTGCACAATCGTGCCTATTTCCTCGAAGAGCGTGCCGCGAAGGTGGGGATGTCGCTCCACAAGAAGGCGTGCCACGTCGTCGCCCAAGGACTTTCCGAGCGACGAAACCTCCAGCGAATGGGTCAGACGGTTGTGGACAAACACAGAGCCGGGCAAGGGAAAGACCTGTGTCTTGTTCTGCAATCGGCGGAAAGGTGCCGAGTAAATCAGGCGGTCTCCGTCGCGTTTGAATTCCGACCGGTCGTCATGGCGCAGCGGATGGCGGGTCTCCTGTCCCAGACGCTTGTTGGAAATGAGCCTTGTCCAGTCCATATTCTCCTTCCTTTACTTCTTATCCTACTGTGCGGGCTGGCCCAACCAGTGCTGTATTTCCGCATCCAAGTCCTGTATTTGCACGTCGCGTTTCTGCAGCTTGTTGGCACGGTCGATGATGAAATAGGTCGGTATGCTCTGGATATTGTAGCTCACGAGCGTCCGCGACTCGGCCCCTTCTGGGTCCCAAACGCAAATCCAGGGCAGCGCCTCGGTCTGTGTCTTGAAAAAATGCTCATTGGTATCGTAGCTGATTTGGTAGATTTCGAAGCCCTGCGCATGATACTTGTCATACAGCTTGCGCAACTCCATGATGCGTTTGGCCGACGCATCCGATGCGAACACGTGGAAGTCGAGCATCACTACCTTTCCTTTCAGGTCCGTGAGGCTTCTCTGTTGGCCACGATTGTCGGGCAAAGTGATGGGAATCACGCCCAGTTCCTGCACCTTGGCCGTCTCGGTGGCTGCCATTCGCTTGTCGTTCTCCACGATGCGCTCGTCCTTCATGCCCTTGATGGTGATGTTGTGCAGGTTCTGTGTGCGCTCCGTGTTGGGGTAAAACGTGTCCCACGACGTGGCTACCGCGCCAAACACCTTGTTGTCGGAGGCATCCAGCCGGGGGTTGAAGATCATGACGGGGTTGCCGTCGATGACCACATACTGGAAGAGGGCGAAGTAGGCATAGCCCCGCATCGGCTCCTTGAAGATGTAGTTGCGCGTCACGTCAGCCTTGTATGTGCGCAACAGCTGCTCGATAGCGGCTTCCGCGTCGGCCGAACCGCTCGCTACGATTTGGTTGCACTGCGCTTGCAGGGCGATTTGCTTCAGGGCCAGCTCGCGTATCTTCTCGTTTTCGTAGGAGCCGGCCACCTTGTAGTTGGTCGCCATCATCGGGTAGGAGGCCTCCACGCTGACTGTTTCGGTGGAGTCGATGCCGATGTTGATGATCTGTCCCGCAATGCGCAGGCGGTAAAACTCCGGGTTTTCGGCCTTATCGCCGGCAAAGGCAAACTCCCCTTTGGCATCCAACTTCACGGAGTCGACCACCTTAAACCCGTCGAGTGTGTTGTGTTCGAAGTAGAGTGTGGAGTCTTTGGCATTGCCGATGGTGCCGGAGACGTGAAACTGCTCGCCCGCACAGCCTGCCAGTATCAGCAGGGCAAGGAGCGGGAGCAGCCCAGCAAGGAGCTTTTTGCGCTTGGATGTATTCATGATTCTTTGGTTGATGGTTCGTGTGAATGGCTTTTGCGGACGTGGCGGAGGTCCTTCATTGCCGTGTAAGCTATGAAGATGGCGATGAGCAGCGTGTTGACTCCAAGGGCTGCCACCGTGCCCAACGTGTCGTTGGCCCAGCTCATGGCCGCGAAGAGCACGGCGGCCAGGGCCACATAGACGGCCATTTGCCCCACGGGGTAGTTGATGGGAAACTTTCTCTGCCCGACCACATAGGAGAGCAGCATGGCCGTGGCGTAGCCCGCAAAGCCTGCCCAGGCACACGCCATGTAGCTGTATCGCGGCACAAAGACAACGTTTATGCCCACCAAAACCAGGCATCCCACGCCCGAGAAGACCGCTCCCCATATCGTTTTGTCCGTCAGCTTATACCAAAAGCTGAGGTTGAAGTAGATGCCCATCATGATTTCAGCCGCCATGACGATAGGCACGACACGCAGTCCGGGCCAGTAGTCGCGCCCGATGATGTGGCGCAGCACGTCCATGTAGCCCACCACGCAGAGGAAAGCGAGCAGGGTGAAGATGAGAAAGTACTTCATCGCCTTGGCATAGGTGTCGAGATTGTCCTTGTCTTTGGCCTTTCCGAACACGAAAGGCTCGTAGGCGTAGCGGAAGGCTTGCGTAATCATGGCCATGATCATGGCGATTTTAGAAGCCGCACCATAGATGCCCAGCTCCGAATGGGCGTTGCCCGCCTTATATAAATAGGGGAAGAGAATCTTGTCCGCCGTCTGATTGAGGATGCCGGCAATGCCTAAGATGAGTATCGGCCATGAGTAGGAGAGCATGCGCCGTGCCAATGCGGGGTCGAAACCGGCTCCGAAGCCACGCAACTCCTTCCAGAAGCAGAACGTGATCGACCCCGTGCAGGCGAGGTTGATGTAGAAGGCGTAGCCCACCTCGGTTCCTCCGAGCACGACATAGTAGAGAAGGTTGAGCGTGATGTTCAGTACGATGAACAGCAGCTTCAGGGCAGCAAACTTGATGGGGCGCTTCTGGTAGCGGAGGTAGGCGAAGGGAATGCACTGGAAGGCATCAATCGCCACCGTGGCGGCCATCACCCAGACGTAGCTGGGGTGGTTGGCATAGCCCATGAAGGTGCTCACGGGCTGGATGAACGCCAGTATGAGCGCCACGAAGAGTACGCTCGTGGCCCCCACCATCCACAGGGTGGTGGAGTAGACGCGCCGCGCATCCTCGCCTTCCTTGTTGGCATAGCGGAAGAATGTGGTCTCCATGCCGTAGGTGAGGATCACGAGCAGCAGGGCAGTGTAGGCGTACATGTTGGTGATGATGCCGTAGCCGCCGCTTTCGGCACTCATCTTTGCCGTATAAAGGGGGACGAGCAGGTAGTTGAGAAAACGTCCCACGATGCTGCTTAGTCCGTAAATGGCCGTGTCCTTGGCCAGACTTTTCAAACTTGCCATTGTTTACTTGTTTTTTTGCCTGTTCCCTGTGGCGGTGGTGTCCACACTGTGCCGCCTCCTTTTGGGATGCAGGTCAGTGTGCGCCTAAATCGTTGCAAAAGTAAGGAAAATATGGGAAATGGCAAAGAGAAAGGCAGGATAAGGGGCAGCGTGTTGCCGTTTTTCTCTTTTGTGGGAAAGGACTTGCCTGTTGGCGTGTGGCAAGTGGCAAATCAGAAACGTATGAGAGAGCTGTAGTCCCAGTAGGCATTGCGCATGTCCACACGCCCACTCTTGAGGAATGGCACCCCCTCTTCTTCGAGCAACTTGCGCTGATCAGACGGCTGAGCGGCCAGACGCCCTCCCGATCCTACCACACGGTGGCCTGGAATGGCGAGGTCTTTGGGTGTTTCGCGAAGGATTCTGCTGACCACGCGCGCATGGTTGCCTATTCCCGCAAACCGAGCCACGTCGCTGTAGGTGGTCACGCAGCCTTCGGGAATGCACACGACAATGTCGTAAATAGTCTGCCTGATACTTTCAAAATCCATCTTCATGTGGGCAAAGTTACAAAAAAATACATTGTCCAGTATATGTCGTTTGCGTTTTTTTGTTTTTTCTTTGAATCGTAAACATTGCTTTTGAAACATAAGTGCCGGCATTATCCCAGGTCAGTCATTAGGCCGAAATCAACAAAAAAAACGAGAAATTTTCCATCTTTCCATCCCTTGTCTCTGCTTTGCCCGGCATATTGCTGCCGTTAGTGCTTAGTCATAGCCCGCTATGCTTTCAACAAAAAAATGCAATCTACACGAAACAAACAGCAACCTGGGACGAAATCTAATGACCGATTTGGGTTCAATGTCAGTGATTGGGCATGCTTATACCATGGGCAGCGCCGTGCCGCCAACTGTCCACCCCCGCGTCAAAGGGGCTGAATGGCGTTGCGAAAGGGGCTGAATTAGCGCGTAATAGGGGCTGAATCGCACGCCAAAAGAGCCCATTTCATCGTGTCATAGGGGCTGAATCGTCGCCACCGCCTGTCTGCGCTGGCACGAGGCAGCAGTCAAAGCCCGCCGTGGCTTCAATGTTTACGGGGCGGCCTGCACGAAGGAAACGGCCATACGAAACGAAATCTGATGGACGGATTGGGAAAAAACGGCAGACAGAGGAGGAAGTCTGATGGCCGGATTGGGGGAAAAACGGCAGCAATAGATGATAAAAAGTTGCGGACGCACGGGAGGGGTTGCCCTCCGCGTACGTCCGCTTTTTATGCCCAATAGTCTTTAATAAGAAACCGATGCTAACGATTTCTCTCTAAGAAGTTATGTGCTTGGCTTACCAATTATCAGAGTTCCAGGGGTCGTCTTTATCGTCATACGCTCCCTCTCCCTTGTCGTTGTTGATAAGTCCCCAATCGGACGGGGTCTGTGTCTCGTCCGTTACATCAGTTTTCACAGTCCATTTGGCTGGTGAAGCTTCCATAAGGCTGCTCGTTTCTACGTTGACCATCGTGATGTCTGGTCTGATATATGTCTTTTTCATTTTTGCTGATGTTGAGCTTTCAATCGCTCTTTTGTCCAGTTGATATTATTTTGTTTATCTTAATTTTATGAATCCTACATTTTCATGTGTCTTGTCGTGGAATGCATCTCGCTTGCACAAGACTATTTCTTCCAGACTTTCTTTCCGTTGACGATATAGATTCCGCTGGGAAGCTCGTCCAACGACTGGCTCCGGCTGATGAGTTGCCCGTTCAGGCTGTAGATGCCGTGGGCGAACTTCTCTATCTTGGCGTCCTGTGGGCCGTAGCTTACGGCGTTGATGCCGGTGGCTTCGCCCATCGAAATGCCGTCGAGGAAAGTGGTGACTTGGGTGGAAGCTCCTGCCGCAGCCTCGGGGGCAAACCACACGCTGAATCCTCTCAGTCCTCTGGCGCGTGTGTCGGAGTAATACATCTCGCCGCCATCGAAGAAGTAGCAGCCTACCAAGTTGCTGCGGCCGGCGATGATTTGCGACTTGTCCGTCACCGTCCACACGCCGTCGTCGCCCTGGGTGGCTGTGCCGAAGGTGCGGGCGAAGGTGCCGTAGGCGGCCATCTTGCCGTCGGCGTCAACGAAAGGAGTGCCCGTTCCATCCACAAGGATGGTGCTGTTGGTCGTCCAGTTGGTGGTGTTCATGGCGCTGAGGTCGTTCTTGTTGTCGCTGTTGACAGCCATTGAGACATTGGCAATGACGATGTGGTTCTTGGCAATGGCGACGTGTACGTCCTGAGCCGTGCTGCTGCCCGTCTTGCTGAGCAGGGCGGTGTAGGCGGGGTTCACTTCCGTTGTCAAGTCCCTGGTCGGGAAGATGATGTAGGGCACGTAGGCGTTCATCACGACCTCGTCATCATTTGCCTCGTCCATGTCCACGCTTTGGAACTGGATCTCGTTTTCGGTCAGCTTGGCGAGCTTGGCCAACTTCACGTTCGGGCCGAAAGTAGTGGTCAGCTGGTCCTTGGTAAGGTTGACCGGCAGGATGAAACCGTTCCACTTGTCCTTGTCGAACGACTTGTTCAGGTGGAGCGACACGTTCTGGTAGGTGTTGGAGCAATCCTCCAGGTAGCTCAGATTGTCTCTGAGCTCGTCGAGCACCAGGTCGCCGTCGGTCGTCTTGCTGGCGTAGAGGAGGCGGAAGTCGTCGAATACCGTCCACTCGCCGGAGGCTGACGAAGAGGCCTCTTGGTCTGCGTCGTCCGCGATGTGGATGCCGAAGCGGATCGTGCCGCCACCCTCAGGCACCTGCACCAGCACGCTGTTGAAGTACTTGTGGCTGCCGTAGAACTCCTTTGCGGCGTAGTCCATGTTCTGTTCCCTGACATGAAGGGCTTCCTGCTCAGCTTCCGACATGTAGGCGGTCTGGCCGAGTACGGTGGCGCGATAGGTCGTCTTGTCGACCGTGCCGTCCGCCTTGAGCATCACGGCGAAGAGCTTTGCCTTGGTGGTGGTGGAGAATCCCTTGCACTCCACGACGTATGCGCCGCTATGGCTGACCTTTATGTCTTGGTAGATGGTCGCGTCGGCGCCCTTGACGTCGCCGCAATGGTACTTGCCGCAATAGCGCTCGTAACTCTGATGCTCCGTGAAAGTCTGGTCATTGAAGGTGTAGCTCCCCGAGAGGTCGTCGGTATAGGAGGAGCTGATGGTCCCGTCGCTGCCGACCTCTTTGTAATATTTCTCCATTCCGAAGCGAATCTGGCCCGCGCCATTATACCCGCTGATCTTCCATTGGCTCAGGGCGGCGCTCTCACGCATGAACCCTGGGCACTGCAGGAGGAAGCTCAAGTCGAGCGAGCTGGTGATGTTCTGGGTCTTCGAGTCCTGCAAATCATAGATCTGCTGGTAGGAGATGAACTTCCACTCGTCAGAGCCGCCGGCGATTTCGCTGCTCCCTGCCTTCACCGCCTCGCAGCTCTTATCCACGTCGCCTTGCTCCTTGGCGGCGTTGAGGTAATACTTGGTGTTGCCAAAGTTGGCGGTGGTGGTTGACGAGTAGGCGTTGTTGAGATAGGTGTAGAGCCTGTAGGTGTTGGTCTTGCCAGAGACAGCCTCCAGCTTCCAGCCCCTCTTGACGATGGTGCTACCCCAATTGCCTCCGGAATACAGGTAGCCTCTGTCCATGAACACGCCTTTGTCCACGTCGTTTCCGGCGGTCTCATACTCTACGTAGCTGCCCTCTCCATGCTCCTCATCGTCTTTGTCGAACTGGTGTCCCAGGTGAATCCAGTTTCGGTTGTCCGTGTGAATCCACAGGGGCATGCCGTACTCCTGGAGGGAAACGTGCGTTCCCCAATAGCCGCCTGCGTTGAGCAACAGTCCGGTCTTGACATTGTAGAGGAAGAAAATCTTGTTCTTGTCGCTGGTAGGGAAGGTCTTGTCGCTGATGGCGGCGGCTCTTACCTGCTTCTCGCTGCATCCCTCCAACTGCTCAAGGTCATCGATGCTGGCTCCCGAGTTGGAAGTCTGCGCCTGCGCTTGTAGGCATCCGCCGGTCAGAAAGATGGCTTGCGCAACAAGTGAAAGTAGCAATGTTAGTCTTGTGCTGATTGCTTCTTTTAATGTTCTAAATGGTCTCTTCATTTTTAATACACTCAAGTGTCTCGGTTTAAAAAGTTGATAAATATTACTTTGTTCTCTTTAGCAGATTTCTTTTGACTATCGGGCTTTTCTAAGTATAGTCAGAAAACGTGCTTTTTTAAAATTTTGGCAAAGGTATAATTTGTTTTAAGCATTAACAAATTACCCCCCCCCATTTCACATTATATAAGATGTTTTAACTACAAAATGGCATTTTCGGTGCCCATTCCCCCTCCATTGCTCAGTTTTTTGGTAGTTGCGCCACCTTGCCTCCATCCCCAATCGGCCAGCAGGTTATGCCCACGGGGCTACACTTTCCGCGTTGCCGGGGACGAGCCGGACGGAAAACTCACGCCTGCCCTGGCCGGAAGACAGCGGCGGCCGACAGCCCTGGCGCCCTGTCCGCCGCTGCGGAGGGAAAGAATTAAGGCACCTGCTGAAATTAATGCGCTCCATGGCCACTTCGCACAATGACGTGGTGGCCCTGATATGGACTTGGAAAAGCCATTCCGATGTCCCCATTTTTCAAGGACTTCTGGCGGAACAGCGGTGGACTTGGCGTTTTGGCAGATAGTAATAATATTAAAAAATAGAACAAAAGGCTTGTTTTTACAAATAAAAGTGCTATCTTTGCCACAGATAAGTCACATAAAGCAATCTGAGAACAAGTTCTCATTGCGCTCGCTGGCACTATCTTTAGACAAGTTACTAACATTAAAACCAAACGACTATGGAGAAAAATCTATTCCTCTCTGCTGCACTACTGGCAGCATCGTGTGCCCTCACTGCGCAGACAACGGCCGACAACGGCTACACCGCCATCCCGGCCCCGCAGAACGACCAGGCCATCATGTTCGCCGTTTCGCCCAACGGCAGGTATGTGGGCGGCTACACCCTGATGGACAAGCTCTACTACATGTACGACGCACAGGAGAAGACGACCAAGTCGTTTGGCGAGGCGAACGCGGAGAACGTCGTCGACATCAGGGCCATATCCAACGAAGGGAAGGCCGTGGGGATATACAGCCCCGGATCGGAGTTCTACGGACGCATCTGCAACTATGCCGACGGGACGTCGGAACTGGTCGAGGCGGCCATGACAAAGACGATCACTCCCGACGGCAACTTCATCGCCGGAGCCAAGATGGATGACAGTGGGACGTACTGGAACGCGGTGTACTTCGACGGCGAAAGCACCGTCAGCCTGCCAGAGCCCACCTCGAAGTGGGCGGGATGGACCTCCACCGACCCCGACGACCCGGAGGTGATCTTCGGCAGCTCGGCCGACTTCGTGTCCGCAGACAGGTCCGTCATCGCCGGATATGTCATCGACCCGGGCGCCTCCTATCCTGCCGTGGTGTGGCGGCTCAACCGCGACGGAAAGACCTACTCGGTGGACTTCATCAGCCGCAACCGCTTCTGCTGCAACCCGGACTACATCGGGACCGACCGCAACAACTACGCCCTCTTCACCCCGACGGCCATGAGCGAGGACGGGAAGTGGCTCGCGCTGACCATCGCCAAGTATACCGACGATGGCTGGGGGGCCGTGTATGGACTGGGAAGGTACAACCTCGAGACCGATGAGCTGGAGGAATACTGGTATGACGAGTCGGTGGGCGAGTGCACTTCGGCCGGCATCGCCAACGATGGCACGATGACCGGATGGACGGGCAGGATGGATCAGGAGGTGAGCGCGATATGGAAGGCGGGGGCTGCCGCGCCCCAGACGCTCTCGGAGGCATTCCCCGGAGTGCCGGAGTTTGCCGAGTTCGACACCGTGCTCGGCCACAAGCCCTGCGCCATCTCTGCCGACGGACGCTACATCGTGGGCTACGGCTACACCATTCCCGACGACGGTGAGACGGGTGCCACGGAGGGATATGTGTCCTACATCTTCGACACCACCGCCAAGGGTGCCACCTCCGGCGTGGCCGCAGCTCCGGCAGTGGACAAGAAGTCGGCCGGAAAGCGGGCGGCGGCGCGCTACGACCTGTCGGGCAGACGGCTCCCCGGAGCGGCCCGCGGCATCAACATCCTCAAGCAGCAGGGCGAAAAACCCGTCAAATTGCTCGTGAAGTAGGCGTCCTCTCCTGGCGGCATCCTCCAGGGGGTCCGCCGCGTGATATTGTCGACATGGCCGCTCCAGCCAGCTCCGGGGCAGGGGTTCCGCCGCACATATTGTCGACATGACCGCTCAGGCCAGCTCCGGGGCAGGGGTTCTGCCGCACAATATTGTCGAAATAACCGCTCCGCCCAGCTCCGGGGCGGCTACTTCTCCCCCTCCGCAGTGACCCACGATGGGCATTGCGGATTTTTTCTGTCTGCTGATTACCATGAGTTTCCCATAGGCTAAAACATTTCAGGATGGCTTTGCGGAGTAGATTTCGACCTGATGACCGAATTGGATTCATGCCCATCCCCACGACTATGTCCGAGTACCCATCTCCTTGGCCTATCATGCCCCTTGAGCCCATCCCCACGACAATGTCCGAGCAGCCCCCTCTCCTTGGCCTATCATGCCCCTTATGCCCATTAAGCCTATCCCGGGCCATGGCACGAGTGGAAAATAATGAGGTAAGGGGGAAAGAAGAATTCCAAGGCAGCGTATCTCCCGTGTCACCTATGGCAAGACATACAAGCAAAATCAGGGTACAGGCTGCTTCATCATGACAATAATCCTACGGATACGGAGTAAAAGGGAAAGTCGGATGAAGGAAACGGACACCCATCCAGCACATCACAACACATCAACCGACTTCCAGCCTAAACCGAAACCAGCCGTTAAATTCCGCCCAAGGTTGCCGTTTGTTTCGCGCAGATTGCCACGTAGCTCAGACTCGGGAAAAGATATAAATGAAAGCTATATACATTAAATGTCGCTCTTTTCGTATCTAAACAGAATTCATACAGCCTCTTTTCTACCATTTAGAGCATAGAATATTGATAATCAATCAGTAATAGAATGGATACTGTAGTTTAAACCATGCTCTTCAAAGAGTTGACCAAGTTCGTTATCATCAATTTTCTCACCCAGATAATGAGCTATAAAGTTGATTACTTCATAAGTATATACAACTTCCCTATTAAAATAATCCTGTACATGTCTGTTTTCATCTTCTTTATCGTACGGATAAGATGGAGAAGAAGCTAACTCAAAATCTAACAATTCAAGTGCCCATGTGTAATTTTGGATATTGATGGCATTGTGGAGGATATTATTAGTATGCAAAGTTTTTAGATTGCCTAACAAAACATCTGCTGCTATCAAATAAGCCTTGTCAAATCCATGAACATTGTACTTATCCCATTTAGCCACTTCTGCTTTTATGTCTTGTGAATATTCGTAAAAGGATGCGTCACATATTCGATAAGGACATTCCACCGAGTATTGCAGCAGTATTGGTTTTAGCGTATGTCCGTTGGTCAGCGTAATGGGGTGTTCCAACTGTAGGACATACTCCATTTTATTGGTCTTTATGCCCAGCTTTTCTACTTCTATTCCTACAGAAAAGTCTCTTATGGCATCCTTCTTTAATAAGAGTCCAAATGTATCATCTCCAAATTCTCCAGTATGGAGAAAATTATATTGGGTATAACTCAGCCCATTCCCTTTGCTGATGATATACCTCCCATTGTTTTTGCGCCCTACGATATAGCTACGTCCGTGGTGTGGACTGACGCACCACATATTCTTATCACCATTTGAAGAACGAAGATAGGGGTAAACTTCATCATTGTTCTTGGTGTGACGCAGTATGATGTACGGATATGATGAAGCTCTAAAATTATCCATATAGCATCGTTTAGAAAGTTGAAAGAATGGAGGAGGCGTATAGTTTGACTCTATATCCTCCTCCAAATTTTACACGCAACAGAAATTAATAACTTCTGTAAGCAATACCGCATTCGTTCTGAAGGCCTTTCGGGCAATAGGACATAGTAACGACACTTGATGCCTTACTAATCCTCAAATCTTTCTTCATATTGCAGATTTTTAGGGGGTTACAGGAGTACTTGGGGGGAGACTCCACTTATCCACTTATATTAATATCCTTAAGAATATTCGTGCTTCAATTTGACCTTTTTATAGGTTGGAAAATCTTTTAATCTGTTTGCGACAGATTGCCCTTGCAACGGATCGTATCCGTTCATCATCTTATGAGCTAACTCACATCTTACTTTTGCCATATAGCAATTATTTTCTCCTGCCTTCAATGGAGTTCCGCATTCAGAGAAATTTAATCCTGCACAAAGGTTGCAATAATCACAATAGTCATGCTTGCCACAATCTGCATATTCTTGTAATGTTAGAGAGTTCCACCATTTTAGTTTTTCGCTATGCTCAAGAATGTCTTTAATATGTTCTTCTTTTAACCCACATTGCAGCCGC
>DLLX01000029.1:6169-39004 GCA_002479145.1 Prevotella sp. UBA7551 | reverse complement strand
GCAGCCCCTCAAGTCGCATCCTCTCCGAACACAACGCATGAAGACAGAGAAACAACAACGCGCGGCAGCCGCCGCCTTTGCCCGCCGCTGGGAAGGAAGGGGCTACGAGAAAGGGGAGAGCCAGACCTTCTGGATAGAGCTGCTCACCGAAGTGTTGGGCGTGGAAAATCCTTCCGACTTCATCCACTTCGAGCAGCAGGCACGCCTCGACCACACGTCGTTCATCGACGGGATGATCGACAGTACCCATGTGATGATCGAGCAGAAGTCGCTCGGCAAGGACCTCCGCCAGCCCATCCGCCAGAGCGACGGCACGCTGCTCACGCCCTTTCAGCAGGCGCAACGCTACGGATCAGTGCTGCCCTACTCGCAGCGTCCGCGCTGGATTGTGACCTGCAACTTCTCCGAGTTCGATGTCTACGACATGGAGAACCCCAAGGGCGAGCCCTCGCGCGTGCTGCTCAAGGACCTGGAGCGGGAGTACTACCGGTTGCAATTCCTCGTGCAGCAGCACAACCCACACCTGCAACGGGAGATGGAGGTGTCGATGAAGGCGGGCGAAATCGTGGGCAAACTCTACGACGCGCTCATCCAGCAGTATGACGCCAACGACCCCGAGTCGCTCCGCTACCTCAACATTCTGTGCGTGCGCATCGTGTTCTGCCTCTATGCCGAGGATGCGGGCGTGTTCGGGCGGCGCGATATGTTTCACGACTATCTCGAGCAGTTCGACACGAGCTTCATGCGCATGGCGCTGGTGCAGCTCTTCGAGGTGCTCAACACACCCGTGGAGAAGCGCAGCAAATACCTCACCCCCACGCTGGCAGCCTTCCCCTATACCAACGGCGGACTGTTTGCCGAGGAGGTGGATGTGCCCCAATTCACCGACGAGCTGCGCGACCTTCTCCTTCAGCATGCCTCGCTCGACTTCGACTGGAGCGAGATTTCTCCGACCATTTTCGGCGGCGTATTCGAGAGCACGCTCAACCCGGAGACGCGCCGAACGGGCGGAATGCACTACACCTCCATCGAGAACATACACAAGGTCATCGACCCCTTGTTCCTCGACGGGCTTCGCTCGGAGCTGGAAAAGTGTGAGGAGGAGACCGTCGTCAAGAAGCGCGTCCAGCGCTTACACGCCCTGCAAGACAAGATGGCGGCACTGCGCTTCTTTGACCCTGCGTGCGGATCGGGCAACTTCCTCACCGAGACCTACCTCTCCTTGCGCCGGCTGGAGAACAAGATCATCCAGCAGATATATAATGTGGAGCAACTCGATGTCTTCGAAAATCCCATCAAGGTGAGCATCCACCAGTTCTATGGCATCGAGATCAACGACTTTGCCGTCACCGTTGCCACCACCGCCCTGTGGATCAGCGAGGCGCAGATGATGGCGGAGACGGAGCAGATTATCCACCACGACATCGACTTCCTGCCCCTGCGCAGCTACGCCAATATCGTGGAGGGCAACTCGCTGAGGATTCCTTGGGAGACGGTGTGCCCCAAAGAGGAACTGGATTACATCATCGGCAACCCGCCGTTTGTGGGTGCCCGTCTGATGAGCGAAGAGCAAAAGGCAGACATGGAAGCCATCTTTGGTGGAAAATGGAAAAACCTGGGCAACATCGACTATGTGGGGGCGTGGTACAAGCGTGCTGCCGACTATATGAAAGGCTCTTCAGTTCAGGCGGCACTTGTGGCCACCAACTCCATCTCGCAGGGCGAGCAGGTGGCCAATCTCTGGCAGCCTCTATTTGCCGAAGGCATACGTATCAACTTTGCATACCGCACCTTCCGCTGGGACAGCGAGGCGCAGATGAAGGCGCATGTACATGTGGTCGTGGTGGGATTCTCCTATGTTGACCGTGCCCGACTGTTATTTGATGGCGGTCAAGTGATGGCCGTCGGCCACATCAACGCCTATTTACTCGATGCGCCCGACATCTTTATATATAGCAGAATCAATCCCCTTTGTAGTGTACCCAGGATGGGAATAGGCAACAAACCTATTGACGGAGGAAACTATCTCTTTGAAAAAGAAGAAATGGAGGGCTTCGTCCGGCGTGAGCCGCGGGCGGAACAATACTTCCATCCTTGGTATGGTTCGGTGGAATTCATTCATAGAAAACCGCGCTATTGTCTGTGGCTGGGCGACTGCTCGCCCAAGGAAATCAAGGAAATGCCGCTTTGTTATGAGCGAGTGGAAAAGGTGCGGCAGCTTCGATTGGAAAGTAAAAGTGCAGGTACTCGCAAACTGGCAGACACACCGACAAAATTCCATGTGGAGAACATGCCCGACGGCGACTCCATCATTGTGCCAAGGGTGTCTTCGGAAAAGCGTAGGTACGTTCCAATGGGGTTTATCTCGAAAGGTATTTTTGCAAGCGATGCTGTACATCTCGTCCCCAACGCCACGCTCTACCACTTCGGCATACTGGAGAGCAACGTCCACATGGCATGGATGCGGGCGGTGTGTGGACGACTGAAAAGCGACTATCGGTACAGCAAGGATATTGTGTACAACAATTTTCCGTGGCCGTCGCCCACTCCCGAACAGCAGGAGAGGATAGTGCAAAGTGGTCAAGCCATTCTCGATGCCCGTGCACTTTACCCCGACTCCTCGCTTGCAGACCTGTATGACCCTACGCTCATGCCCCGCGAACTCCTGCAGGCGCACCGCCAGAACGACCGTGCCGTGATGGCTGCTTACGGCTTCTCGACGAAGATGACGGAGAGCGAATGTGTGGCGGAGCTGTTCAAAAGGTATAGCGAGCTGGTGGGGAATGCTTTTAAGAGCCACGCATAGACCCCATTACCTTATTGAATTCCCGTTTTGACACACCCTCTTTCCATGTTATCCAAGAGCTATCTTGGTGTTTCCGAATGTGAGCGAAGCCGCTATGCCAAGAGCCTTGAATGCCCTTGTTAGCGTACTGATTGTAGGATTGCATCCACGCTCAATGCGGCTCACTTGCGCTTTCTTCACCCCCATCAGCTCCGCCAGCTGACTCTGAGTCATGTTTCTTTCTTTCCTTGCTGCCTTTATCGCTTCGCCGATGTGGTAGCCCTGTATCGCCTCTCTAACTTCCGCCCAAATGCGTCACGCTTGGGAGTACCGATTTTCCCGAGGTGCTTGTCTTCCATTTCTTCAATGGCCGTATATTTCATTTGTGCCATTCTCACTTGTTTTTATTGTTGAACCATTCTTTGCGTAATGCTTTTGCCTTGTCTTTCTCCTTTTGTGGTATCTTTTAACTTTTCTTGGCAATGCCGTGCAGACGCTCATCCCCGCCCCGCAGCCATCATGATGCAATGATTAATGAAGTCGCTGCGGTTTCCTTCCACCTGCTCAAGAATATCCGCCACTTCCTGCGTCGCACTGAAGTACACATTTTTCGCATACTTCTTCTTGCGTCCTGCTCCCTTGCGAGCACCGCCCCACGTTTTCATTTTTTCTGTCTCCATAATTCCCTTTTTTGAAAACAAACTCGTAATTTTGCAAACGAAAGCCCAAGGAGGGAGGTGGTGCTTCCTCACCGCCTCCCTTGGTCTTAGAAGATTCTAATCGTAAAAGTTAGAATTTCTATTTTCCAAATCTTTAATGAAGTTTTGAGGATGTTCATAAAGCTTGGGTTTTCATTTTTCCCTACTCTTTTCAAGGTTTTCGGATTCTCCTTTGTAATCATTCTCTTTTTGATTACACTACAAAGATAGTAATTTTATTTGAAATAGCCAAACAATTCAAGATGTTTTTTGCTTGATTTTTATTTACTTGCCTTGATGGATTCCCCCCACATCGGAGCCTATCACGGGCTGCCGTCCGAATAAGAAAAAGGCAAGGAAATGGAAAGATATAGCAAAGAAATCATCCAATACTCCACGGCGTGCATCATGCTTGCCAGTGGCATCATCCTCTCGTTTCTCAGCTTCTTCATTGAGGATGAGCACACCATAGACGATTCCGTGCTGTGGTACTTCGCACAGACCATCATCTATGCGGGGTCAGTATTCGGGCTTACGCTTTACGTTTCATCGACACGTAGGCAGATTATCGCAGAGCTTGAAGGGAAGCTGAATGTGAGCGGCGGCAAGGATGACACACCAAACAAAACAAGTAAATAGACTATAAACTATGAAGGTACACGGCCAGTTCATCAATAAGAAAGGCCAGACGGTGACGGTGTCTTGCTATTTAGCAAAATTCTAAAGTATCATTATTAACTATTTTTAATATGGACTTTCCTCGTTTTCTCTAATAAACGTATTAACTTTGCACCCGAAAATGTCAAGAGTAGCCTTTTACGAGGTGATGCCAACCGAGCAGAACAGCCACGGTGGAGCATCGACATGAAAAGTATAAACTTTTAAATAAAATCGTTATGGAAAGAAATCAAGACAAGTTTAGAAACATTCATTCCTGCTCATCATATTAATGGTGAACTTAATGGTATCGGCATTTTTGCCTATATGCCTCTTTTGTCGTGTCAATTCATGACTTTGTAATTCATTAAGCATTACGAACTGATTTAATTCAGTGCCAACCGGTCAGAATAACGGTGGCAAGCATGCGATTAGTAATAACGCTAATAAAATTCTGTTTATGAAAAATTACCATCAATTTCGTGCGGTCCAAACCGCTCTACATCCGACACTATTATCAATTCACCTGGACTTGTGGAACACTATGATGCTGCACAGACAGTTTGTTGTTGTTCATTTCCAAAGCAAGTAATATCGTCGACGGTATAAAAAGCACTTCTTTCAAATATGGCAGGTGGTTATCCGTTCCCTTTTGGAGATATCACTTGGAGTTAAAGAATATTTATATTTTATGTAAACGCATTTCATTCATCAATTAAATATATTAGAAAATGACACAAAGTAATACAGAACAACCCCAAAATAGCATCACCTTAATGAATGGCACTGTGCTTGAGTGCTTCCCAAAGGAATCATCCCAAACAAAATTTGTGCCCGACAAAATTCATTTGGATACAACAGGTACGTATCTGAGTATTGGTAATAAGCCATGCAAGCCACAACCCAAACCGACAGAATACATGGAGCAACAGAAGAAGCTCTTCACTGACAACGCTTTCTTCTTATTGGCACATAGTGAGCGCATCAAAGGTGACAGTAGAATGTTTCTTGCTCCTGTAGCCGTCCAAAACGGACTTGCATATACAGGCACATCGGGATTTCAGGCCCCTACCTTGGGCATATATTTAGAGTGGTGGGATGTTTGTACAAAGGCTTTGCGCATAGACAAAGAAGGCAATCGAAGCCTTGTCTTCTACTTGGCGGGCAGTCCAATGAGCGGATCAAATCGCTGTGCTGAAGTTTATGAGGATGGTAAGGTTAAATCTATACAGGTTTCTTCATTTATAAGCTATTGGCCACCATTCACTGAAATCAATACACGTTATGACGAGGCAAAGCATATCTATCAAGCCTATACACTTGAACAGGTACTTGATATCCTCCACTCTGAGGACGGTGACGGTTGGGACTATTCCACAGAAATCAATGAACGCTTTATGCGGTCTGAGATAAAAGGATTGAAAAAAAAAGTAGAGCGACTTACAGCAGATTCCGAAAAATGGTACTCTTTGTATGTAGATACTTTTAGAAAGTACAAGGATGAGGAGATTACTAAGGCATTTTCATCTTTTCAATCCTTTAAAGAGGAGTGTGAAGCTCAAATCAACTCTATCAAGATGCGTAAGCAAGGCTTGAAGGCCGAACTGAAGAATGGAAGCATAAACAGCAATGATTATCAACGCGCGTTAACGCCGCTGAATAAGCAAATAGAAGACTTAAATTATGAGATAAGCACGAAGAAATACGACCTCATCAATAAATATCGTTCAGAAGGCATAAGTTGCAAAATAATAGAGAGTTACATGAATAAAAAGAATAATATTTAAAGTATTAAATAATGATTGAAAAAGTAAATCCAAGCCATCCGGATAAGGTGGCAGACAGAATCGCAGGGGCGTTGGTTGACCTGGCTTATTCAAAGGTAGAGAAGCCGAGAATTGCAGTTGAAGTGCTGCTCGGACATGGTGTTGTAAGCATCATTATTGAGAGTAGTGTGAACATTTCAGAAGCTGAGGCTGAGGCTATTATTAGCAGAGTCACGAAACGTAACGACTTGAAAGTATCTCTCATTAGAGTAGCACAAGACCCAATACTTGCAAGCAACCAAGACGGAGAAGTCCGCTGTGGCGACAATGGTATCTTCAAAGGTATGCCACTAACTGAGGAAGAAAAACAACTCAGCAGGATTGCCCATGACATATACAAGGCATATCCTTCCGATGGCAAGTATGTGTTAGGCAATGGCAAGCTGATAATCTGTCAGAGCAATGCCAAGACTGGGGATTTGAAGAAGCTCTATCCAAATGCTGTTATCAATCCCCTTGGCGATTGGGTAGGAGGTACCGATGTTGATGCAGGAGCAACGAATCGCAAACTTGGCTCGGATATGGCTCAAAGTATTTCGGGCGGTGGAATGCATGGGAAGGATCTTTCAAAGGCTGATGTTTCAATCAACATCTACGCTTTTTTGAAAGCGCAAGAGACAGGAAAGAAGGTAGAGCTATTTTGCGCAATTGGCGATGAGACTATTGACGGTAAGCCTTATCGTGAGATTGTGGAGATTGCTCGTAACTATATCCAAAGTTTGGGAGGATTCGAGAAATTTGCTGAGTGGGGACTTTTCTGAAGTTGGAATAACGTGTACAGATTGAATAAAGAAATTAATCCTCAATAGTATGTTAATTCTAATGTAATCGCCTGAAAATAAGATAGTTGATTAACGTGATATAACTAATAAAGCCTGGTTGAGTGGCTGATGGTCAGTAACTTTATAGTTTTCAAAGCTTAAAGTAACATGATATCAGAACCACTCAACCTATATGCGGAAATCTGCAAAGATGCTTTTCAGACAGGCGAATATGGGGAGGTCAGAAAAAATATTGGCTTTTTCTTGCCGCATTCGATAAAAAGCCGTACCTTTGCACCCGCAAAATCGAGAGATGGAGCGGAATACTTAATAGGAGAAGAGAAAAGCGTAGGCTTAAATAAGCAAAGACAATGGATTGACCTGTTAGCTCAGCTGGTAGAGCACAACACTTTTAATGTTGGGGTCATGGGTTCGAGCCCCATACAGGTCACCATATTCTTTTAAATTCAACACGTAACAGGAGAGGACTTGGATCAAGTCCTCTTTTTCATTTTAGAAGGCCAGTTGCTGGCTTGCCTGCTCTTTTTCGGGCAAAATAACAACGATAGTTTGCACATGAAAGCATTGTCACTACTGGAGCTCAACGCCCTCGTCGGCGAAGTAATCGACCAAACACTCGACCAAAGCTACTGGGTGGAGGCCGAGCTTTCGGAAGTCCGGGAGCGCGGAGGCCACTGCTACATGAGCCTTGTGGAGAAGGAAGAGGGGCGCAACACCCCCGTGGCACAAGCCCAGGCACGCTGCTGGCGCAACCGCTGGATGCTGATGCGTCCCTACTTTGAGCGTACCACGGGACATCCCATCCATGCCGGGATGAAGGTGATGCTGCAGGTGCATGCGCAGTTTCATCCCCTCTACGGCTTCTCGTGGATAGTGGACGACATCAATCCAGAGTATTCCCTCGGCGACATGATGCGCCATCGGCAGGAAATCCTGCGGCAACTCAAGGAGGAGGGGGTGATAGACCTCAACAAGCAGCTCCCCTTTCCGCGCTTTGCCCAGCGTGTGGCGGTCGTCAGTAGTGAGGGGGCAGCAGGCTACGGCGACTTCAAAAATCAGTTGGAGAACAACGAGTATGGCCTTCAATTTTCCCTTCGGCTTTTCCCCGCCACTATGCAGGGCGAGTCGGTGGAGTCGTCCGTCATCGAGGCTTTGAACGCCATCTACGACGCCGTGGCCGATTACGATGTGGTGGTCATCATCCGTGGTGGTGGTGCCGTGGCTGACTTGAGCGGCTTCGACTCTCTCTTGTTGGCTGAGAACGTAGCTAACTTCCCCCTGCCCGTCATCACCGGCATCGGGCATGAGCGGGATGAAAGCGTGATCGACTTCGTGTCGCATACCCGGGTGAAGACTCCGACGGCTGCCGCTGCCTTCCTTATCGATCATCTGGCGACGGTTCTTGAGGCGGTGGAGACTGCGCAGGAGCGCGCCACACGCTATGCCCGGCAAAGGATGGAGGCCGAGCAGCAGCGGTTGCATGTGCTTTCCACATCCATCACGTCGCTTTTCTCCGTCGTCAAGGTGCGGCAGGAAGCCCGGCTCTCCTCCTTGAGTGACCGGATCGGTCATGCTGTGGAGCAAAATCTGGAGGAGGCGCGCCATCAACTCGGGCTGCTCACCGTCAATCTGCGGTTGCCCTTGGAGCGGAGGTTGCTCAATGCGTGCCACCAGCTCGACCTGTTGGAGCAGAAAGCCCGCGCCCTCGACCCCCGTCTGCTTCTCAAGCGGGGCTACAGCCTGACGCTTCATGAGGGCAAAGTGGTCAAAAGTGCAAGAAGTCTTCGCCCTGGTGAAATTATCGACACACAATTCGCACAAGGCCACGTCCGCTCCAAAGTGGAGGCATAGCTATCCTATTCGGGCAAAAACGCCCCTTGTTGCTCTTTATTCTCAAAAAGTTTGCAATATCCTATAGTGATCATTGGACTGAATTGGGTTAAATGTAGCCTAAAATCATCCACTTATATTGCACATCTTTTCATTTTTCGTTAATCTTTGTTGTACTTTCGTTATAACAAGATTATAATAAAAGTATTATAATTATCTTTGCAGACAGATTCGCCAAGGATCGGCCTTAGGAATCGTCTATGGTATATACAGGATTGTGATGATGATAGAAAACCCATTTGTACTTCGTGGATA
The DNA here is from genome assembly GCA_002479145.1 of Prevotella sp. UBA7551. Classification (GTDB taxonomy): domain Bacteria; phylum Bacteroidota; class Bacteroidia; order Bacteroidales; family Bacteroidaceae; genus Prevotella. Next base: position 30,111 of record DLLX01000029.1, on the reverse strand, counting down.
TGTATCGGATGAATACTTCTGCGACAGAGAAATAGAGACCGCCGACTTGATAGCGGAAATCAAAAACGGTAACAATGTGAGCTTGATTGCCCCTCGGAGAATCGGCAAGACGGGGCTGGTGCAGCATGTCTATGCGCAAGAAGCTATTAAGAAGAATTACTATACTTTCTTGATAGACATATATGCCACCAAGAACCTCGCTGACTTTATCCAAGAGTTGGGACGGGGCATCCTGCAAAGTCTCAAGCCCAAAGGCACTAAAGTTGTGGAATATTTTCTCCACTGCCTTCACTCGCTCCGTTCCTCCATCTGCTTTGACATCAATGGGAATCCATCATGGGGTGTGGATTTGGGCGACATAACCAGTCCCACGACCACACTCCAGGAAATATTCCATTATCTGGAGACGGCCGACAAGCCGTGCATTGTTGCCATTGACGAGTTCCAGACTATTGCCAATTATAAGAATGAAAATGTTGAGGCCATCCTGCGTACATACGTACAGCATAGCCACAACACCAACTTCATCTTTGCTGGTTCACAACGCAACATGATGACGGAGATGTTTCTGAGCCACGCACGCCCTTTCTACCAGAGCACATCCATAAAGACACTTCGTCCCATTGACAAGGAGGTGTATGCCGACTTCGCCACTCGCCTGTTTGGTAAGAAAACCATCAAGCGAGAAATCATTTATCAGATTTACGACCGTTTCGATGGCATCACTTGGTATCTCCAAAGAATGCTCAATAAGATATACGCCATCACGGATGCTACAGTAGCAGCTGATGAGCAGACAACAGTCCTTACCATAGCCGACGAGAAGACCCTTTCAGAAGCCCTTGACTCGATTTTGGATGAGAGTGCCTTTGCTTATGAATCCCTTTTATTCCAGTTGCCAGTCAAGCAAAAGGAACTCCTCCTTGCCATTTGCAAAGCTGACAAGGCGAAGAACATTACCTCGTCAGCATTCATCAAAAGGTATCATTTGCCTTCAGCAAGCTTTGTGCAAGGAGCCATCAAGGGATTGTTGGACAAAGACTTTGTGACAGAGGTTGATGGTACTTACGAATTATACGACAAGTTCTTTGGAGAATGGCTGAAAAAGAAGATGTAAAATACAATGTGCTAAGTCATTATCTTATTTGGGTATCCAAGCAGTTAAACTGCGATTAGTCTAATGACTGATTGTGGCTTATAAGCGTAACGCTTTCGCAAACAGGTTCTTCCTTGCTTTTGTAGCCTTTACCACAACGCAGTTTTACAATCCTCATTCAGTCATTTTCAACTTTTTGTCTTATCTTTGCACCAGCTAAGCTGCGCTCGGCAATAAGAAGGCGAGCATTCATAGCGATAGCTGGCGTTATTTTGCGACCCCATAGCTATACAGAAAAGGCCTCATAGCTACACGGAAAAGAAAAAGTAGAAACAGAAGATGAAAAAGATATTACTATTAGGCTCAGGCGAGTTGGGCAAGGAGTTTGCCATTGCGGCCAAGCGCGCCGGCCAGTACGTCATTGCTTGCGACAGCTATGACCATGCGCCCGCCATGCAAGTGGCCGATGAGCACGAAGTATTCAGCATGCTCGACGGCGAAGCCTTGTCCGCCGCAGTGGCCCGTCACCGTCCTGACATCATCGTGCCCGAGATAGAAGCCATCCGTACCGAGCGGCTCTTCGACTTTGAGGCGCAAGGCATCCAGGTCGTCCCTTCGGCCAGGGCGGTCAACTTCACGATGAACCGCCGCGCCATTCGCGACCTTGCCGCCAAGGAACTTGGTCTTCGGACGGCCAAGTACTTCTATGCCAAGACATTCGATGAGCTAAAAAAAGCAGCCGACGAGATAGGTTTCCCCTGTGTGGTGAAACCCCTCATGTCGTCGAGCGGCCACGGACAAAGTTATTTACACAACGATGACGAGCTGCACCAAGCCTACAAGGAAGCGATGGAGGGTGCGCGTGGCGATGTGCACGAGGTAATCATCGAGGAGTTTATCGATTTCGACTCTGAGTTTACGCTGCTCACGGTGACACAGAAAGACGGTCCCACCCTGTTCTGCCCACCCATTGGGCACGTACAGAAAGGCGGCGATTACCGCGAGAGCTGGCAGCCATTCGCCATCTCCGAGGCGGCGTTGCGGCAGGCAGAGCATATAGCCGAGGCGGTGACGCGCGCCTTGACCGGTTATGGGCTGTGGGGCGTGGAGTTCTTCCTGACGAAGAAAGGAGAGGTCATATTCTCCGAACTGAGTCCTCGTCCGCACGATACGGGCATGGTGACGCTCTCGCACAGCACCAACTTCAACGAGTTTGAGCTGCATCTGCGCGCCATCCTCGGCCTTCGCATACCCGCCATCCACCTGGAGCACAGTGGCGCGTCGGCCGTCATCCTCTCTCCTGTGGAGAGTAAGAAGCCCCTCGACTATCATCTGGAGGAGCTCTGCTGCGAAGACCGCACACGGGTGCGCATCTTTGGCAAGCCCACGGCACATGTGGGACGGCGCATGGGGGTGGCCCTCTGCTACGATGAGGTGGATGCCGACATCGATGCCTTGCGCGAGAAGGCGAAGCGGGCAGCCCAGACCGTGCTGGGCACCGACCCGTATATGAAGAAATAGAAACGGAAAGAAAAAACGACGAAGGACAAACACAGATGCTTGGAAAAATCATCTCGCTCTCGAAAATCACCGACCGGCGCGGCAACCTCACTGTGGCAGAACAGCTGAAGGATGTGCCATTCGAGATAAAACGCGCCTACTGGGTCTATGATGTGCCCGGAGGTGAAAGTCGCGGAGGCCATGCGCACAAGCGGCTATACCAGTTGATTGTGGCCTTAAGTGGTAGTTTCACCGTCAATCTCGACGATGGCGAGCACAGGCAGCACTACCTGCTCAACCATCCCTGGGAGGGACTGCTCATCACCCCTGGCATCTGGCGCACCCTCGACGACTTCTCCACAGGCGCAGTGTGCCTCTGCCTCGCTTCGGAACTGTATGACCCAGAGGACTACATCTACGATTACAACGAGTTTCTCAACTATAAAAGATGTTTGAGATAAAGCGTTATACCCCCGACCAGCAGCAGGTTTGGAATGATTTTGTGGCCCGATCGAAGAACGGCACGTTCCTCTTCGACCGCCGATACATGGATTATCATAGTGACCGATTCTCCGATTGCAGTCTGATGGTATACCGCAAGGGGAACGTCTACGCCCTGTTGCCTGCCAATCGCACGGGCGATACGCTCCATTCCCATCAGGGACTTACCTACGGAGGACTCCTGACGGACGCAAAGGCGACGGCAGAGGGTGTGGTACAACTCTTTGAAGCCCTTAACGTGTGGCTTCGCGGGGAGGGCATACGGCGAGTGACCTACAAGGCAATGCCCTGGATTTACCACCGTTTGCCCGCCCAGGAAGACCTGTATGCGCTCACTCAGGTATGCCATGCACGCTTATTGACCCGAGAAATCTCCTCCTCCATTTTCCTCCAACACCCACTCCGCTTCACCGAATCGCGCAAGTCGGGACTGAGAAAGGCACAGTGCGAGGGGCTCAGCTTTGCCGAAAGTGACGACATGGCCGTTTTTTGGAAGATGCTCGATGACAATCTCTCCACACGGCACCATACCCATCCCGTTCATTCCCTCGACGAATTGCGCCTCCTCAAGGGGCGGTTTCCAGAGCGAATACGCCTGTACCTTATATATAATAAGGAGAAAACAACCGTAGGAGGGACGCTGATTTTCGACACAGGGCAGGTCATCCACACCCAGTATATCGCGTCGACGGAGGAAGGAAAAGCCCATGGCGCGCTCGATCTGCTCTTTGACGAGCTGGTACACCACCGTTACTGCGACCGCATTTGCCTCGACTTTGGCAAATCGACGGAGCAGGGTGGGCGTATGCTCAATGAACACTTGATATTTCAAAAAGAAGGTTTTGGCGGACGCGGCGTCTGCTATGACACCTATGAATGGGAGCTTTGACCGTTTTGTGGCGTGGTCTTGACGTCACAGGGAGAGCGTAAAGATTTCTCCGCTTTACATTATTTCACCACATGATAGAATACTTGTCCTTACAAAAGGTAAACGCCCTGCACGAGCAGGAAGTCGTTGAGGCCGTGGAAAAAGTCATCCGCAGCGGTTGGTATCTGCACGGTCAGGCCACGGAGCGATTTGAGCAACACTACGCCAACTACATTGGCACTCGACATTGCGTCGGCTGCGGCAACGGCCTCGATGCGCTGACGCTCATCTTCCGTGCCTATAAGGAGCTGGGCGTATTGCGCGAAGGTGACGAGGTGCTGGTACCGGCCAATACCTTTGTGGCTTCCATCCTCTCCATTACCGAAAACGGGCTGCGTCCGATTCTGGTGGAACCCTGCTACGACACGCTGGAACTGGACGACCAGCTGATAGAGAGTCACGTCACACCCCGCACCCGTGCCCTGCTGCTGGTGCACCTCTATGGGCGCTGCGCATACACGGAAGCTGTGGCGGAGAGTTGTCATCGTCACGGACTGCTGTTGGTGGAGGACAATGCGCAAGCCCATGGCTGCCGATATGGCGGTCGAAGAACGGGCGGGATAGGTGATGCTGCGGGGCACAGTTTCTACCCAGGGAAGAACTTGGGTGCGCAGGGAGACGCAGGGGCGGTGACGACCAACGATGACACACTGGCAGAGATGGTGCGCTCATTGGGCAATTACGGTTCGTCACGCAAGTATGTGTTCGACCACATGGGACGCAATAGCCGAATCGATGAGGTGCAGGCTGCTGTGCTGGATGTGAAGTTGCGCTATCTTGACAAGGAGAATGTGCGCCGCCAACAGATAGCCGATCGGTACTATAAGGAAATCAACAATCCGCTCCTCACACTTCCAGGCAAAGAGCGTTGGTTGCGGAAGGAGGAAGATAACGTGTTTCACATCTTCCCCATCCTGTGTGAACAACGTGGCCGGCTGCAACAATACCTCCAGGAGAACGGGGTGCAGACCCTTATCCATTATCCCATTCCGCCTCACCATCAACGCTGCTATGCAGAGTGGGCCAGTCTGCAGCTTCCCATTACCGAGCGCATCCACCGCGAGGAATTGTCGCTGCCCTGCAATCAGACCATGTCAGATGAAGAGACCCAACGAGTCATTGCCTTGCTGAATGCGTTTCGTGGAGTGTAGGTCGGAGACGGGCGCAGGCTTGATTTACTCTATGGCAATGGCCAAAAGCCTGTCGTGAACAGCCAGAAATTTCTGTTGTTTGAGGCTATGCACGGCATGTTCTCGATATATGACATTTTGTTTTTTATCTCCTAACGGTCATAAGAATTCATAGGAATAATGAGTTATATCTCGCCTTTCTTGTCAATTACTGGTTGGAGTTCAATTCTTCTTGAGCATTAGTGGAATGAATGAAATTGCAACTTGTGTCACAATTTGACGCAAAAAATGTTGCGCAAAACAACGATTGTCCAAAAATAACTTAATTTGTTTTGGAGGTTCATCATTTTCTTCTACATTTGCAGACGTTATGGGAACGCTGTTTCTTGTCCCCACTCCTGTGGGGAACTTGGAAGATATGACCTATCGGGCTGTCCGCATTCTGCGCGAGGCCGACATGGTGCTTTGCGAAGACACGCGCACGTCGTCTGTCCTTCTGAAGCATTTTGAGGTCAAAAACCGTCTGGTAGCCCACCATAAGTTCAACGAGCATGGCACGGCAGCTGGATTGGTGGAGCGGCTGAAGGCAGGGGCAGTCATTGCCTTAATCAGCGACGCAGGCACGCCAGGCATCAGCGACCCAGGCTTTTTGCTCGCCCGTGAGGCCATTGCGGCCGGTGTTACCGTCCAGACTTTACCAGGAGCTACTGCGTTTGTTCCCGCCTTGGTGTCGAGTGGATTGCCTTGTGACCGCTTTTGTTTCGAAGGTTTTTTGCCCCAGAAGAAAGGACGGCACACCCTACTCGAGCACTTGAGCAACGAGGAGCGCACGATGATATTCTATGAATCCCCTTACCGTGTACTCAAGACGCTGGAGCAGTTTGCCGAGGTCTTTGGGCCGGAACGACGGGTGAGCTGTTGCCGGGAAATCTCCAAGGTGCACGAGGAAAGCGTCCGGGGCACGTTGCAAGAGGTGATAGAACACTTCAAGGAGGTGGAGCCCAAAGGCGAATTTGTGATTGTCCTTGCTGGAGTTCCTAAAGCAAAGGAACGAAAGCGAGAACAAGAGAGAGCGGAAAAGTGTAATAATCAAAATAGTATGAATTAAACCGAATGATTATGAAAAAGCTGTTTTTACTTGCAGCCTGCGTGTTGTCGCTGGCTGCATGCAATCAGAACAAGAAACCGGAGACTAATCCGGAGCAGATTCAGAACGATTCTTTGCGTGCAATCATCACAGCTCGTGATAACGAAATCAATGACATGATGGGTACGCTGAACGATATTCAGCAGGGATTTGCCGAAATCAATGCGGCCGAAAACCGGGTAACGGTAGCCAAGGACGGCGAAGGCGGAGACAAGGCGGCTGTGATTAAGGAAAATATCCATTTCATCGCACAGCGTATGCAGGAGAACCGCGATCTCATCAAGAAGCTTCAGGAGCAGATTAAGACTACAGGCTTCAAGGGTGAGCAGATGCAGAAAGCCCTCAACTCGCTCAACGCACAGTTGGTCGCAAAGGACAAAGAGCTCCGTGAGCTCCGCGCTGAGCTGGAAAAGAAGAACATCCACATCAAGGAACTGGATCAGACCATCTCGGGGTTGAATAGTGATGTGGCCTCACTGCAGACGGACAAGCAGAACCTTCAGACCGAGAAGCAGAACTTGCAGAGCGAGAAGCAGAATCTGCAGACAGAGAGCAACAAGAAGAGCGAGACGATCAGTGCTCAAGACAAGCAGTTGAACACCGCCTGGTTTGCCTATGGCACCAAGAAGGAACTGAAGCGTCAGAACGTTCTGGTGAAGGGTAAGGTGCTACAAGGCTCATTCAACAAGAGCTACTTTACCAAGATTGACATCCGTGACACGCGCGAGTTGAAGCTCTATTCCAAGGGTGCAAAGCTCCTGACATCACATCCTGCGTCAAGTTACAGTCTGACGAAGGATGCCTCTGGACAGTATGTGCTTCGCATTACCGACCCGACAACGTTCTGGAGTACCAGCAAGTACCTCGTCGTACAGGTGAAGTAAGTATTACCATAGTTCAAAGGGGTGCGCTTTTTCTTTTATTTATAAAGCCGTCACCGCTTGTTAATGATGATAGCCATAGGAGTACGGGAAGTCTCGTATTCCTATGGATTATTTGTTTTTCAGCTCCGTAGAACATTTATGTTAATCGTTTCTGTCGTCCTTGTCTATTTCTTCGTGCTCCTGCTGTTTAGCCGGTTGACTGCAGGGAAGTCGGATAATGATACATTCTTTCGTGCGAATCGCCGCTCACCTTGGTATATGGTGGCCTTTGGGATGGTGGGTGCGTCTATTTCCGGCATCACCTTTGTCTCTGTTCCCGGCATGGCACTGCAATCTGGAATGACCTATCTGCAGATGTGTATTGGCTTTATCTTCGGCTATTTTGCCATTGCTTTTCTCCTGCTTCCCGTGTACTATCGCTTGCAATTGACCACCATATACGCATATTTACGTCAACGCTTGGGCAGGACCTCGTACAAGACGGGTGCCTATTTCTTCCTTCTTTCCAAGATGACGGGTGCCGCAGTGCGCTTCTATGTGGTCTGTATGATTCTTCAGCGGTATGTCTTCGATGCCTTCTCCGTTCCCTTTCCCGTGACGGTGGCAGTCATGGTAGGTTTGATTTGGCTCTATACGAGAAGGGGCGGCATCAAAACGTTGGTATGGACCGACAGCTTTCAAACGTTTTGTCTGCTTTTTGCCCTGGTGCTCATCATCCTTGAGGTGGTCGGGCAGCTCCACTACTCCGTGGGGGAAGCATTCCAAGCCATTGTAGAGGATGCACGAAGTCGTGTTTTTGTCTTTGATGATGTGGCGAGTCGTCAATATTTTTGGAAACAGTTTTTGAGTGGAGTATTTGTCGCAGTAGTGATGACAGGGTTGGATCAGGACATGATGCAAAAGAATCTTACCTGCCGAACCTTGCGCGAGGCGCAGAAAGACATGTGTACCTATGGCTTGGCTTTCGTTCCCGTCAACCTGTTGTTTCTCTGTTTGGGTATTCTATTGGCGCAATTGGCTTGCAAACAGGGAGTTAATCTTCCATTGGTAACAGATGATTTGCTGCCGATGTATGCAGCTTCGGGCTGGTTGGGCACATTGGTGGTCGTGCTTTTCACCATTGGAATTGTGGCTGCCAGCTTCTCGAGTGCGGATAGTGCTATGACGGCACTAACGACGAGTTGGTGCGTAGATATCAAAGAGCGACCCACAGATGAGCGTTTGCGCCGTCGCACTCATCTGTCGGTAGCCCTGCTTTTTGTAGTGTTTATTCTTGCCTTCCGTGCCTTAAATTCCACCAGCGTCATCGATGCCATCTACATCCTTTGCTCCTATACCTACGGTCCTTTGCTCGGCCTCTTTGCCTTCGGGCTGTTTACGAGGCGCAGGACCTGTGACCGCCTTGTCCCTTATGTCGCACTGGCCAGCCCGATAGTTTGTTTTGGCATAGACTATCTCTCGTCAAGTTGCTTCGGATACCAATTCGGTTACGAGCTACTGATGCTCAACGGATTGCTTACCTTTATTGGTCTCTGGCTCATTGGTTGCAGATCCTGCAGGTAGGGGAGTGGTGGTTTTCTCGCGCTCCTTTGTGACATATCGTTGCCAGTAGGCAATGATGAGTGTCGTGAGCGGAAGAGCGATGATCAGTCCGATGAATCCCAGAAGAGCTCCCCATATGGACAATGACAGCAGAAGGATTGCGGGGTTCAGCCCCATCGCCTTGCCCATGATCTTGGGAGTTATCACCATGTCAGTGATTATTTGAACGACAAGGAATACTGCCAAGGCACTTAGGAGGATAATCCAGAAGTTTTCGCCCGTGTCGGCAGCTTTCAGTATGGCGAGAAATACCGTGGGGATGAGGGCGAAGGAGTGCATATAGGGAACAAGGTTGAGAATGCCGATGAGGATACTCAAGCCGATGGCCATCGGGAATCCGATGATGGTGAAGCCGATGCAGAACAGAATTCCCATGCAAAGGGATACCAGCCCTTGACCGCGAATATAGTTGTTGAGCTCTTTTTCCACGTCGGACGCCAGTTCGTGCCAGAAGGGGCGCACCTTTTTAGGGAAAATCTTGATCCAGTTTTCTGTAAGGAATTCATAGTCAAGGAGTATGAAAAACATATAAAGCAAGGTGATGCAGCTCGCCACTATACTGATGATAATGCTTGCTGTCTGTCCCAGCACGTTGAAAACCTTGGGCATTGTGGTCTTCAATGTCTCAGTGAAGTCTTTGCTGCGGAAGAACTCGGTGATGGCTTCTTTGTTCTCTGCAATCCACTGGCGAATATTTTCACCAATGTTGCTGGTGTGGGTGGTTTGTTGAATGTAGCGGGTAAGGATGCCACCCAATTTGTCAAACTGGTCGATCATGGGCGGAATAATCAGGTAGATGACCCCTCCGATGATGGCACAGACAAAGATAAGCGTGACGATAATGCTTAGTGCACGAGTGGGAACGTGCATCTTGTACTGGACAAACTTCACGATCGGGTAGAGCAGATAAGCGAGAAACCATGCGATGAAGAAGGGCAGGAGAACACTACTCAGTTTTTTTACGATAAAGAAAACTGCCAATATAGCTCCGGCAGTGAGTGTCCAACGTATGAATTTGTCGAATGTAATCTCTTGTCTCATCACTTTTCCTCCTTTTCTTCTTGTATGGCTTTTTGGTAACATTCACGGCAAAGTGGCTCATATTCAGTCTGTTCCCCAAGCAATACGCGTTGATTGCTGTGTGCCAGTCGATGGCTTAGGTAGGCCAATGCACCACATCTCACGCAGATGGCGTGCATTTTATCCACCTCATCTGCAAGGGCACATAAGTTAGGAATAGGTCCAAAAGGAATGCCAAGGTAGTCCATGTCCAGCCCCGCTACAATCACCCGGATGCCTTGGTTGGCCAACTGCACGCAAACATTTGCCAGTCCTTCGTCAAAGAATTGGGCTTCGTCAATGCCCACAACATCCATCCCTTGCGCAAGGTTCGGGATGCTTTTGGATGAGCTGACGGGCATGGAAGCGATGGAGTTGTTGTCATGGCTCACCACATCGGACTCCGAATAGCGGTTGTCTATCGATGGCTTGAAGATCAGAACGTGCTGCTTGGCAAATATGGCACGCTTCAGTCTACGGATAAGCTCCTCCGTCTTCCCTGAAAACATGCTTCCGCAAATCACCTCTATCCTGCCGTGTTTTCTTCTCTCTCCTGTACAGTTATATGTTGATGCCATTGTGAATGCTGTTATTGTATTGGCTGGAAAAGCGCATGGCTGTTCTCCCTATTCTTTGTAAAGGTAACCAACGAACGTAATGAAAGCTCGTTCTCACAATACTAATGTGTGGCGTTACCTTATGCAAAGGTACGAAGAATGTGTGAACGGACAAAGAGTATTTCATCCTTTTCTTTCAATATGTACGTATTTAAGTAAAATGTACGCGCGTACATTATTAATTAAATAACCCATTAGAGCAATTACCGATAGAGATGACACCGCTTGCCACCGACAATAAGAATTGGAATGCTTCTATCTTGCTCATATTCGTCGAATTTGCGAGCGGATGGACGACTGGTCGCAAATTCGCGAAATATGGCGGCTTTGGGCGGCTCGTTTCTGATGTCAGAAGTCATTACTTCCTTTGTAGCCTACCAATCATCCATGATTCTGTTTCGTCATTAGTGGGTATATAGAGATAATAATCTTAGTTTATTCCCTAAAAGTCCTTAATCAATATCTGTGCATGTCTTATGTCTTAATGCTTGGTTGAAGCAAGGCTTACCGTCATTCTGCTCACTTTAGTACAGGAAAGGGCAACGCCAAGCTATTTGCTGACATCACGTTAATTGAAGGGTCATTGCAAAACGAAGACAATTCTTCGAAAAGTTTTTGCAAAATGCTTGCGGGAAATGTTAAAAACCACCTCACTTTGTCCGTAAATTCGACTTTTTTAGCGTGTCGGTTAATTTTTTTTTCTCTTTCATTCCAAATTTGGGATTTAATGACTATCTTTGTACTTGTGTATTGAAGTAATTCAAATTAATAACTAATATTTGGGGTTTATATGGGTAAAAGACTATGCTTTGTTTTGGCCTGCTTGCTGTTCTCTATAGGAATAGCTGTAGCCCAGAACACTGTATCCGGAACCGTTTTAGGTGACGATGGTCTTCCAGTAATTGGTGCCACCGTTATGGTCAAAGGCACAAAGACTGGAGCGGCTACCGACATTGACGGTAATTTTAGTATCAGTACAACGGAGGCTCATCCTCAGTTGGTCATCTCCTACGTAGGTATGAAGACCGTTACCGTGAAAGGATCCTCTAACATGAAAATCACTTTGACTCCTGATGAGGACAGCCACCAGCTGGGCGAGGTCGTCGTAACGGGTATGCAGAAGATGGACAAGCGTCTGTTTACTGGTGCCGCGACGAAGGTCGATGCTGAGAAAGCGAAACTCGATGGTGTCGCCGACATCTCTCGTTCTCTGGAAGGCCGTGCCGCCGGTGTGTCGGTACAGAACGTGTCAGGTACTTTTGGTACGGCACCTAAGATTCGTGTCCGTGGTGCGACGTCCATCTACGGTTCTTCAAAACCGCTGTGGGTGGTCGATGGTGTTATCATGGAGGACGTTACGGAGGTCGATGCCGACGCACTTTCCTCTGGTGATGCCACTACTGTCATCTCCAATGCCATTGCCGGTTTGAACGCTGACGATATTGCCAGCTTCGACATCTTGAAGGATGGTTCCGCTACTTCCATCTATGGTGCACGCGCCATGGCTGGTGTGATTGTCGTTACCACTAAGCGTGGTAAGGCGGGTAGCGCGCGCATATCTTATACTGGTGAGTTCACCATGCGCCTGAAACCGAGCTACAGCCAGTTCAACATCATGAACTCACAGGAGCAGATGTCTGTTTATCGTGAGATGATGAAGGGCGGTTACTTCTCTTTCATGAACTCTTACCGCGCCAGCTCAAGTGGTGTGTTTGGTAAGATGTACCACCTGATGAACGAGTACGATGAGACCAACGGACGCTTCGGCCTTGCCAACACACAGGAGGCAATGAATGCTTATCTCCGTCAGGCTGAGTACCGTAATACCGACTGGTTCGACGAGTTGTTCTCCAACTCCATCCAGATGAACCACTCTATCAGTATGAGCTCTGGTACGGATAAGGCACAGTACTACACCTCTTTCTCCTTCCTCAATGACCCGGGATGGACAGAGCGCAGTAAAGTGCAGCGTTACACCGCCAACATCAACGCCAACTATAACATTAGCAAGAAGGTGTCTTTGAACATGATTGCTAATGCCAGCTACCGTAAGCAAGAGGCTCCGGGTACGAGCAGCCAGTCCACCAATGCTGTGACAGGTGCAGTGTCTCGTGATTTCGATATCAACCCGTACTCTTATGCAATGAACTCTTCCCGTACGCTTGATCCCAATGAATACTATGTCCGCAACTATGCTCCGTTTAACATTCATAACGAGCTGGCGAACAATTATATGGATTACGACATTGTTGACTTGAAGTATCAAGCCGAATTGAAGTACAAACCCATCTCCAAGGTGGAAATCAGCGTGTTGGGTGCTTATAAGTTCTCTACCACGACAATGGATCACCGCATCACGGAGAACTCCAATCAGGCCATGGCTTACCGTGCCATGGATGATGCCACCATGCGTGACAACAACTCTTGGCTTTACCTCGACCCGGACGTTCCCAATGGCCTTCGCCAGACCGTCCTCCCACGAGGTGGTTTCTTCCGTGAGACGAAGTACAAGATGAACAGCTGGGATTTCCGTGCCACTGCTTCTTACAACGATGTGTACAACGACCGCCACATCCTCAACCTCTATGGTGGTATGGAGGTCAACAACGTGGACCGCAGCCAGACCTACTTCAACGGTGTGGGTATGCAGTACGGTATGGGTATGCTCGGCAGCTATGATTACAAGTATTTCAAGCAGGCTTCCGAGGAGAACTCCATGTACTATTCTCTGTCCAACGGTTATAGCCGTGAGGCCTCTTTCTTCGCCACGGCCACTTATTCTTGGAAGGGTCGTTACACCTTCAACGTCACTGGACGTTACGAAGGCAGCAACCGTCTGGGTAAGGCCCGCAGTGCCCGTTGGCTTCCGACCTGGAACGTCTCCGGTGCATGGAACGTCCATGAAGAGCCTTGGTTTGAGAAGCTCCGTCCGGCACTCTCTCACGCCACGCTCAAGACCTCATACTCTTTGACTGGTGACAAGCCAGCAGTTACCAATGCCGAGGCCATCTACCAGAGCTACAACCCTTGGCGTCCTTATAGCAGCGACAAGGAGTCTGATATCGAGGTCTATTCCTTTGCCAACCCAGATCTTACTTATGAGAAGAAGCATGAGTTCAACGTGGGTCTTGACCTTGGATTCCTCGACAACCGGTTGAATGTGGAGTTGGCCTACTATCTCCGTAACAACTACGACCTGATTGGTCCGAAGATGACCACGGGTGAGGGCGGTTCTATCAGAAAGTATGCCAACGTTGCCTCCATGCGTTCTTCTGGTGAGGAGGTTACCATTTCTTCTCGCAACATTGAGACGAAGGACTTCAAGTGGAGCACCGACTTTATCTTCTCTCACACTACATCTAAGGTCACCGACCTGCAGTCGCAGAATAGAATAATTGATCTAATTTCTGGTACTGGCTTCACGATGGAGGGCTATCCTTACCGCGCCTTGTTCTCCATGGACTTCCGCGGATTGAACAATCAGGGTATTCCTACGTTCATCAATGAGGACGGAAAACTGGTCACCAGCGACATCAACTTCCAGTCCTACGACATCAGTCACCTTATCTATGAGGGACCGACTGATCCTACCATCTCAGGTTCTTTGGGTAACACCTTTACCTACAAGGGCCTCCAGCTCAATGTGTTCATCACCTACGCTGCTGGCAACAAGGTTCGTCTTGACCCGTCGTTTGGTACGGGCTACTCCGACCTCACCGCTATGCCGAAGGAGTTCCAGAACCGTTGGGTGGTTCCGGGTGATGAGAAGCGCACGGACATCCCTGCCATTGCAGACCTCCGTCAGTTGCAGAATGACTCCTATTTGGGCTATGCCTACACGGCTTATAACTACTCTCACAACCGTACCGCAAAGGGTGACTTCATCCGTATGAAGGAAATCTCCATTGCTTATGATCTGCCTTTGAGCCTGATCAAACATATCGGTCTCACCTCAATGAACTTGAAGTTTCAGGGTACCAACCTCTTCCTGATCTATTCAGACAAGAAACTCTATGGCCAGGATCCTGAGTTCATGAACTCTGGTGGTGTGGCTGTCCCGATGGCTCGCCAGTTCACCTTCACGGTTCGTCTTGGAATTTAAAAAATATCAGCAATCAAGAAAATGAAGACAAAATATTTATTTTTAGGACTTGCCGCACTTTCGTTGGCTTCCTGCGACGACTATCTCGACAAGCTGCCCGATGATCGCGCAGAGCTGAACACCGTAGACAAGATTACCCAGATGGTTACTTCTTGCTATCCTCCCAATAACCAGACGGTGCTTGCCGAGATCAGCTCCGACAACGTCGGCAACAATGGAACTTCCTACGGTGTGGACCAGCTCGTCGATGAGCTGTATCAGTTCAAGGATGTCACCACTACTTCGGGTAACGACTGTCCCTATATGGTGTGGAATGGCTATTATTCAGCTGTTGGATCCGCTAATGAGGCTATCCAGGCTATCCAGGAATATGGAGACTCTGTGGCTACAGCACCACAGTTGGCAGAAGCTAAACTATGCCGTGCCTACAGCATGATGCAGCTGGCCAGCGTGTTCTGCATGGCTTGGAATCCTGAGAAGGCAGACGAATACCTTGGCCTTGCTTATCCCAAGAAGCCGGAGCAGAGTGTCAACGACACCTATAAGCGTGGTACACTCCGCGAATTGTATGCCAATATCAACCGTGACATTGAGGAGGCTCTTCCTGCGATTGATGAGAGCATCTATACGGTTCCCAAGTATCACTGGAACTTGAAGGCTGCCTACGCTTTCGCCGCCCGTTTCAACTTGTACTACATGAATTATGACAAGGCGATTGAGTATGCCAACCGTGCATTGGGTTCAGATGTCTCCTCTCAGCTTTTCGACTTCCCGTCGATTATGAGCATGGGTGCGCAGGACATTGCCAACCAGGTGATCCGTACATCGCTCAAGTCCAACTTCATGCTGATAACGAGCTACTCTTCTGCTGCGCGTTATCTTAATACAGGTGTGTCTTCGCGCTATGCTCACAACAGCTATATCGCTTCCTATGACACCTATTGGGCAAAAGCACCTTGGGGACAGGGCTCTGACAATAACCCGCTTTACTTCTCCACCAAGATTTATGGTACGTCGGCATGTGCCGCCTTCCCCACGATGTGGGAGCATTTCGAGGTGACCGACCGTATCAATCAGACGGGTTATCCCCACATTGTTGACCACGCCTTCACTGGCGATGAGACGCTTCTGGTACGTGCCGAGGCATACGCCTTGAAGAACGATACCACCAATGCCCTAAAGGACATGAACCTTTGGGTCCAGAGCCATTGTGCGGAGAAGAAGGGCGACAATCTTCGTCCAGTCCTTACAACTGCCGTTGTGGACAGCTTCTTCACGAACATAGACTATCAACCCGCTGTTCCTGATGGCTATCGTGACCACTCCATCCGCAAGATCCTCCATCCGCAGGGCTTCTCTCTCCAGCCTTCTTACACCACATCCTATGGTGTAGAGGTGAACACGCAGGAGGACCTAATTCTTCTTATCCTTCACATGCGCCGCTTAGACACCCTGTTCCAGGGTCTTCGTTTCTACGATTTGAAGCGTTATGGCATCGAGTACACCCATGAGGTTTCCGGTTCAGAAGGTATCACGTTCAAGGCCGGAGACTTGAGAGGAGCCATTCAGTTGCCACAGGATGTCATCAAGGCTGGACAGACACCTAACCCCCGTTGAATTTAAATTGCACAAACAATGAAAAGAATATATTTATTCGCGTCACTTCTGCTTTGCAGCATGGCCTTTGTGTTCACTGGCTGTGGCAACGAAGATGACTTGAGCGGAACTTCTGTTTTTGCAGGAGATACCGCCAAGGCCAATGGCGAGTTTGACAAGTGGCTTGTAAAGAATTACCTTGAGCCGTATAACATCGACTTCCAGTACCGCTACAACGATAAGCTTTCGGATATGGTATACAATGTCATTCCCGCTGATATTGACAAGGCAAAGGCTTTGGCCATTTTAGTGAAGCACATGTGGCTTGATTCTTATACAGAGGTGTTAGGTGCCAACTTCCTCAAGAAGTATTGCCCCCGTCAGATGCAGCTCATCGGTTCCAATGAGTACAGTGCTAACGGGTCAATCATCATGGGTACTGCCGAGGGTGGTTTGAAGATTATGCTCTATGGCGTGAATCGTTTGGACATCGACAATCCCAGCATCAACGTTGAGGACCCCTATGCACCCTCTGATGAGACACCTATTGATATGAACCATTGGTTCTTCCACACGATGCACCATGAGTTCTGCCACATCCTCACTCAGCAGAAGAACTACAGCACCGATTACCAGTCCATTACTGCGGGTTCTTATCACTCTCAGGATTGGTCCAACCTTCAGGATACCGCTGTAGCCAAGGAAGGTTTCGTAAGTGCTTACGCCTCTTCTGAGTACAACGAGGATTTCGCCGAGGTGTATGCAACCTACGTTACCATGACACCTTCTGCATGGAACAAAATCCTCGAACAAGCTGGACCTGAGGGTGCAGCGCTATTGGAGTCGAAACTCGCTCTTGTACGTTCCTATTTCAGCGAAAGCTGGGGTTTGGACATCGACAAGTTGCGTGAGGTCTTGCTTCGTCGTTCATCTGAGGCCATTCATTTGAACCTTCGCGATTTGAGTCAGAATTAAAAGCAACGCTTTAAGGATATTTAGACAATGAGAAAGATTAGTTATATTTTCGCACTGTTGGTAGCATTCATAGCGTTCAACGCTTGTACCGACGAGGTCGATAATTATTTCGATGAGAGTGCCCCTGAGCGTGCTTCACAAACTGTCGCCGAGGTAAAGAAGGTATTGCAGGATGCTCCTAACGGTTGGCGTATGGAGTATTATGGCAGCCTTACCTATGGTGGCTATAATGTACTCTGCCAGTTTAAGGGCGACTCCGTGCTGATGGCTTCTGAGAATGCCGGCAAAAACCACGAAGCCGGATTTGATGACAATGGTAAACTGATTACGGTCAGCTCTCACTATACTTTGGATCAGTCGATGGGTGTCATCCTGTCTTTTGATACCTACAACAAGGTGTTCCACTACTTCTCTGATCCTAAGAATGATGACTATGGCGATGCAGGAACAGGGTTCAACGGCGACTTTGAGTTCCGTGTAGTTTCAGCTACTTCCGAGAAAGTGGTATTGCAAGGCCGTAAGCATGGCGACCGTATCATCATGTACCCGATGCAATCCAATGATTGGGCTCAGTACTTGAAGGATGTCGAGAACACCAAGACGTATATGGCTTCATCCTCTTACACTTTGATGGCAGGCAGCGACACTTTGGCTACTGTCTCTCAGTATGGTGATTATCATAGTTTGGCTTTCTATTATGCAGACAGTACCGGCACCAATAAGGGTTATGCTTATCCTTATGTTGTCACTCCCCAAGGTTATCAGTTCTATGACACTGTGGATGTGAAGGGACATACTTTCATCACTCTCTCTAAGGACTATTTTGACAATACCGATGAGCGCTTCTACCCGCAGGGCGACTCTACCATTTGTTTGGTAACGGTTGTTCCTCCCGTTGTCGACGCGTTCGAGAGTGGTCAGTGGTTCTTCGCTTACAGCAAGGTTGGACCATCTTCTGAAAAGGCTTGGGATGACTTCAAGGAAGCCTTGAAGAAGGCTGACAATGGTAAAGAGGCCACCCTTTATTGGGCATTCATTGGTACGTACAATGATAAGTTTGGCTTCCATGCGCAAGCTGGTAGCGATTACATTTATGTTGAGTTGTCTATACGTGAACCGAATGAGACTGGCGATGAGATTGCACTCCAATACAATCGTAACTCACCTACCAACAAGGCAGCCCAGGTCTTCATGAAGAGCTATAAGCTTACCCCGATATTGAAGACATTCTCTGCTGTGAACAATAAGTTCCGTATAAAGTTGGAGACCGACAATCCACGTAAACCGACATACATGAAATTGGTCAGCGTGGAAGAACCTGATAAGGTGATTGAGCTTTCCGCTACAGGTGTCAACTATCCGTTCGAAAACTAATATTGTTTGTCTCTCCTCATGCCTCGGCAGGAGGAGGGACGAATAAGATTAATATTATTTTTATTCATTCAAAAACGTTTTTCAAAATGAAGAATTTATTACTTTTATCTTGCGCTTTCGCCGCTTGCGTTGGCGCATCTGCACAGAAGTTTGTGCAGGCTTCCGTGCCTACTGCACCTCAGAAGCTTTCTCAGCTTTCTGCTGCACAGTTCAAAGGTGTTGTTGCCAAGCCTCATGCTCAGAAGGTAACTGCCAGCAATTTTGTGGGTATCTTCATCAACAATGCATGGGATGATTCCAAAATCAGCAGCACATCGGAAGAAACCAAGGACATCAACACCTCCACTACTGACACCATGTTCACTGCCAATGTCACTGATGACCAAGGCAATAAGTTCAACATCAAATGGGACATCTATCAGAATGCTTTAGGTCACGTGTATGGACAACTCGACGAGGCCACCAATGCTTTCACCGTTCCTGTCCAGCTGCTGAATGACGGTGCTCCTGTTCAAATTACTGACGATGAGACTTCCCCTATCGCTTTCTATGGTGTCAGCACCAACGACTATCTTTGTAACTTCGAGGCTCAGTATGACCCCACTTCGGGCCAGATTGTCCTTAATGACACCATTGCAGGATACATTACCCTGGTTGCCGAAGGCAGCCAAAAGGGTTATTATGTCTTCCGCAATCTTTCTCCTACCATTGCACGTGCTAACGCCGTCCATACGGGTTTCTACAACACAGATGCAGGTTGGGAGGAATTTGAGCAACCCGTCTGGTTGGATCTTAGTGCAGCTGAGGATGGCGTAATCGATGTTTACAACCACTTCATCACTGCAGGTGCTTCAGGGTGCAAGCTCTCCATCGATGTGGATGGTGAGAATGCCTCTATGGCTACCGGCCAGCCGATGGTCTACATTTCCAACACTGATAACCATGCTACCTACGGCAAGTATATTCTTCTCCGCGCAGTAGATATCACAGATGATGGCTATATTCGGCCCAACTTTGATGCCTCCACCATTGAGGGCGGTACCTATAAAGACGGTGTCATCGCTTTTGGCGATGCAAACGATAAGTCCAAGCAAATCTATTATCGTGGCTTCTCCAATACTGGTAGCGATGGTTCTGGCTATGCCACTCCGTTCTATGTGAACAGCCGTTTTGAGCCGCTGAATAGTACTGGTATCGCCGGCGTGACCGTCAAAGCCAACAAGACTGCCGACAATCGCATCTTCAACCTCGCTGGCCAGCAGGTAGGCAAGGACTACAAGGGCGTCGTGATTCAGAATGGTGTGAAGAAACTTCAGAAGTAATTCATTACTTAGATACACATCTATAATTTAGAGGTGCAACCTGTGAAGGTTGCACCTTTTTTACTTCTTTTCTCCAAATTATCTACTTCTACCTTTCTTCCTCTTTCTCTTTCTAACTCTTTATTCCTTTAATCCAAACTGTCATTAGACCGAAATAGACAAAAGAAAAGTTTTCCATCTTTCGTGCAAAATGAAAACTGACCATCCTCTACTACCTTCGTTATAGCATCTGTATGCTAACTGTATATGCAACTTCCGGTCTTTTTAGGGAAACTAAGTATCCGAGCTTTTCTAATGACTGAATCTGATTTAACCCACATCGGTCATTAGATTTCGTCCCAGGCTGCTGTTTATTTCGTGCAGGTTGCAACGTAAGTTTAGAAGGCATAGCGGACTATGGCGAAACACTTACGGCAGAAAGATGCCGAAAGAACAGTGACAAGGGGCGAAAAGAAGGATAACGTCTTGTTCTTTTTCGTCGATTTCGGTCTAATGACCGAGTTGGGTTTAATCTTCCCACTTTTCAGCCTTTCAATATGGGCTGAATCACGTTGCAATTCAGCCTCTTTTGCCTTGCAATTCAGCCCCTTTTGGCCTGCTTTATAGCCCCTTTCGCAAGGCCATTTTACCTCTATTGCCTTCCCGTGCTCGCTCTTTTCTGAAGTACTTTAAGTCTATTCTTTCCGCAAATCCACCCCTTCTCCATTCTAATTAGCCATTTTTATTCCACAAATTCAGCATGTTTGTAATCCGACTCTTATCCCGTATAACCCACGTTTTGTTCAAAATCCTTTACGTGATGATGTCTATTGGACCGTATTCCATGGTAGTTCCTATCCCTTGACAATCTATCCAACGTATGTAGATGACATAACATTACTTTTTGTTTCTACAACCCATTACTTCTGTTTCACTCTGTTTATTTAACAATTATTGTTGCCCCCCATCATGGCAGAAACTGCTTTTTTTGCTACCTTTGCCCACAATAAAATCAATTAAAAAATTATTTTGACGAATGAATAGAACATTCTTACTTTCTCTTTCTCTGCTTACTCTGTCTTTGGGGGCACACGCCGTGCCCGCTGAGCGCAAGGTATGTACGATGAAGCAAAGTGACGGAACGACCATTCAGGTTTATAAGCACGGCGAACGCTATTGCGCCTACTATACGACCCTTGATGGAAAGGTGCTGTATTCCAACCCCGATGCCCATTATGACTTGTGCTACGCCAATGTCGTAGATGGCCAACTTGTGCCTACTAACATCGTGGCGCATGACATAGCTTACCGCACACAGGCTGAGCTTGACTTCATTTCCACCTGCACCATCAATGCCGCTTCGCCCGAAGTTATCGACCTTGTAGAGCGCAACAATTACCCCCACCGAGCCATTTACTCCTCCACTACCGACGGTTTGGGCAAGTTTGGCACCAGTGCCCCGGGCGCTGTCAACAGCATCGGCACAGCGAACATTCCAGTTATCATGGTCAATTACGCTGACGTGACGTTTCAAAATGACCACAACAAGGAACTCTATCAGCGAATCATGACCGAGGAAGGCTACACGGACAATAATGGCAGCGTAGGCTCTGTGCGCGACTACTTTGTGCAAAACAGCTATGGCCAGTTCACGCCCAACTTCACCGTGGTGGCCCAAGTGACGCTGAGCCAGAACCGCTCCTACTACGGTGCCAACAAAGGCGGTGGCAATGGCAACGACGTCCGGGCCACCGACATGGTTGTGGAAGCCGTGGAGCTTGCCGCCAAGCAGGGGGTAGACTTCACCAAATATACCAAAAACGGCAATGTCGAGAACGTCATCGTCATCTACGCCGGAGAGGGAGAAGCCACCGGTGGTGCTCCAGAGACCATCTGGCCGCATGAGCTGGACTTCAACAAGGACATCAACGGCGTACATTTCAACTCCTATTTCGTAGGCAACGAAATCGGCAGCAACGGAAAAATAGCCGGCATCGGTACGCTTGTCCATGAGTTTGGCCATGCCATGGGCCTTCCCGACTTCTATGTGACCAACTATTCCTACGACGGTGACAGTGCTTTTGGCTTGTATGACATTATGGATGGTGGCGCATACGCAGGCAACGGCTACCGCCCTGTGGGCTACAGTGCCTATGAGAAGAGCTACATGGGTTGGCTTGACATCCCAGAGGTAAAAGATCCTCAGGCCATCACGCTGACCAACCCCAACACCTCTTCCACTGGATTTGCCGTGCGCGTAAGCAATCCTTACAGCATTTCGGAACATTTCATTATCGAAAACCGTCAGCCCGGCAACTGGTTCACCCCCAATGGCGGCGTGATGGAGACGCACGTGGCGTACAACCGCACCCAGTGGCAGTATAACACGCTCAACAACGTGAAGAACAAGAAGCGTTGCCACTGCGTGACCGCCGACCAGAGTGAGATTTCCTACTCTGTCAACCCGACGATGCTCTATGGCAACGGCACGAACAATATCACGCGGCTGCCGCTCTATTCCGGCGTCAACCTCGATGGAAACGTCTTCTATCGTGTCTTGCTTCATGCCGATGGTACGGCCACGTTCAACTTCAATCAGCGCAGTATCGATGGCGAATACAAACCCACGACCGGCAATAAGTACTTCTCGCTGGTTCGCTCTACGGACGATTTGGCCACTGGCGACTCGGTAATCATCGTCGATGGCACCAACAATTACGCCATTGGCAACAACCTTATCAATGGCAAATACAACCTTGCTGCAGTTAATCTGCAGTCGGACGGACTGCTGCAGACCAACGCCGATGCCCTTGTTTTCGCCATCCGCAAGAACAAGACCAGTTGGGCACTCAAGACGGGCAACACCTATCTTGCCATCGGGCGAGATGGACTGACCAATGCCTCGTCGCTCACCAATGGCCGGTTCGACCTGACCCTCTCCGATGGCGAGGCTGCTATCAGCTTCATTGCCAACTACGACAACAACCGCTTGAACTTCGATCTGGACAACTATACGTCCAATGTGGTCAGCAGTGCGCCCACCGGTTTGCGCATTTACAAGCTCGACACCGCTGCGGGCATTGCTGGCACGCAAGCCACACCGACGGAGAAGGGTGTCCGCGAGGTCTATAACCTTCAGGGACAGCGCGTCAATGCCAACAGCAAGTTGCCGAAGGGAATCTACATCATCAATGGTAAGAAGACGGTAGTGAGGTAATTACCTGCTGTGACATTACACTTAAATAGGCGGAAATCCTTATCAGGGTTTCCGCCTTTTCTATATTCCCGACAGGGAAATTGCTTTCCTATATCGGGGAAAGTTTGTCAAATCGTCTTGCCTTTCCTTCATGTCTTTAAAAGCATGGGGCAGCTATTGCATCTGCCCAAGGGTTGTGCCATGCTTCCGAAAGTGAGCAATGGTTGTGTACTATGTTTCTGCTTACTTTCGTTTGCGTTGGAAGAAATCCTGCATGATGGCCTTGCAGTCCGCCTCGAGTACCCCTTTGGTGAGTGAAGCCCTGGGATGCAGCGCGGTGGGAGCAAGGCGGGTGAAGCCCCGTTTGTCCTCTCCGCAGCCATAGACAAGGCGCGAAATCTGCGCCCATCCGATGGCTCCGGCACACATGACGCACGGCTCCACGGTGACGTAGAGCGTGCAGCCAGTCAGGTATTTGCCCCCAAGCTGATTGGCAGCGGCGGTGATGGCGAGCATCTCGGCATGTGCCGTGACGTCGTGCAGCGTCTCAGTGAGGTTGTGGGCGCGGGCGATGACCTTTCCGTTGGCCACGATGACCGCGCCAATGGGAATCTCGTCCTCCTCCAGTGCGGCCTCAGCCTCCTTCAAAGCCATCCGCATGAAGCGTTCATCCGTGTTGTCGTTGCTCATTGTATCTTATGGTTCTATATATTTGCTGTCTGATTTGTGGCTTGCCGAAGGCTGAGTGTGCCCATTTCCCCGTTGCATGTCAGGGCTGTGAGTGGCTGGCCAGCCTATGCCCTGAAGCGGAAATCCGTAGACATTGGGTGGAAACGGTGGCGTCAGGGTACGAAAAAAGGCGTGTTACCGAAGTCACTTCGTTACACGCCCATCATTTGTCTTTCAAGGAATCAGAGCCTCTTGTCGGATTCGA
>DLLX01000029.1:0-6065 GCA_002479145.1 Prevotella sp. UBA7551 | reverse complement strand
ATCGCGCTGCTACAACCAACTACCCTTGCTACGTTCCCGTCCTGGGGGATTCGAAGGGAGCTAGCCGTATGAGACTTGCCCTTGTCTTCTTCCTTACGGAAGCGGTTGCAAAGGTAGCGGATTTTTTCCGATGCAGCAAAGAAAAAGGAGGGTTGCGCCCTCCTTTTAGTCTTTTTTAGGAATTCAGCTCCTCCAGCAACTTGTTGATTTTCTCCTCAATGATGGCCACTCCACCGAAGGTGTTGGACTCTATGTTGAGTACCATCACGGGGTCGTGGAGCGACAAGCGGAGCAGAAACCATCCCTGCTCAAACTCTCCCGTGCAGCTCACGCGCACCCCTTCGTAGTTGGGCTCGACGATTTTCCAGTCCGGTTGCTCTGCCACCTTTTCGCGGAAGCGCGCCAATATCTCCTTGCCCTCGTCGCCAAATCGCTCAGGGGTCAGCTTGATGCGCCTTTCTTTGCTCTCCGCTGGCTTCTTGAGGTCCTGTATGAGGTCGGACAAATCCTTGCCATCGTGCTTCATCCGTGCCGCCTCGATGACGAGTTTGGCCACGAGGTAAGCCCCATCGTCGAGGAAAAAGTTCTCGCGCAGGGCGGCGTGTCCAGAGGTTTCGATGGCCAACCAGCACTCCTGACCCTCGTTGTTGAGTCGTATGGCCTCGTCGATGACATTTTTGTACCCGCGCTTGAAGCGGTGGTGCACGCCTCCGTGGGCTTTGATGAACTCCGTCAGTCCCTCGGAGGTCACGGAGTCGGTGACGATTGTCGTGCCCGGGTGCTCCCTGAGGATGACTGCCCCGATGAGGGCGATGAGCGTGTTGCGGTTGATGGGGTCGCCATAGTGGTCGACCACGGCCGAGCGATCGACGTCGGTATCGAAGATTATGCCCAAGTCGGCATGATGACGCGTCACCGCCTGGCATATCGCCATCATGGCTTCGGCACTCTCCGGGTTGGGCGCATGGTTGGGAAAGTGGCCGTCGGGGTTGAGGAAAATGCCCCCGGAGATGTCTGCTCCCAGTGGGCTGAGCACCTTCTCGGGGAAGAACCCGCCAGATCCGTTGCCCGCATCGACCACGATGTCGAGCCCTTTCAGCGGTTGGTCGCCCTTGTTCACCTCCCGCTTGATGTAGTTGCGGAGCATCTCGCAGTACTTGTCCATGAAGGGCCACGGCTCCGTCTGTCCCGCTTTGTCCTCCTTGTCATACTGTTCCTTCTCCGCCATCTCGAGCAGTTCCTTGATGTCCTGCTTCCCCAGTCCGCCTTTTGGGGTGAAGAATTTCAGTCCGTTTCTGTTCCATGGCAGGTGGCTTGCCGTGATCATGATGGCGCCATCGGTAGGCGTGTCCTTGTCCATGGTGGTCATAAACATGGCCGGCGTGGAGGCCAGTCCACAGTCTCGGGCGGTCGCTCCGCCTGCCTTGAGGCCTTCTATCACCGCCTTCTCGAGCTGACCACTCGACAATCGCGGGTCATGGCCAACGGCTACGCTGATATTTTGCTTGTTGAAGTGCTTTGAAAGCCATGCCACGAAGCATCTTCCCAATATGTTTGCCACCTCGCTGGTTAGGTTGACGTCTTCGCCCTCGACCCCTGCGAGTGCCACGCCCCGTATGTCTGAGCCGTTCTGAAGTTTTTTCCAATTAGTCATGTTGACAAAGGTCTTTGTTATTTTAAGAAAATTATGGCTGCGAAGATACAACAAGTTTTTTGATTGCTCAAGGGATTTTGTCGGTTTTTTCTCATTGCCTCAGTTGTGCTCGCAAACAATTTTACGAGGTGAAAGCGCATGGGTTAACCTGCGAAACGCACGAGGGCTGCACGGAGTTGGAGCGACTCTACCGCCCGTCCGTGCAGCCCTTGGTTATTGTTGATGAGCTGTTGGCGCTACTTGTCCTTCCTTCCGAAGATGGAGAAGTGTACGTATCGCTTAGGATGCGCTTTGAGATTGACGAGCAGACTGTCGGCATCGCGCATCGTTTGGTTCATGTTGTGGTACAGTGAGGGGTCGTTGAGGAACAGCCCTAAGGTGCCCTTGTCGGAGTTGAGCTTCTCCGTGAGCTGGTTCACATGGTCGAGTGCGGTGTTCACCCGTGCCATCGTCCCCTCGACATCGACCCCATTGAGCTTACCGTTGAGGTTGGTCATCAGTCCGTTGGCGTTGCGCAGGGTTGTCGACAGCCCCGTCCTCGCGTCGCAGACCAGCCCGTCGGTGTGGGCAAGCAGTGTCTGCGCGCGTCCCGTCAGTGCGGGCAGGTCGTGGTTGAGCGATGCCAGCAGCTGGTTGAGCTGGCGTGTCGAGGTGGTCAGGTCTGCCGAAATGCGGTGCGCGTTGTGCAGCGTTCCGGCAAGAGCCGGGTCGGCCAGCAGCGCATTGAGGTTGTGGGCGATGGAGTCAATCTTTGGAATCAGGGCCTCTACCTGCGGCACCATTCCCTTCACAGCGTCCATTGCTCCGCTCGCGGGATGCCCTTTGATGATGCCATTGGAGGACAGAAACTTGCCCGAAGAGCCGAGAATGAGGTTTACTTGTACGTTGCCCATCAAGTCGCTGACAATCTCTGCCTCCGTGCCCTCGGGTATTCTCATGCCCTTTTCGATTCCTGCCACGACGGTAATGTCGCCCGGCTGCGCATAGTTGTAGTCGATGCGGCTCACCGTGCCCACCTTGTAGCCGTTGGCGTAGATGGGGGAAGAGGGCGACAATCCGCTGATGTTGTCGAACTTCAGCAGGTAGGGCGTAGAGGAAGAAAACAGGCTTAGTCCCTTGAGAAACTGCATACCGAAGAAGAGGATGACAATCCCTATCACGGCGACGAGGGCTATTTTTACTTCGTTGGTAAAGTACTTTTTTTCCATTTGTATAGATTTTCGTGGGGGTTACAGGGTGTGTTGTCAGTCGTATGGCGCATTTTGAGGCTGGTTTACTTCCTCTTCGCATTTTGCAGAAAGGCCGCTATGGCCAGCGAGGTGTTCATCCGCTTATCGCCGTTGAAGGCCACAATGAAGCAGTTGGGGAAGTCTTCGCTCAGCTTTTTCTTCAGTTTCACTATTTTATTGTAGTTAGTATTTGCGCCGATGGTGTACTTGTAGCGTCCGTCTTCCACAAAACAGTCCACATCTTCGTGTCCTTTGAACTGCTCGCTGTCATGCCGTAGCTGTCGGTTGACGGCAAAAACCTGCACCTTAAAGACCGGAACGACCCCTTTGATGGCCTCCTGCGCCGCTTCGGGGAGCTGTGGGGCTGGTGTGGTGCCAGCTGCCTTGGTGGGCCTTTCTACCTTTTCTTGCTCCTTAGACTTACTGGCCGCGGGCGCAGTAGGTATGGCAACACGCTTCACTTTCTTTGGTTGCACGGCTGCGGCCGACTTCATCGCGGCTGCAGGGGCAATGCTGATGGGGCTTGAGCCCTGAGTGGGCACGGTCCAATGTGGCTCGTATTTCTTCCTATATTTGACGAAAGCTTTGAGAAAAGCTGCTGCCAGGTTGTCCTGACCATCCTCGGTGTTGAGAAAATCCTCCTCCTCTGGTGTGGTGATGAAGCCTAACTCGATGAGGCAGCTCGGCATGGAAGTCTCGCGCAAGACAAGGAATCCCGCCTGATGTACGCCTTTGTCCACCCGCCCTACGTCCGAGCATACGGCACGTTGTATGAGGCGAGCCAGGTCCACACTGCGCTCCATGTTTGCGCTTTGGATAAACTCGAACATGATATAGCTCTCGGACGACTTCGGGTCGAAGCCTTGATAGGTCTGCTTGTAGTCCTTCTCCATCGAGATGACCGAGTTCTCCCGCATGGCCACATCAAGATTGTCCTTTGCCCGGTGCATTCCTAAAGTATAGACTTGGAAGCCCTGTACGGTGTGACCACGGGCCACAGCGTTGGTGTGAACGGATATGAAAAGGTCGGCTTTGTTTCGGTTGGCGATGGCGGCACGCTCATGTAGCGTGACAAACCGGTCGTCCTTGCGGGTATAGATGACGTTTACGTCGGGGCAACTGCGCTCTACGAGCTGGCCGAAGCGTAGGGCTACACTGAGGTTGATGTCCTTTTCCTCAGAGAATGCGCCCCGTGCGCCGGTGTCGTGACCGCCGTGTCCCGCGTCGATGACGAGTGTGAAGCGCTTGGGTGTGGCCGCCATGAGCGACAGCCCCATGCCCAACAAGAGCATAAGGAGGGAAATTTTCTTTACCATACCATCTGCAAATTTACGAATAATATGGCAAAACTCATTCAAAGCGAGCAGTTTTTATCGTTTGTTAAGTGTATTTCCACCCCTGCTCCGTCGCTGTCTGCGCCCATAGGAGGGTTGCGCTTGATGATGCGTAGGTCTATGGACATGATGCCGGGCCATTCGCTCAGCAAGGCTTCGACCATGTTGCCGGCTGCCTTTTCTATCAAGGCAGTGGGGTGGGAGAGTACTTCCCGTGTCCGTTCGTAGACCGCAGCGTAGTTGATGGTGTCGGAAACGTCGTCCGACTTCATTGCCCGCATGAAGTCATAGCCTATCTTCAGGTCGATGCGGAAGTCGTTGCCGACCGCCTTTTCCTGCTCCATCACCCCGATGGGGCAATGGAGCTGGAGGTTGTCAATGACGATAAAGGTCTCCATGAGGTGCGTCATCCGCATTGGCTTGCGCCGCAGTTCGTACACCGCAAGCATCCTTCCTGGTAGACCAACGTCTCCTGTCCGCAGACGGGACAGACCTGTCCGGTGGCCTTGGTGCCGTCGCTGACATACTTCTTCAGTGCGCGCTCCACGCCCACTTTCCATGTATTGATGTGCTCACTCTTGAGTTGGAGCGACCCAACGAGCTTGATCACATGGCTGATGGGCATACGGTAGCGCAGCACTCCGGATATGAGCTTCGCATAGTTCCAGTACTCCGGGTTGAATTTCTCGGACAATCCCTCTACGGTAGTCTTGTATCCGCGGCGGTTCTTGAACTGGAAATCATAGCGGTGCGTGCCGTCCGGATTGGTCTGCTTGATGATTTTACCCTTTGTTACCGTCTTGGGCAGCACGATACCTTCCTCGTCATCCTGTAGTCCGGTGAAGATTTCGTAGGGCCGTCCGTCCACCAATCCGACAAAAGCCACCCATCTTTCCTTGTTGTTTTGGAAGCGCACCACGTCGCAGTCCAGCTCCTTCGGCCGCGTCTCGAGCACTTGCGGCTGCTGGAATGCGGCTTTATTGGCCTCCATGGCTTGCAGCAGGGTCTTCGCTTTGTCTTCTTTCGACTCGTTCTTTGCCTTCTTCTTCACCGAGACCATCACCCCCGAACGGCTGCCGTCGCGGTAGATGGTGCAACCTTTGCAGCCGCTTCGCCATGCCTCGACGTAGAGTTTGTTGACCAATGCCTCGTCAACGCTGTTGGGAAGGTTCACCGTCACGGAGATACTGTGGTCCACCCACTTCTGCAGCGCGCCCTGCATGCGCACCTTCATCAGCCAGTCGATGTCGTTGGCCGTGGCCTTATGGTAGGGAGAGCGGGCCACAAGGGCATCGAGTTCCTCCTGAGAGTATTTCTTTGTCGTGTCGATACCGTTCACCTTCATCCACGTGAGGAACTTCTGGTGATAGACGATGTACTCCTCAAACGAGTCGCCCACCTCGTCGACATAGTCCACATGGGTGTCGGGATCGTTGGGGTTCACCTTCCTTCTCCGCTTATAGACGGGCATGAATACCGGTTCGATGCCGCTCGTGGTCTGTGTCATCAGCGAGGTAGTGCCCGTGGGCGCGATGGTCAGACAGGCGATATTGCGCCGTCCATAGCGTGCCATGTCGTCGTAGAGCTTCGGGTCGGCCTCCTTGATGCGCAGGATAAACGGGTTGTTCTCTTCCCGTTTGCTGTCGTAGATGGCAAAAGCCCCGCGCTCCTGGGCCATCGTCACCGAGGCGCGGTAAGCATTCAGTGCGAGTGTGCGTTGCACCTTGACGGCTAAGTCGGTGGCCTTCTGTGTGCCATAGCGCAGCCCGAGCGCCGCAATCATGTCGCCCTCGGCGGTAATGCCGACCCCCGTGCGTCGTCCTTTGGCGGTCTTCGCCTTGATTTTCT
>DLLX01000043.1 GCA_002479145.1 Prevotella sp. UBA7551 | reverse complement strand
CCAACTGAGCTAAGGGTGCAAATATTTCTGTTTTGCGGGTGCAAAGGTACAAACTTTCTTCTATCTAACCAAATGTTTCTGTGCTTTTTTAAAAACTTTTTGCTTTGTGGATTCCTCATTGGGTGTTTGCTTTCGGCTTGGTATTTCTGCAAACAGATTCTTTATCTCGCTTCGTCAAGGAAGGCAATAGGTGATACAAAAAATCCAAATTGAACGTGGTTCAATTTGGATTTTGAGGAGGTTGGGATACCCGGATTCGAACCAGGAATGACAGGACCAGAATCTGTAGTGTTACCATTACACCATATCCCAATATTTTAGTCAACCAATTTGTTTTTTGATTGCGAGTGCAAAGGTACATATAATTTTCTTCCCGCCAAAATTTTTGGCATTTTTTTTGAGAGAAAGTTTATCGGAAAGTGTATTTTATCACTCTCGTCAGCACTCGGTCTCTAATAGGAATGGACTGCTCTTTCGTTTTTTGTCATCTTTCCATGCCGGCCTTTCCTACTTTTTTCCATAACGCTCGAGGAACTGTTCGTACTGATTTTTGTAGCCGTTATAGACGTTGATGTCCACATCACCCTGTATTCCTTGTACCCTTCCGTCAGGGGAAAACTGCCAGTAGGTGAGCTTGAAGTGGGGCATATACTCCCCATAGCGGGCAACCCACACAAAGTAGTTGTCGCCTAAATCAGGCGCCAGGGGCATGTATTTTAAGGCAAACGACTGGCCGATGTACAGGATTGGGCTGACTTTCCATTCCTTTTTGACCTCTAATAACCATGCGCGAACCTGGCGGAACATCGCCTCTGTGCCTCCAGCCTGCTTGATTTGCCAATCGGTAGGCTCCAGATCGAGTACAGGCGGCAGGTCTCCTTTACGATAATGGCTCTTCTTCAGGAAGTGGCGGGCTTGCGCTTTGCCCTCAGATGTGAGCGTGAAGAAGTGGTAAGTTCCCGTCCTAATGCCAGCCGCACGAGCGTCGACGTAGTCGGAGACGTAGTAGGCGTTAAGCACTGTGCAGCCTTCTGTCGACTTGACATAGGCGAAGCTGATGGGATAGTCTACCTTTCCGTTTATCCGCTTGTTGCTCAATGTGCCAAGATGCGTGACGCGCAAGTGTTTCCAGTCGATGGGGTAGTACTTCCCATCGCGCTCGTGCTGGTGGCGGGACACGTCGATGCCATAGATGCGCTCGCTGTTATAGGTCAGCTTTTCGCCCTTGAACACCCCTGCTCGCCATTCGCCCGCCTGCAAATATTGGCGAGGAGCGATGTAGAATCCGAATCCATCGGGCAGTCCGTCCTCAAAGTGTCCCTCATAGTACTCACCTCCGTGCCCCCATCGTCTGCCATAGCCGTTGGGGCGATGCAGCGAGTCGAGCTGCCCCACGTAGATGCCAAGCGAGTCGCGGAGTGTCTGGTCGTCGTGCTTGCCGGCTTTTTTCTTGTTGGTTGTATTTTTTTGAAGCTGAATATATTTCTTACCATCGCTGATGCTCATGTGCGTGACAATGTCCACGGGGGTGTGATGGTTGGTGAGCTGAACAATAGCAAAGCCGTCACCATCGTTGCGCCAAAGCTCGCACTCCTTATTATATATGTGTTGCTCATGGGCTGCGCGGAGTAGTTTGTAGCGCGTGACGTAGTGCAAGGAGAGCCGCTCAGTGGGCTGGATGGCGAGCAGTCGCTTCGTTATGGCACGCAGTGAATCGATACGATGGTCGATGTCTGCCGAATAGCTGGCAATGGCTTCGTAGCCAAAGTCCTGTACATTGTGCGTCCGAAGATAGTAATGCAGTTCGTTTTGTTGCGTTTCCAGGCCAGACAACTCATCGTCTGTGCGTTTCATTTCGCGGCGGATGATGGTGTGCAAGTCCTTGCTCTGGGTGTGGATGAGCTTGGAGGCGGCAGGGGCAGACCGCGTGACGATGCGCCCCAGACAGGAGGGAAACCGGCGAAATCGGTTCACCCAGAAGCCGGGTGACAGTTGCACTTGCGCATTGGGTCGCAGGGTGTCCGTTCCGATACCCGTCAGTAATGAGTCGCCTTTTACCTCGGATGCCGTGAGCACCATCCCACTATCGTTTCGCAGCTCATACCATGACCGCACCTCAATGACCACCTCATTGCGTTCAATTTCGTTTTCCGACACGGGAGTGAGCTGCCAGATGACAACCGACAGGAGGATAAGCAGGAGCACAATGCCCCATGTCCGCCAGTCGTGCAACAGTTTGCCAATACGCTTTTGTGCTGTGCCGTCCTTGTCCTTGTTGCTTTTCATGGTGTGAGCTTTGGCTGTACTGTCGTTATAGGGGCTATGCGTCGGGGAGCGTAATTTCCCCCGAACCGTAGCAACGGTGGTGCTCTTGGTCATAAATGACGCAGAACTGCCCTGGTGCGACGCCATGAATCGGGTCGTCAGAGTGGATGACCATCCGTCCATTGGGCAGTGTCTCCACTGTGGCCGCATGGAACTCGGGTGTGTGGCGAATCTTGAAAGTGATGCGCGAGGGCACGGTTGTTATTCCTTCAGTAAGAAAGTCGAAGTCGTGTATGGCGAAATCGCGCTTATAGGCTGTCGAGGGGTCGTAGCCGTGGGAGACGTAAAGGATGTTAGCCTCAATGTCCTTGCGGATGACAAACCACGGGCCGCCGCCCAGTCCGAGTCCTTTCCGTTGGCCGATGGTGTGAAACCAGAGTCCTTTGTGTCGCCCGATGAGGCGCCCCGTCTCTTGTTCCACAATGTCGCCCGGCTGCTCCCCGAGATAACGGCGTACATATTCATTGTAGTCTATGTTGCCCAGAAAGCAGATACCCTGCGAGTCTTTCCTGCGGGCATTGATGAGATGCTCGCGCTCTGCAATCAGTCGTACCTCTTCTTTTGTGTAATGCCCGATGGGAAAGAGGGCCTTCTTGAGCTGCCACGAGTGAATCTGTGCGAGGAAGTCGGTCTGATCCTTCACAGGGTCAGGACTTGTCGTGAGCCATTTCCGTCCGTCTATCCACTCCGTCTGTGCATAATGCCCCGTAGCAATGAGGTCGTAGTCGTGTCCGCGCTTCTCGTCGAATGCGCCAAACTTGATGAGCCGATTGCACATCACGTCGGGATTGGGCGTAAATCCTGCCCGCACCTTCTCCATCGTGTACTTGGTCACTTGCTTCCAATACTCCTGGTGGCAATCCACCACTTCCAGTCTGCAGCCATACTTGCGCGCTACGGATGAGGCCATCTCCATGTCCTCTTCCGAATTGCAGTCCCATTCCTCCTTTTCCTCTGGCCCTATTTTAATGTAGAAGCAGTCGGGATGCAGTCCTTGGCGCGCCAATTCGTAGACTACTACGCTGCTGTCGACACCGCCAGAAAGCAATACGGCGATGCGTTTGTCCTTGATGTTTTCCATATATTTTAACTTGCTCCCTGCGCCTGGCTACCTTCGAGGGGGTGGGGTAGAGGTGGATTCTAATTCAGCGAGCACTTGATTTTTTATCTCGATTCAATCTTGTCCTTAGGCTTTCTGAGCCATCATCCCTTGTATCTCCATTATCCTTTGCTTGCGTAGGAGCGAGAAGTCGTGGCTCTGAGCGTCGACATAGTCGTAAAGACGGAACGCTTTCTCGAGCAGCATGTCCCTCAGTGGCTGCTGCTTGTAGCTCCCCTCGGCATAGAGTAGCTCGGCGAGCATCTCCAACTTTTGCACCCTTTGTTCCTCCGTCCACTGTTTGTGGGCGTAGCCGATGGCCTCTTCCACAGTCATGTTGCGCAACAAACTGAAGTCACCGACATACTGTTGGTAGAGGTCACGCAGCTCTTCGTCGTTTCTTTTTCCTTCGTCTTTCTCCAGAAATCGGGTCACGGCAGCCATAAATTCTTCTATGATGCGTATGAAATAATCTCGTTGCAGCATGGCTTCTTGGTGCTTTTGGTATACCTCAGTGTGAGAAAACGACAGAATAAAAGAGTGTCGCCGTTGATAGAATATGTCACTTTCTCTTCTTCAGCACATACAACTTTGCGGTGGCTCCCTCTGGTTCGTTTCCCAAGGAGTCAGTCATTATGATACGATCGTCACCCTTCATCTTGTAGAATGTGTGCTCACCACTTGAAGGACGCACCAACATCAAGACATTGCCTTTGAGCACTTTGAATATGCCGGCGGCCTCGTCATGTCCGTCTTTGCGGTCGATGTAGTCTTGCTTCAGCTCATAAGTGCTGTCGGCCTTGATAGTAAGCTCCGTCTTTATGCCCGGACAGTCGGCAGCTGGGAGCGTGCCTTCGTAAGTTCCGGCTACTGAAACCAAGTCCAACTTGTTGTCGATAGCAGTCACGTTTTCAGTCGATGTGGTTGCGATCTTGCCCGTCATCTTTGGTGCAGCCTTCTCGTTAGAGCAAGAAGAGAGCGTCGCAAGAACGCTAATCGCTAAAATAATCCAATTCTTTTTCATCCGTTTCTGCGTTAATTCCAGATTCGTTGCCTGTCGGCAGAGCAGGCTTCCTTATGCTTGCAAAGATATATAAAAGTTTTGGTAACGATGAACAATGATATGAAAATTGCGATATTGCCTGTGATCATTATTTTTTTAGAAGATTCCGCCCTGCAAAGAGGAAAGATCTATTGGCGGAAAGCCTTTTCCTTTCCCCCTTGCAGGGTGAATGGCATGTGGGGTGTACTTTGCTCAAACCAAGTAAATGGCAATGGCTCTTGGGTCACATCGAGTAGAACTCCGTGAAGGCGCGGACGCAGAACTCATGGTCTGCCACGCTGCCGGTCTCTCGACAGCTGTGCATTCCGAGAATGGCGTTGCCCATATCTACACCACGCAGGGGAACGCTGGAGGCCAAAATATTGCCCAGCGTACTGCCTCCCGGCACATCGCTATGATTGACAAACCGTTGACAAGGCACACCTGCCTTGCGGCAAATCTCCTCGAATACCGCCGCCGACACGGCATCGCTGGAATATTTTTGGGAGGCGTTGAACTTGATAGCCGGGCCTCCACCAAGCATGGGGTGGTTCGTCGGGTCGTATTTCTCGGCGTAGTTGGGGTGGAAGGCGTGTGCGTTGTCGGCCGAAATCATAAATGCGCGCTCCACGGCCTGCCAGTAAGCCTCCTCCGTTCCGCTTTGCCCGTTGGCAATGCGTGCCAGCAGGGATGCCAAGAAAGGACTTCCCGCTCCCTGCTTGGTCTGCGACCCCGTCTCCTCGTTGTCAAAAATGGCGAGCACCTGGGTGGTGTCGCTCTCTGGGGCGGCGAGAAGGGCCTCCAGGCCGGCGAAGCACATCGACAGGTCGTCGAGCCTTCCAGAGGAAATGAACTCGTTGTGGACTCCGAAGGTGCATGCCTTCTGTGTGTCGGCCAAGTATAAATCGAAGTCGAGGATGTCCTCTCGGCTTGTCGTCTTTTCTTTGTTGAGCTCCGCCACAATGACGTTGAGCAGTAAGTTGTCCCGCTCCAGCTCCTCATTGACCATTCCCAGGATGGGAAGCAGGTCTTTCTGGCGGCTTAGCTTCACGCCATCGTTCACCTGACGGTTGAAGTGTATGGCGAGATTGCAGATTTGAAGCAGTGGCCGACGGATGTGAATCAGCCTCGTCTCGGGCGACATCGCGTCCTTTCCGCGAACAATCACGCGTCCGGCGAGCGTCAATGGACGGTCAAACCAGGTGGAAAGTATGGGACCTCCGTATACCTCGGTGTTCAGCCTTACCAGTCCTCCCTCGCCAGTCATCTCCGCATGGGGCTTCACACGGAATGTCGGCGAGTCGCTATGAGCGCAAATCATGTGGAATCCCGTCTCGGCCAGTGGCTTGCGCCCCAATCGGAAGGCATAGACCGATGAGTCATTCTTCGTCATGTAGACCTTGTCACCAGACTTCAGGTGGCCGACAGGCTGTCTGGGGTCGAGGTGTCGGTAGCCATTCTGTTCCAGTTCACGTACTATGTTGCGTACTGCGAGAAAATTGACAGGCGACGCATCCAAGAAGTTCAATAAGCGATCGATCATAAATCGGGTTGTTTAAGATGGGTAATGTTTACGGTTACAAACTTACATAAAATTTTCGAGAAACCGTCAAAAGGGGTACAAAAACCGCCGTATAAGCACACTAAACCCTAAATTGGTCATAAGATTTCGTCCCAGGTTGATGTTTCGGAGGTTAGAAAGTCCAAGGGCACTCAGTCTGAATGTATTCAAATGCAAGGTAGGTTTGACTTATGGCAGTGGATGACAGAATCGTTTTGAAATGTCGTTTAGCCTATAATGCAAGAATTTTTAAATTAAAAATCTAAGAAAAATAAATTAAAAA
>DLLX01000088.1:8139-15998 GCA_002479145.1 Prevotella sp. UBA7551 | reverse complement strand
TGGGTTCAGGCAACCGATTGAACAAAAATAATTTGTAATCACCCATCCCCATGTTGGCTTCTCGGCTGTCTGGCGTGCCTAACAGCTGATCATGAAACTCAAAAGGAATATTACCGGAAAGCATTTCAGCCTGAAAAGAAATAATTTTTAAATTAAAAATTCCAAGAAAATAAATTAAAAACCAAAACTTTTTAAATTAAAAATTATCTTCATTCAGACACTGCTGAGTATCAATGCGTTACCCACGACGGGATCAAACCAAGTCTATGGAGGAAGAAGAACAAAGAAACTGCCGCGGGCTGGCAGAGGGAACGCAGGAGAAAATAACAGTCCACCCGTACATATTCTCAAAATAATTTGTTCAGATTGACAAATAAATTGGTAACTTTGCCGTCCGAAAGGAAAAGGAAACAGAAAGGAAGTAAAAATGAAAGATACGAATGATGGAAAGCGGGAGCGGGCCATCAGCCGTGTAACCATAGGTGGGAGCGTGGTAAACGCAACCCTGCTTACTTTCAAGTTTATAGCCGGCGTCTTGGGCGGATCAGCCGCCATGATAGCCGATGCAGTCCACTCGCTGAGCGATTTTGTGACCGACATTGTCGTGTTGCTGTTTGTCCATCTGAGCAACAAGCCACAAGACAAGAGCCACGACTTCGGACATGGGAAATATGAAACGCTGGCCACCGCCCTGATTGGCTTGTCACTGCTTGCCGTGGGGGTGATGATATGCGTCGGCGGCATAGAGAAGATATGGGCATCCCTCCATGGAGCAGTGCTCCCACAGCCGGGATGGATTGCGCTGGTGGCCGCCATTGCCAGCGTCTTGCTCAAGGAATGGTGCTTCCACTTCACGATTCGCGTGGGTAAGGAGTACAATTCGTCGGCTGTCGTGGCCAACGCCTGGCATCATCGGTCGGACGCTCTGTCCTCCATGGGGACGACCTTCGGCATCGGTGGAGCCATTCTGCTGGGCCATAAGTGGACCATACTCGACCCCATCACGGCCGTGGTGGTGAGCGGATTCATTGTCTGGGAAGCCATAAAGCTGCTCCGCAAGTCGATGAGCGACCTGCTGGAAGCGAGCCTTTCGGATAAAGAAGAGCAAGAAATCACCAGAATCGCCCTGGAAGACCCGTGCGTCAGCGGGCTACACAACCTGCGCACGCGCCGCATAGGCGACCATGATGCCATCGAGATGCACCTCCGCATGCCGGGTGACATGACACTGTACAAGGCGCACAGTCACGCTACGGCTATCGAACGCGCCATCAAGGAGAAGTTAGGAAGCGACACCCACATCATCATCCACCTTGAGCCACTCAATGAGGAGAGCGGGGAGGTCAAGCAATAGAAGATCCTGAGTGGAGCGGGAGCAGCGTTCTGAAGCAGTAAACAGCGGAGTTGGGCCATGACAAGAAACTCGGTATCGAGCAATATTTTCCACCCCACACCGTTCAAAAGGAGAGGGCTAATACGCACTTGAAGGCCAAAAGCCAAGGGAAAGCCCTGTAAACGTGATAATGAATGAAATCAGATAAGAAGGGAAACCGCCACTTTAAGGAACTTCTGGAAGCCTCGATGAAATCGAAGGACACAGAGGAATGGCTCGACGTAC
This sequence comes from Prevotella sp. UBA7551, assembly GCA_002479145.1. Taxonomy (GTDB): domain Bacteria; phylum Bacteroidota; class Bacteroidia; order Bacteroidales; family Bacteroidaceae; genus Prevotella. The sequence goes on along the minus strand of DLLX01000088.1, from coordinate 14,380 downwards.
ACTTCACAAGACCCGTCGGACTCTTTTTCGCTCTCATCTGGGAGCGACTTGGCGTACACCCCAACACGATAACCATCATCTCCATTTTCCTCGGTCTGGCTGCAGGATGGATGTTCCATTACACCGACACGGCACACAACCTGATGGGTGTGGTGTTGCTGATGCTGGCCAATTTCTGCGACTCTACCGACGGACAACTGGCACGATTGACGGGCCAGAAGACGATGATAGGCCGCTGCCTTGACGGATTTGCGGGCGACGTGTGGTTCTTTGCCATCTATTTGGCACTCGTTATCCGCCTTTGGCCGCAGCCCATACCCGGTCTGGATGCCCATTGGGGACTGTGGGCCCTGGCCTTTTGTGCCGTGGCGGGCATACTGAGCCATTCGCCACAAAGCTCCCTTGCCGACTACTACCGCCAAATCCACCTATTATTCCTTAAAGGCGAGGAGGGCGCAGAGCTGGGCAGCAGCCGTCAGGAGACCGAGGAGCTGAAGCGGTTGCCCCGCAGAGGGGCGTTCTGGGCACGGGCCTTCCACTACAACTACCGCAACTATTGCGAAAGTCAGGAGCGCCGCACCCCACAGTTTCAAGTCATGCTGACACGGTTGCGTGCCGCTTACGGCTCGCCAAGCAACGCTCCGCAAGGATGGAAGGACGAGTTTCTTAGGGGAAGCCGGCCGCTGATGTGGATGACCAACACCCTAACGTTCAACTCCCGCGCCATTCTGATTTACGTAACGTGCCTGCTCAACTGCCCATGGGTGTACTTGCTCATGGAGATTATTGCTTACAATCTGTTGTATGTCACCATGCACAAGCGACATGAGGAGTTATGTGCGCACATGGTGGCAAAGCTCAAGAAATCCGAAGTAACCGAAGAAAGACCATGACACAAGACATCAAGGGGTATCTGTTCGACTACGGCGGCACGCTCGACACGGCGGGTTGTCATTGGGGGAGGTTCATCTGGCATGGCTATGAGCGTTGCCAAGTGCCCGTGAAGTGGGATGACTTCAAAGAAGTCTACGTACTCACGGAGCGTGAGCTGGGCAAAGGCGGAGTCATTCTGCCGTCCTTCACGTTCCACGACACGCTGGCCATAAAGCTCCGTATGCAACTCTCCTACTTGCAAGAGAGCCGGGCCCTGGACGGCAATTATGCCGTACTGACAGCAGAGGAGGCACTGCTGAACGACCTCTACGGCGCGGTGCTGCGCCAAATGGACGAGAGCCGCAAGGTGCTCCGCCAGCTTTCTGCGCACGTGCCCTTGGCACTGGTGAGCAATTTCTACGGCAACTTGCCTACCGTGGTACGCGAGATGCAGCTCGAAGACTACTTCCAGACCATCGTGGAGAGTGCGGCCGTGGACATCCGCAAGCCCGACGCACGGCTCTTCAACATAGCGTTGGAGCGGCTGGGGCTTAGTGCCGGGGAGGTCGCTGTGGTGGGCGACAGCCTCAAAAACGACATTCTACCCGCCCATTCCTTGGGCTGTCGGACGATATGGCTGAAGGGAGAGGGATGGAACAACGACGAACACACGCCACCAGCCGACACACAGACGATCGTCTCACTGCGGGAACTGGTGAGCAAAACATAAGGAAACACCATAACATCAATAGGAAAAAGCATTGTAAAAATAGTATTAGCAAGCAGTAATGAAACAAGAAGTGAAACCCGCCGAGGGCAAACTCGGCATCATGGTTGTAGGATGTGGCGCTGTTGCCACAACATTTATGACAGGTGTGCTGATGGTTCGCAAGGGACTCTCCAAGCCCATCGGCTCCATGACTCAGTACGACAAGATCCGCGTCGGACGTGGCGCTGGCAAGAAGTACCTGCACTATGGCGACATCGTCCCGCTGGCTAAGCTCGACGACATCGTCTTCGGCACATGGGACGCTTATCCCCAAAACGCCTATCAGGCGGCTGTTTATGCCGAGGTGCTCAAGGCTAAGGACATCGAACCCGTGCGCGAAGAGCTGGAGAAGATCGTGCCGATGAAGGCCGCTTTCGACCACAACTACGCCAAACGCATCACTGGCGAGAACATCAAGAAGGGCGCAACGCGCGCCGAGATGATCAAGGAGCTGCGCCAGGACATCCGCGACTTCAAGGCAAAGAATGGTTGCGCACGCATCGTAGTCATCTGGGCTGCATCGACAGAGATATACGTTCCCTACAACGAAGCATTCCATGGCTCACTCGAAAAACTGGACAAAGCCATCGAAGCCGACGACCGCGAGCACGTGGCACCGTCCATGTGCTATGCTTATGCGGCACTGATGGAGGGCGCACCTTTCATCATGGGCGCACCAAACACTACGCTTGACATTCCTGCCATGTGGGAACTGGCTGAGAAGACGAAGCTGCCGATTGCCGGTAAGGACTTCAAGACCGGTCAGACGCTCGTCAAGAGTGGATTCGCTCCTATCCTCAAGGTGCGCAACCTCGGACTTTCGGGATGGTTCTCCACCAATATTCTGGGCAATCGCGACGGACTTGTGCTGGATGAGCCGGCCAACTTCCACACCAAGGAGGTGAGCAAACTCTCCACATTGGAGACCATTTGCCGTGCTGAAGACCAGCCCGACCTCTACGGAAACGTCTTCCACAAGGTGCGCATCAACTACTATCCGCCCCGCAACGACAACAAAGAGGGATGGGACAACATCGATATCTTCGGATGGATGGGCTACCCGATGCAGATAAAGATCAACTTCCTCTGCCGCGATTCCATCTTGGCGGCCCCGCTGCTGCTCGACCTTTCGCTGCTGTGCGACCTTGCTGCCCGCGCAGGACGGTACGGCATACAGCGGTTCCTGAGCTTCTTCCTCAAGGCTCCAATGCATGACTTCACCAAAGGTGAGGTGGCTGTGAACAACCTTTTCGACCAGTACGTAATGCTGAAGAACGCCATCCGCGAGATGGGCGGTTACGAGGCAGATGAGGAAATCGACTAAAAGACGCTCGATAACATTCTTGATACTCTGTGCGATGACGCTTTCTGCCGTCGCACAGAGCTTGCATGGCGTGGTGGTGGATGCCGTAACGCTCGACACCATCGCCAACGCCACGTTGCAATATACTGACCAGCGCAACAGTGTGTCGGCTGATGCGCAAGGGAAATTCGTCCTGCCGCGCCGCGAGGGGCACGTGATTCGCGTCTCATCCGTGGGTTACCGGACGGAGCGAATGAAGATTACCCGACACACATCCACCCGCGATATCATCATCAGACTTACCCCCTCGGACACGCAACTGGCTGAAGTGTCGGTCAAGAGCAAGCGGAAGAAAGGCTATAAGCGCAAGGGAAACCCTGCCGTGGAGCTGATGAGAAGGGTGATAGCGGCTAAACGACGCACCAACCTCGAACGACACGACTTCTATCAGTATGACAAATACCAGAAGTTGACAATGGCAATCAACAACATTACGCCCGAAGAGCTGCAGGGAAGCATGTTCACGACCTCACCATGGCTGCTCGGACAGGTGGAAGTGTGCCCGTATAACAACCAGTTTATCCTCCCGGTATCGGTCGATGAGACCGCCGTCACCCACATTTACCGGCGAAATCCGGGCGCGGAGCGGGACATTGTGCGCGGGCAAACCACCCGAGGCATCTCCCAACTCGTACAGACGGGCGAACTATTCAATACGATGGCGAAGGACTTTTTCTGCGACATCGACCTCTATGACGACCAAGTTGCCTTTCTTCAGAAGCGTTTCCCGTCACCCATTGGCGCCACGGCCATCAGCTTCTACCATTTCTATATAGAGGATACCGTGGCGGTAGCGGGTGACAGTTGCATCCGCTTACAGTTCATGCCCGCCAACAATCAGGACTTCGGATTTCGTGGAGAGCTGTACATTCTCAACGACAGCTCGCTTCATGTACGCCGCTGCGTGATGCAGATGCCGGCGGGAACAGGTGTCAATTTCGTCCAGTCCATACGATTTGAGCAGGAGTTTGAGCGGCTGACAAATGGCGACTGGGCATTGACAACGGACAATATGGTGGCTGAATTGCAGCTCACCAGCCTCATCCAACGGGCCATTGTCATCCGCACAACGAAGCGGGACAACTATAGTTTCGCCCCTATCGACGCAAAACTCTTCCGGGGACGCGCGGCAACATTGTACGAACCGCACGCCAAGTCGCGCGATGAGGCATTCTGGAAGGAGAACCGACGCGCCCCGTTAACGCACGGAGAGGCGAACATGGACAACTTTATCCGACAGATGAAGCAGACAAGTCGCTTCAAATGGGTGATGGTAGCGGTGAAGGCTTTTGCAGAAAACTTCATCGAAACGTCCTCTGAAGGACGGAGCAAGGTGGACATTGGGCCTATCAACACCATCATTTCGCGCAATTTTGTGGACGGAATCCGCCTCCGTGCATCTGCTCGAACCACGGCAAAGTTGTCGCCTCACTGGTTTGGAGAGGGGTATTATGCCTACGGAACGAAGTCGAAGACGCATTATTATGACGCGAAACTGACCTACTCCTTCAACAAACCGCAGTACCAACCCAACGAGTTTCCCATCCGAACCATCAGCTTTGAGGCCAACAAGGACGTGGAATCGCCGTCGGATAAGTACTTGGAGCACGACAAGGACAACATGTTTATGTCCGTCAAACCGCAGAAAGCGGAGCAGATGTACCTCTACAACCGCCAGATGCTCAGCTTTAATTGGGAGACAAACTACGGGCTGACCACTTCTTTACAACTCAAAACGGAGAGCAATCGTCCCACGGGGACGCTGTCATTCACACGACTTGACGGCACGCCGGTGCAAAGAATCCGCACCACGGAGCTGTCTGCGGGCATCGATTTCCGCCCCGGACAAAGCTATGTCAACACCAAACAGCACCGCATAGAGGTCAATCTCGATGCGCCACAGTTCACCTTGCGCCATGCCATGGGCTTCAACGGCTTCCTTGGGGGGCAGTATCGCTACCACCTAACGGAGGCAAAGGCCTACAAGCGGGTCTGGCTCGCCTCATGGGGTCATCTCGACTTGCGGCTGATGGCAGGGGCTGAGTGGAACCGCGCGCCCTATTTCATGCTCTGTCTGCCCCCCGTCAACACGTCATTATTTGAACATCAGGGGTCTTTCAACCTCATGGAGGACATGGAATTTATCAATGACCGCTATCTACAGTTTAACATTGCATGGGACATAGCGGGTAAACTCTTCAACCGTATTCCCGGTTTTCGCAAACTGAAGCTGCGGGAATATGTGGCGTTCAAGGGTATGTGGGGGCACCTTTCGGACAAGAACAACCCCACATTACCGGCCAACCGGATGCGCGATGACCTCTGGCAGCTGCCCGAAGGTACACATATCATGGGCAGTGAGCCGTACCTTGAGCTGGTCGTCGGCATCCACAACATCCTCCAAATGTTTGAAATCGACTATGTGCGTCGCCTGACCTACACCGCCTACCCAGGCATTTCGAAGGGTGGAATACGCTTCGGCTTCAACTTGGTGTTCTGAAAAAACATGGCAGAAACAAGCCTTTCATGCCCAAAGGTCATTCGAGAAAGTGAAAGAATCCGCATGAAAAACAAAGTGGGTGGGGCAGCATATTGTTCTCATGCAGCCCCACCCACTCACAGAAATGCCCTCAAAAGGCAGTTAACGTCTCAGCAAACACGGTGGGATCCGTCGCTGATGACAACGGGATAGACCTCCGGCACGAGTGCGTACTTCTCTTCGTAGCGGCGCTTTGCCTCCTCTACGAAGTGGTCATAGCGGTCGTCGCGCACGAGATTGATGGTACATCCGCCGAAGCCACCGCCCATAATGCGTGACCCTGCGACCCCACAATCGTGCGCAACGGCGTTGAGGAAGTCGAGTTCCTCGCAGCTTACCTCATAGTCTTTGCTCAATCCCTCGTGGGTCTCATACATCTTTTGTCCCACGGTTTCGTAATCTCGCTTGTGAAGTGCGTCGCAAACGGCCAGCACCCGCTCCTTTTCACCGAGCACAAAGTGGGCACGCTTAAAGTCCTCAGCACTCACCTTGTCGCGCACTGCGTCCAGGTCGGCCCAGCTGGCATCGCGCAATGTTTCGACCTTTCGGCTGGGGAACTGTGCGGCAATGGCCTTGACCACGTTCTCGCAGCTCTGCCTCCGGTCATTGTAGGGGCTTCCCACAAGCTCGTGTTTCACCTTTGAGTTGACCAGCACGAGCTTGTAGCCCTCCAGATCAAATGGGAAATACTCAAACT
>DLLX01000088.1:4502-8087 GCA_002479145.1 Prevotella sp. UBA7551 | reverse complement strand
GACGCATCAGCTTGCCCTTCTTTCCAAAGACGCTGGCAAACTGGTCCATGATGCCACAATTCACCCCGACATACTTGTGTTCAGTGGCCTGCCCCGCCAAGACGATGTCCCATTTCGACACCTTATTGTTGCCAAAGAGGTCGTTGAGCGCACAGCCAAAGCAACTTTCCATGGCCGCGGAGCTGCTCATGCCCGCCCCAATGGGCACGTTGCCCGCGAAGGCGATGTTGAATCCCTTCACGTCCACGCCGAGTCGGCGAAACTCCTGTACCATGCCATAGACGTAGCGCGCCCATGTGGCACGCGGCTCCTGCGGGTCATCGACTTTGAACTCCACACGATCCTTCAAGTCAATGGAGTAGCACATGACGGTGTCCAGCCCGTTAGGGCGCACCTCTGCCATGATACCCTTGTCTATTGCTCCCGGGAAGACAAAGCCTCCGTTGTAATCCGTGTGCTCGCCGATGAGGTTAATGCGCCCCGGAGAAAAATATATGTTGCCGGTCTTTCCGTCAAAATGCTTGATGAAGCGGCTTCTCACAAATTCTATATCCATAGGTTTTCCTTTCTGATTAGTTGATTGTATTCATTAAAACAGGACCTTCGGTTAGTCCACAGGAATGTCGGCATTGACATTCTTCGACCCCCAGAGCGCATAATAGAAGATGTATGCCGCTGCAAGGAGGACGACCACGAAGCTGCCAATGTAGTTGTGGGTGAGGTCAATGACCACTGCCTGGATGCCGATGAGCACGGCAAAGCCAGCCACCATCATCATAAAGGCGCCCGAAGCCTTGGCCGTGTACTTGCCCAGTCCCTCAGTGGCGAGGTTGAAGATGCCGCCCCACATCACGGAAGCGCAGAAGCCGATGAGCATAAAGGCAAAGATACCCACGGGAATCTCACCCCAGATGAGGCACAGGTTGACATAGTCGATGCCCGGGAAACTGATGGTAACGTCCACAGGGAGGAGCATTCCCACACCCACGAGCACCACGGCAGCGAGGCTGACGGAAGCAATCATCGCCCTGGGCGACACCTTTCCGCCCACCAGACCTCCAATAAAGCGGCCGATGAGCATGAAGATGAAGTACACCGCGCTCAAAGTGCCCACATAGCGGGCATCCATTCCGAGTCCTGGATTGACGGCATCGACAGGCGAGGTGAGGTAGGAGAGAATGTAAGTGGGCGGACATACCTCGACCGCACCATAGACAGCGATGGCCAGCATGCCGAGCTTGAAGTGGCGGAAGGAGTAGCAACTGTAGCGGTTGTGGTCGGCATCGTGCTTCGGCTGTGCCGGTTCCTTAATCTTGGTGAAGAAGATAACGATGAAGGCAAACACAAAAATGGCGAGCGCAATCATCAGTGCCGGGGTGGCAGCGGAGACCTTTGCCGTGCTGGCATCGCCAATCATCCAACCCATAAGGATGTAAACGCAGACTGCCGCGGCGGAGTTGAACACGCCACCAATCTGTACCAGCTGGTTACCGCGGTTGCCACCGCCTCCCAGGAGGTTGAGCATGGGGTTGACCACGGTGTTGAGCATGCACACGCACATCCCGGAAATGAATGCGCCAACGAGATAGACAGCGAATCCTAACGACTCACTGGTGCGCTGAAAGAGCAAGCCGACGATGCCGACAATGAGGGCTATGAGGGCGGTTTTCTTGTAGCCGAACTTCTGAATGAGCAGTCCTGCGGGCACACCCATGACGAGATAGGCCCCGAAGTTGCCGTAATTGCCCACCTGGGCAAGAAATTCAGAGACGTGGAAATTGTTTTTCAGGATGACGGCCATCGGCGAACAAAGATTGGTCACGAAGGCAATCATGGCGAAAAGGAAGATCATTGCCAGAATGGCTATCATGCTTCCCTGGTGTTTTGAGTTTTGTTCCATTTTTGGATATTGATATTTTGTTCTCTATAGGATAGTTGTTGTGCTGTGAAGGTGAGGACACTCGCCCGCACCGCCCCGTCCCGAAGTGTAGACTGCGGGAGCGAGGCGGCGGGCCTGGTGGCGCTATGCGGTCTGGCAGACTGGGTCGCCCACACGGGGCTTACGTGCCTCCAGACGGCAGCGGAGACTACTTCTCCACGCCAAATTGGTAAATGGTCTTTTGATTATACTCCTCCCCAGGGTTCAGGACCACGGATGGGAAGTAAGGATGGTTAGGACTGTCGGGGAAGTGTTGGCACTCCAGGCAGATGGCGCTCCGGCGTGGGAAGGTAGCCCCGAGCTGTCCTTCGTAGCCGTCGGCCCAGTTGTCCGTGTAGAGCTGCACGCCCGGCTCGGTGGTATAGACGGCCATGGTGCGTCCGCTGACCGGCTCTTTTACACGGGCGGCGAGGGTCAGCTCACCCTCCTCCCGCTTGTTGAGCACGAAGCAATGGTCGTAGCCTGCGCCGTGACGCAACTGCTCATCGTCGGCCTCAATGTCCTGTCCCACGGGCTTCATGGTACGGAAGTCGAAGGGCGTACCCTCCACCTTGCGAATCTCGCCCGTAGGGATGGAGGTGTCGTCGATGGGCAAATAATGGTCGGCATTGACCTCGAGGAGAACGTTCTCTACCGTGGGGGTGGGATTGCCGATGCCGGCAAGAGAGAAGAACCCGTGATGAGTGAGATTGATGACCGTCTTCTTGTTGGTCGTGGCGCGGTACTTTATGACCAGCTCATTGGCCTCAGTGAGGGTGAACGCCACCCATACGACCAGCTCTCCGGAGAAGCCTTCCTCTCCATAGGGGCTGGTGTACTTCATGACCACGCCCGCAGGACTCACCTGTGTGGCATCCCACACCTTGGCATTGAATCCCCGTTTACCCCCGTGCAGGCAGTTGGGGCCGTTGTTGATGGCCAGGCTGTACTCCTTGCCGTGGAGCTGAAACCGCCCTTTGGCGATGCGGTTGGCATAGCGTCCCACAAGGGTGGAGAGGTAAGGCTCGGGCGACTCCACGACCCCCTTGATGCTGTCGTGCCCCTGAATGATGTTGGCGCGCTTACCGTCGCGGTCGGGCATCATGACGGCCACAATGGCACCGCCGTAGTTGGTCAGTGCGATTTCGTTGCCATGACTGTTGCGGAGCACGTATAGGTCGGTTTTCTTGCCGTCGATGGTGGTCTGAAAATCTTCACGCTTCAGGCCACAAAGCAGTTGTGTCTCTTCCATAATCTTCGTAAGTTAGTTATTTTTCCTTAACCTGCAAAGTAACAAAAAAAAGCTGGATTGCACAAATATATGGCACGGAAAAACGGCAAAGTCTGCCAAAAGTTTCTTTTCCGTATACTTATAGCGTTCTTCATGGCGCTTCAAGCAGCAGTGGAGATGCCAGAAAGCGGGAAAGTAGTGGTGCTGACTCAGCCACAAACCCCATTCGGACATTCAGCAGAAATCGACAAAATAGACGATAGAATTTCCATCTTTCCGATGAAATCCAATGACAGATTGGGGATAATAAAAACAGACAAAATTCTCTCGAAGTCCCGATAGTTGCAGCAACGCATCGCCCTATCACTCCCATTGCCTCGCAAAAGGGGCTGAATGAGCTTGTAATAGGGGCTGAAAATCGTTGCAAAAGAGCCTA
>DLLX01000088.1:0-4469 GCA_002479145.1 Prevotella sp. UBA7551 | reverse complement strand
TAGGCTCTTTTGCAACGATTTGATAATCAATACGTTAGTGCATTAGAACAAGACACTATTCCATACCCAAACGCCATTGTGTACTGTTCGGAGCAGGACGGTGGACAGGGGAGGCGCAATAAAAAGACTTGACATCCTCACCGCATGGAGCGGTAAGCCGTACCGGCACAGGTTGTGCGTCCACGTGGGGCAGTCTCTCCCTCCCATCAGCCGCCCGTGGCGATTACTTCGTGGCCTGCAAACTGGCAAGGAGGTCGGCTACCACATAGCTGGAACCTCCGACAAACAGGAAGTCGTCGGGGTCGGCATCGGCCAATGCAGCCTGATAGGCTTCGGGCACGGTGTGGAAGATGGAGCCGCACAGTCCACAATTCTGCCCACACGCGGCCACCTTCTCGACGGGGAAGGCGCGGTGGGTAGATGGTTGCGTCCAGTAATAGGTGGCATCTTGGGGAAGGAGCGCCATGACATGGGTGAGGTCTTTGTCGTCAACCATGCCGAAGACGATGCGCCGTGTGCGGGCGGGCTGTGCCTCAATCTGGCGCGAAAGGTACTGCCATCCCGCCACATTGTGGCCGGTGTCGCACACGGCATGGGGATGGCCCGGCAGCGATTGCCAGCGTCCGGTCAGCCCCGTTCGGCGGCAAACGGTGGCCAATCCCTCGCCGACGCTCTCCGGATGGCGGATGATGCCCCGGTTGATGAGCAACATGGCAGCCGTGACGATGGTGTTGGCATTGTGCGTCTGGTAGTCGCCGCGCAGCTCTCCACGCAATGTGCCGAGGTAGCGGGTGCGGTATTCGCGGCCATCGGGGGTGTCGTGCGACGAAAGCACGGCGGGAATGTCCTCGGCAAAGACAATTGTTGCCCCCTCCTTCTGCGCCTTCGCCTCGAAGACGGGACGCGTCAAGGGCAGTGCCTCGCCCACCACGACGGGCACGCCGGGCTTGATGATGCCGGCCTTCTCATGGGCTATCTCGGGCAACGTATGGCCAAGAAACTGCGTATGGTCCATGGAGATGTTGGTGATGACGGAAAGAATGGGGGTGATAATGTTGGTGCAGTCGAGCCGTCCGCCCAGTCCCACCTCTATAACCGCTATGTCGACGTGCTGTTCGGCGAAGTACTTGAAGGCCATGGCGGTGGTCAACTCGAAGAACGAGGGGTGGAGCGGCTCAAAGAAGTGGCGTTCCTGCGCCACAAAGTCGACGACATACTGCTCGGGTATCATCTCGCCATTGACGCGGATGCGCTCCCGGAAATCGACAAGGTGGGGGCTGGTGTACAGTCCTACCTTGTATCCGTCGGCCTGAAGGATGGCTGCCAAGGTGTGGGAACAAGACCCTTTGCCGTTGGTGCCCGCCACATGGATGGAGAGAAAGTGGGTGTGGGGATGGCCAAAGTGGTCATCGAGTGCCCATGAGTTCTCCAAGCCACTCTTGTAGGCTGACGCCCCTACCTGTTCAAACACAGGCGTACTGTGGAACAAATATTCTACTGTCTCCTTATAGTTCATTTTTCTTTCTTTTATGGTATGGGGGTGGTGAAGGCTTTATTCGCTGTCTTTGCCGCAGAGCTGGAGCCACTTGTGGTCTGCGCAGAGGGCTGGTCGGGAGAGCATCAACGCAAAAGCGCACAGCCCAGGAAGTGTTCCTTGGCTATGCGCCTCTTTCCCCTTACAGGGCTTACTGTTTCCCGGCAGCTCGCAAGGTCAAGCGCATGGCGCACTCCAGCTGTCCTTCTTGCAGACAAGAGCCTATTCGAAGAGCCGCTTGAAGGCCTGGAAGATGGAATGCTTAGTGTGCTTGTCGCCCGTGAAGTTCTCGCTGTCGCGGAAGCTCTCTATCGCTTTTCTTTCCCCTGCATTGAGCGTTTTGGGGATATAGACACTCACCTGAACGATGAGGTCGCCCGTACCATGGCCATAGCCCTTCACAGCGGGAAGGCCTTTGCCACGCAGGCGCAGTGTCTTTCCGGGCTGCGTGCCTGGCGCAATCTTGATTTTTACGCTGCTTCCGTCGATGGTAGGCACAGAGACTTCGCCGCCGAGGGTGGCTGTGGGAATGTCGAGCAGGAGATTGTAGACCACATCCTGTCCGTCGCGGACGAAGGTATCGTTATCTTCTTCCTCAATATAGACCTGTATGTCGCCCGGTATTCCGTTGTGCTTGCCCATGTTTCCCTTGCCCGGCACGTTGACGACCATGCCCTGGGCAACACCGGCAGGGATGTTGACCTCGATGATTTCCTCACCCCGGACGACGCCTGTGCCGCCGCAAGCCTTACACTTGTTCTTGATGATTTTCCCCTCGCCACCGCACACATGACACGTGGTCTGGGTCTGCATCATGCCGAATATGCTCTGCTGGGTGCGTATCTCCACACCGCTTCCGTGGCAGTTGGGGCAAGTCTCTGGGGCACTTCCTCCGTCTGCTCCCGTACCATGGCAGTGGGGGCATACCACATCTTTGTGCAACTTGAGCTTCTTGGTCACTCCCGTGGCCACCTCCTGAAGCGACAGGCGTACCCGCACGCGCAGGTCAGCACCACGGTATCGCGGGGCTTGGCGGGAGCCGCCTCTTCCTCCGGAGTACCCTCCGAAGCCGCCACGGTCGCCGAAGACATCGCCAAACATGGAGAAAATGTCGTCCATGGAGAATCCGCCGCCTCCGAAACCGCTACCGCCTCCGAAGCCGCCTCCAGGGGCATTGAATCCAAATTGGTCGTACTGCTGCCGCTTCTGGGGGTCGTGGAGCACGTCGTAAGCCTCTGCAGCCTCCTTGAATTTCTCCTCGGCTGCCTTGTCACCCGGGTTGCGGTCGGGGTGATACTTGATGGCCAGCTTGCGGTAAGCCACCTTAATCTCGTCCTCCGAGGCCCCCCGGCTCACGCCGAGCACCTCGTAATAGTCTCTCTTTGCTGCCATAATGTCTTATTGTCCTACAGCCACCTTGGCATGACGTATCACTTTGTCATTGAGCATATAGCCTGCTTGCACGCAGTCGATGACCTTGCCTTTCTTGTCGTCGGCGCCCGGCACCATAGCAATGGCCTCATGATAATCGACATCGAAGTCCTTGTCCTTGGCGTCAATGCGCTTCACGCCCAGGCCTTCGAGTATCTTCTCGAGCTTCTTGGCAATGAGCTGGAATCCCTCGCGCACCGCCTCTGCGTCGTCGCCCTTGTTGGAAAGGGCTCGCTCCAGGTCGTCGAGAATGGGCAAGATGGCAGTGATGGTCTTCTCACTGCCATTAAGAATCAGCTCCGCCTTCTCCTTGACGGTGCGTTTCTTGTAGTTGTCGAACTCAGCGAAGAGGCGAAGATACTTGTCCTTCCACTCCATGGCCTCAGCCTCTGCCTTCTCCTCAGGGGTCTGCTGCGGCTCATCGGCCTTCTCCGCCTGCTCCGTATTGTCGTCGTTGGCGGCCTTGTCGGCCACTTTCACATCGTTGTCCTCGGTGTGGCGGGAATCCACATCGGAAGACTCTCCTTCTACTTTTATCTTTTTTTCTTTGCTCATGATCGTATTGATTTTATTTTAATTAACCAGCAAATAGCGTGCCAACGGCATCGTGCGCAGCTCTCAGAAACTGTAACTTATCCCCCTCGAGCAGCACGGAGCTTACACCCTACCCCATAAAGAAGGGAGATGAGTCCCACCGGAACAGCAGAGAACCGTCTGCTGCCCGGCGAGTAGGGACGATGGCTTACTGATACATCTTGGCCCTTTGCTCCTTGAGTTGCTCGTTGTGGATGTACTCATCGTAGTTGGTCAGCTTGTCAATGGTGCCCCGTGGGGTCAGTTCGATGACGCGATTGGCCACGGTCTCGATGAACTCATGGTCGTGGGAACTGAAGAGGATGATGCCCTTGAACTGCACAAGGTTGTTGTTGAAGGCCTGGATGCTTTCCAAGTCAAGATGGTTGGTAGGAGTGTCGAGGATGAGGCAGTTGGCGTTTTGCAGCTGCATACGGGCAATCATGCAGCGCATCTTCTCCCCTCCGGAGAGCACATTGACTTTCTTTTCGACCTCCTCCTGGCGGAAGAGCATGCGCCCCAGGTAGGCTTTCATGGTCACTTCGTTGCCCGGTCCGTACTGCGACAACCAGTCGACGAGGTTCTTGTCGCTCTCAAAGAACTTGGTATTGTCAAGGGGAAGGTAGGCCGTGGTGATGGTCACACCCCACTTATAGGTGCCCGCGTCAGGCTCACGGTTGCCGTTGATGATCTCGAAGAGGGCGGTCATGGCCTTCGGATTGTGGGAAAGGAAGACGACTTTCTGCCCCTTCTCGATATTGAAGTTGACCTTGTCAAAGAGCACTGTGCCGTCGGTGTCGACAGCTTTCAGATTCTCCACCTGCAGAATCTGGTTGCCCGGCTCACGGTCCATCTGGAAGATGATGCCCGGATACTTACGGCTGGAGGGTCGGATTTCCTCAACATTGAGCTTCTCGAGCATCTTCTTGCG
>DLLX01000009.1:26310-33670 GCA_002479145.1 Prevotella sp. UBA7551 | reverse complement strand
AAAATGTGAAGGCTACACACGCGTAGAACTTCGCGACCCCTGGAAGAAAGGAAAGACACTTCATATCTACTACCTTGTCGACAAAGAGAAGACCTGTCCGAAAACCAACGGGACTATCATTCACGTGCCCTTGAAGCGGATGGTGATCTTCACGACAGCCCATGCCAATCTGATGGAGTGGCTTGGAGGGGGAAAAGGGATTATAGGTGTGGCAGACTCAAAGTATATGCTTATTCCAGACATACAACGAAGGCTCAAAAACCAAGGGGAAAATGATGCTATTGCCGATTGTGGCGAAGCCATGAACCCCAACGTGGAGCGAATCATCGATAGCCAGGCTGACGCAGTACTACTCTCCCCTTTCGATAATGGCGGTGGATATGGTGCACTCGAAAAGACAACGATTCCCATCATCGAATGTGCAGACTACATGGAGACTTCCGCTCTCGGCAGGGCGGAATGGATGAGATTCTATGGACGATTAGTGGGACTTGGAAAGGAAGCCGACAGCCTATTCAACACCGTGGAACGAGAATACCAGCGTTTCAAGGGTATCGCCAAGAAGGATGGAAAACGTGGGAACATCCTGCCTGAACGTAAAACGGGAACAGTCTGGTACATTCCGGGTGGTAGAAGCACCATGGGAATGCTTTATCGGGATGCCAATATCGACTATGCCTATGCCAACGACAACCATAGTGGATCTCTTGCACTACCCTTTGAGACTATACTCGACAAGATGGGCGAGGCCGATACATGGCTGATGAGTTTTCAAGGGAATATGAGCAAGAAGCTGTTGTTGCAAGAATTTGCAGGCTACCGAGAGCTGAAAGCATATAGTAAAGGTCGGATTTTTGGTTGCGCTGTGGACAAAAGGCCTTACTTTGAAGAAGTCTCCTGGAGACCAGACTGGCTTCTTCGTGATCTTATCATCATTTTCCACCCCACAACGAAGACCTACCTGGGCAACAAATTGCGTTATTTTCAGCCTATACATTAAAAAGAAGTGCTCCTCATGACCAAGAAAGGCAGGAATACAAACTGCCCTAAGCAGGTAATCGTGGGAGGAACGTTGGTGTTGTTTGCCACCGTGCTCTTCTCACTATGCTTGTTCATCGGGCCAGTACGGATTCCCTATAACGAAATCATCAACATTCTTATGGGTGAAACAAGCGATAGACCCAGCTGGCAATTCATCATACTTGACACCCGCTTGCCGCAAGCACTGACAGCCATCCTCTGCGGTGCATCGCTCGCTACGAGCGGTTTAGTACTGCAAACGACCTTCCACAACCCTCTTGCTGGACCGGACGTGCTCGGCGTGAGCTGTGGAGCAAGCCTCGGCGTGGCCTTGGTCATGTTGCTTTGGGGTGGAAGCGTTACCACGGCACTATTTACCTGGACAGGCTTCATGGCCGTCATCGGCTCTGCATTCGCTGGTGCCATGGCGATCACGGCACTGATATTTCTGTTTTCTACGCTTATGCGCAACAGCCTCATGCTGCTCATCGCTGGGCTAATGGTGGGGTATGTAGCATCGTCGGTGGTATCACTGCTCAACTACTTTGCCACCGAAGAAGGCATACGGAGCTTTATGGTTTGGGGAATGGGCAACTTCGGAGGAGTTTCTCTGCAGTTCGTGCCTGCCTTTGCGCTCATAAACCTTTCTGCCATGGCTCTTTGTTTACTGCTCATTAAGCCGTTAAATATCATCCAATTAGGCTCTCAATATGCCGATAGTATGGGCATAGCAACACATAGAGTGCGCAATGGGCTGCTCATTCTTGTCGGTCTGCTCACCGCAACGACCACGGCTTTCTGTGGTCCTATAGCTTTTATCGGACTTGCCGTGCCTCACATTGCGAGGCTACTGCTGGGCAACGATGACCAAAGGATGTTGATGCCCTGCACAATGCTTTGCGGCAGCGTAGTCGCCCTGCTCTGCAATCTACTCTGCTCACTACCTTCTGACGGAGGAATCATTCCCATAAATGCCGTCACACCACTTATCGGTGCACCAGTTGTCATTTACATCATCATGCGAAAACGGTGTTAATGCAGATGCGAATGGCTTCAAACAGATAATGGAAAGAGTTACTGTTATTGGTGAATTTTAAGATAATTGGTCACTTTCTCCACGGCAAAGTGATAAGAAGCTTTCAGCGCGCCTTCGCTTGTTTTAAGCACCTGACTCATCTCTTTGTACTTCATGTTGTCAAAATAGCGCAAAGAAAAGACAACACGTTGAACATCTGGCAACGTGGTGACTGCCTCTTGAAGTAAAGCCTGTGCTTTATCACCGTCGAAATAAGGGTCGGAAGCAAGTTGGCTGGCTACAGAAGTGGTGTTTTCGGACTGCTGTAGTCCTCGCGCTTTTTCTTTTCGGAGATAGTCGAGGGACTCATTTACGGCAATTCGATAGAGCCAAGTACTCAATTTGGAGCCACCTCGGAAGTCGTCCAGACTGCGCCAAGCCTTCAAAAAAGTGTTTTGAAGCACATCGTCGGCATTCTCATGAGTGATGACAATGCCACGTATTTTCCAATAAAGAGGACGGCTACATGCCTTGACAAGCGCTGAAAACGCTTTCTGCCTTTGGTCAGGGTCTGCCAACATTTGCTGAATCTCAGACTCACAAGGCAGAGATACCATTGATATAGGGAATAATAAGGAAGAGAAAACTGCCGTTTAAGGCCACCCTAAACTAACGGATGGTAATCTTGCGCACGGTCTTTCCTATCTTAACGATATAGCATCCTTTCGGGAGATTGAGTGAGTAGCTCTTGTCATACCCATCGACGCGAATGCTCATTACGCGTACACCAGTAACATTATAAATATGTAGGACCTCGCCATCACCTCCCGTTACACGGAGTATGGAACCAGAAACAGAAACTGTTACTTTTTGACTTTCCTGTTCAATTATCAAAATAGACGCCTCAGCATTTGCATTCATGGGCATGCCTAAGACCATGAAACCAGACAAAACAATTCCTGCTAATATTTTCTTTTTCATATCCTTATATTCAATAGGTTTCTGCAAAGGTAGTAAAAAAGAACAAATTGAGCAGCTGACAAAACGGTTGCGCAGGTCACTTTAACATCTTTTAATCGCCGTGATACAATAAATTGCAGAATCTCCGCTTCCTACACGTCGAATGTGAGCCCCTCATTGGTAAGGTAACTCTGGGGAAACACAGCTCTTGCGTCCCGCAGCAAAGTATTCTCATCGTCATATCGAGCTGAATAATGTCCCAACAACAACTTTCCCACATGGGCATCGCGAGCCACCTGTGCAGCCTGTCCCGCAGTGCTATGCCAGAAGAGTTTTGCCCTGTCTGCATGGGAATTGTCATAGGTGCTCTCGTGATAGAGCGTACTAACTCCCTCTACATACCGATGCAAATCGGGCATATAGCGCGTGTCGGAGCAATAAGCATAGCTTCTTGTTGGGTCAGCGGGCGTTACCAACCGTTCATGCGGTACTTCCACTCCATCCGGAGTTGTCCATCCCGCACCCGCTTTGATATTGTTAATCTGGCTTAACGGAATACCATAGAAGTCAATCATATCACGTCGAATGTGCGGCAGAGTAGGCTTTTCGTTAAAAAGAAAACCATTACAAGGCACGCGATGGCTCAAAGGAATACTTTCTACTACGAGGGTTTTATCCTCGTAAAGCACCTTATTTACAGTGGTATCTACTGGGTGATACACCACCTCAAATCCCAAACTGGGACAAAAGAAATCGAGTTCCTCCTTGAAAAGCGGTTCAAAATAGTCGGGAGCATAGAGATGCAACGGCGCATTACGCCCCGTCATACCGAAAGTGGAAAGCATTCCCAGCAGTCCGAAGCAATGATCACCATGCATGTGGGAGATGAAAACAGCGATGAGGCGCGAGAAGTGGACACGATACTTGCGCAATTGCATCTGCGTCCCTTCACCGCAATCTACCATAAACTGCTTACCACGCACATCAATCACCTGCGAGGAGGCAAAATGTTTCCCAGTGGGTAATGCACTTCCACAGCCCAATATCTTTACCCGAAAAGGTTCCATCCTATGCACCAGCTCCCTTAACTGTCATTTTACACCACGTTTGAAAGCATAAATGCCTTGCTGGTTTTCCAGCAACATGGAATCAGCGCCTAACTCATCCACCGTGAAAGTGTCATGGCCAAGCACCAACCGTCCATTGTATATTTCCCAATTCTTCCAAGCGTTGGTCTCAGAAGACACGGATGATGTAACCGTACCATCGTCCTTGATTTCAAAATTTCGGTCCAAGCTGCTCCAATTTCCTTTCAACGACTCGATATTGATTGCTGTGCGAATGAAGCGATCACCATAACTGGTATAGGC
This sequence comes from Prevotella sp. UBA7551, assembly GCA_002479145.1. GTDB lineage: Bacteria > Bacteroidota > Bacteroidia > Bacteroidales > Bacteroidaceae > Prevotella. The sequence continues at coordinate 29,305 of DLLX01000009.1, read as the reverse complement.
GATGACTGCATAACGATCGTTGGGGACTATTCCTCCCTTGACAACTTCAGACGTGTCTTCCGGATTGCGCAACAGCTCCAAGGTATCGCCATCGTCGGTAAGGAGGATCATGCTATTCATTCCTCCGTCTATCAACTTGCCATAAATCGTTGAGTCCTTAGACGCTGTGTCTCCACTTTCCGCATTAGGGGCGATTACATTTCCCTCTTTAGACTTATTGTTGCAACCCACAATGACCCCTAAAGCCAACATGGTCAACATGAGCAATGTTAATCTTCGCATTTCTCTTGCTTATCTTGTTTTTTCTCTTCTTGCTTCGCCTCATTCCATAACTGGTCCATCTCATTCAGTGTGAGGTCTTTGATAGACTTCCCCTGGAGTTTGGCTTGACGCTCCACATAGTTGAAACGTCGGATGAATTTATGATTGGTATGCTCCAATGCGTTGTCAGGATTGAGCCGATAGAGTCGCCCAGCATTGATGACTGAGAATAGAAAGTCTCCCAGCTCACGCTCCGAAGACTCACTGTTTCCTTTCCGCAACTCCGCTTCCAACTCGTTAAGTTCTTCGCGTACCTTGCCCCACACGTCTGAAGGATTCTCCCAATCAAAGCCCACGTTGCGTGCTTTATCTTGTATACGGTACGCCTTAATAATGGATGGCAATGCATCGGGCACTCCAGAAAGAACACTCTTGTTGCCATCGCGCTCCCTCTGCTTCACCTGTTCCCATGTTTGCTCTACGGCAACTGCCGTGGAAGGAGTCCCTTTAGCGGTCTCCCTACGCTGGTTATGCGCCTCCTCGTCAGTACGATAGACTACTTGTCCTTTGTCGTTGATGACCAAATCGGAAGAACTGACCGTCCATCCGGACACATCATCAGGCAACATCGATGTATCGTTCCAGTCTATAAAGGAATGACGGAACATGAGTTTGTCACTTTGATGGTCACAAACATCGGCTATGTCAAACGCACCCGACTCATCACCGAGCATGGAATAGAAAATGACATGTTCCATAACATCACCCAGCTCCTTCATAATCTCCGCCTTGTCGCCACGTGCCAAAGCGTCAGCAAGCTCATAAACCTCTTCTATCGTATTCGGGCGCAAGCTCTCGAAAGTCTGCTTCCTATCCCATGGACAATCCTTGCGCAAACGATACTGCACGTCAATGAGCCTCCCAAAGGCGCGAAGCCATTCGGCACGTTTGCCATTTTCTTGTTTTACCATCATAAAGGCAAAGGTACAAAGTTTTATTATCTCAACAAAAAAAAATCCTCCAATCCGTCTTTTCTGATTAAATTTATGCTAATTATGGCTTCCAACTACGGTAATTCACAGAAAAAGCACTAACTTTGCAATCTATGAACATAAAGAAATTCTTTCTTTCCGTTTGGGCATTTGCTTTTCCCGTCATAATGTATGGTCAATACAGCATACAGTGCGAGGACACTTGCAACCACGTCCACGGCTTGGACATGAGTCATTATCAAGGGGAAGTCTTTTGGGAAGCCATCGGCAATAACAGCAAAATGGCCTTCGTGTATCTCAAGGCGACCGAAGGTGGAACTAATATCGACAAGCGGTACGCGCAAAACATATACCTTGCGAAGCGGTATGGGCTCAAGGTGGGATCCTATCACTTCTATCGTCCCACCCGCCCACAGGACGAACAGCTACGAAACTTCCGCTACCAGTGTCAGCCCAAAGACCAAGACCTCATCCCGATGGTGGACATTGAGACCACTGGTGGATTGGGGCGAGAAGAGCTGGTCGATTCTCTACACAAGTTTTTACGGCTCATGGAGCGCGCCTACCACTGCAAGCCACTCATCTACACCTACGAGAGCTTCTACAACAAATACTTGCAAAACGAGCTGGACGGATACCTTCTCTTCATCGCACGCTATGCTAAGACCCCACCTGTGCTTCAGGACGGACGCGACGTGTTCGCTTGGCAATACACGGGCAAAGGGCACATCAACGGCGTGAACGGCTATGTTGACAAAAGTCGGTTGATGGGAAGGCGAAGCATGAGGGAGCTGCGATTCCCCAAACGAAGATAGCCGCCTTGCTTTTTACAACAGGAATACTTTAACTAAATCGATTAAAACTATGATAATCAAATGTCCAGAGTGTGGCCATCAGGTGAGCGACAAAGCTCCTGTCTGCCCCAACTGTGGTGTCGAAATAGCCGGCCATGTGGTGAAGTGCCCCCATTGCGGCGAGATATACTTGGATGATGACGACGTTTGCCCGAACTGTCACCAACGCGCGGTGTCTTCCCCTGATATGCAGACTGGAGAAAATTTCCCACAAGAAGACAACACTCCAGACAGTTGGCAGGAAGACAACAAAACGGATGAACCCCACGATACCACTCCCATGGAAGAGGAATCCCCCGTCTCCATAGCCACCCCCATAGACGAGGATTATCCCCACGAGTCAGAAAATATGGCCACTGCAATACCAAATGAAGAGGACGAAGGTATTGATAACGCACAAAAGCCCAAGGAAGACAGGGAAAAAAAGAACAAGCACATCTCCCTACTTGTCTCACTCGCCATTACGGTTATCACCTGTTTTGTGCTTCTTTACTTTTATCAGGACACAAAAGCTGACAATGAGCGCAAAGAGTTTGAAAGTGCTATGCAAAGCAAAAACCCCAGCGTATTGCAGCAATACATCGCTGACTTTGAGCAAAGCGCACCCGCAGACCACATAAAGGAAGCTGTAAAATTGCTTTCTATGCTGCAAGACAAAAGTCCAGACGACTGGGCAGAGGTGGTCAAGCAGAACACCCGCGCAGCCTACGCCGCCTACCTGAAAGCGCATCCCGGTACGCCCTACGAGTCTCTAATTAAGGATAAACTTGACGATTTCGATTGGGCAACTGCCTGTTCGGTAAATACTGAAGATGCTTACGCCAGATACATCGACCAGCATCCCGACGGCAAACATCATGAGGAAGCTGGCAAACTTGCCCAAATGCG
>DLLX01000009.1:0-26125 GCA_002479145.1 Prevotella sp. UBA7551 | reverse complement strand
GACATAGCGCAATACATGCGGGACAAGCTCTATCAGGCAGACGTTAAATCGATTACATGGAAGATGGAAAAGCCCACGGCTTGTGAAAAAACGGGAAGTGAAGATCAGAAAGCCATCGCCTACAATGTGACCATCCCCGCAAAACTGGAGATAAATCGTGAAGGGGGCAAGGCTACGCTGCAATATATCATAAAGGCAACTGTCAATAGTCAGGAGCGTATTACCAGCATATCTTTGAACCGCCAATAAGAAATGGCGTAACTTAGAACCAATACAAAAAACATAAATAAGCCTCGCAGGTGCGTCAAGTTAATAATGTACGCGCACGAGGCTATTATTTTAAATTTTGAGAATACTCACTATCCGGCATGCTTTCAAGTGCATATTGACATTGATTTGGGTTAAAATGCTCAAAGCGGTCAGATTTACATCACCCCCTTCACCCGCGATTACATACAAGCCGGCTGCAACCAGCAGCCCAATGCCCGTTCTTTTCTCTCGATCATCGCCCCCACAAACTATGCACCAGACAAGGCAGAAGGATGATACCGTCTAAAAACAATTTCGGTAAAGTATACGCCAGAAGCTACAAAAAACAAAGTGAAAGTTGCTGATATTCAGATTATTGTTTGTAACTTTGCAGCGATTTGGGCTAAAGTGCCCACTTCACAGAACAATTCACATAAAGTCTAACTTTATTAATTCATTTATTTTTAACTATTTATGATTGATTACAAGAACGTACAGCCGAAGGAAGACTTCAACTGGGACGAGTATGAAAACGACTCCAAGGCTGTCAAAGAAGAAAACGAGCTGACCAAGGCCTATGACGAAACCCTGAACAAGATTCAGGAGCATCAAGTAGTTGAAGGCAAAGTTATCTCCATCGACAAGAAGGAAGTCGTAGTGAACATCGGCTACAAGAGCGACGGTGTCATTCCCGCTTCTGAATTCCGTTACAATCCAGACCTCAAGGTCGGCGACAAGGTGGAAGTTTATGTCGAAAGCCAGGAGGACAAGAACGGACAGCTTGAGCTTTCACACAAGAAAGCACGTCTCCAGAAGAGCTGGGACAACATCAACAAGGCCATGGAGAACGATGAAATCATCCAGGGCTATATCAAGAGCCGCACCAAGGGCGGCATGATTGTTGATGTCTTTGGCATTGAGGCATTCCTTCCCGGCAGCCAGATTGACGTTCATCCTATACGCGACTATGACATCTTCGTCGGCAAGACAATGGAGTTTAAGGTCGTGAAAATTAACCAAGAGTTCCGCAACGTTGTCGTTTCCCACAAGGCGCTCATCGAGGCCGAGCTGGAGGCACAGCGCAAGGAGATTATTTCTCACTTGGAGAAGGGCCAGATTCTGGAAGGTACTGTCAAAAACATCACAACTTACGGCGTATTTGTCGACCTCGGCGGCGTCGATGGACTCATCCATATCACCGACCTTTCTTGGGGTCGCGTCAGCGATCCACATGAGGTGGTGGAACTTGACCAGAAAATCCGTGTCGTCATACTCGACTTTGACCAGGAGAAGAAGCGCATAGCCCTTGGCTTGAAGCAGCTCACACCGCACCCATGGGACAGCCTCGACCCCAACCTCAAGGTGGGCGACCACGTGAAGGGCAAGGTTGTAGTGATGGCCGACTATGGTGCCTTTGTCGAGATTCAGCCGGGCGTAGAGGGACTTATCCATGTTTCCGAGATGTCCTGGAGCCAACACTTGCGCTCCGCTCAAGACTTCTTGAAGGTTGGCGATGAGGTGGAGGCTGTCATTCTGACACTCGACCGTGCCGAGCGCAAGATGTCTTTGGGTCTCAAGCAGCTCAAGGAAGACCCATGGGAGAACATCGAAGTGAAGTATCCTGTCGGCAGCAAGCACACTGCCAAGGTGCGCAACTTCACCAACTTTGGTATCTTCGTGGAGCTTGAGGAAGGCGTAGACGGTCTGATTCACATCAGCGATCTCTCTTGGACCAAAAAGATTAAGCATCCGTCAGAGTTCACCAAGGTGGGTGAGCCTATTGATGTTGTCGTGCTCGAAATCGACAAGGAGAACCGTCGTCTCAGCTTAGGACACAAGCAGCTTGAGCCGAATCCTTGGGACACTTACGAAACCATCTACAAGCCGGGCACCATTCACATGGGTAAGATTACCGAGTCAATGGACAAGGGAGCTGTCATCACCCTCAATGAGGGCGGCGAAGGTTTTGCCACGCCGAAGCACCTCGTCAAGGAGGATGGCACACAGGCTCAACTGGGTGAGGAACTGCCGTTCATGGTCATCGAGTTTGTCAAGGACTCCAAGCGCATCATCCTCTCCCACTCTCGCACTTTCGAGGATGTAAAGGACGAGCCGCGCCGTGACAACGCTCATCGTGGTGGTGGCCGCCGTCAGCAGCAGCACCAAGAGACTGCCCAGATTCAGAATGTCGCTGCTGGAACGTCACTGGGCGACCTCGGCGTACTGGCTGACCTGAAGAAGCGTATGGAAGAAGGAAAATAATTTTTCCAACACGTTAATATAGAAAGTCCGGAACACAACCATTGTGTTCCGGACTTTGTTGTATTTGGACGCAGCGATAGCCTTCATGCAATACAGCCCCAATGGCAACGCAATATAGCTGGTATTGAAGCTTAATTTAGGCTCTATTACAATGCCATTCAGGCCCTATTGCAACACCATTAAGCCTCTTTTGCCACCACAGTAAGAATACATCGTCAAACACCTGATTATCAATACGTTGCAATTTATCGAAAGATGTATAGTCAGGCATATTTATGGGGGTTACACTATTTATCGACTCGTGAGGTTAGGAAAGTCTCCTTATGTGGACATCAACCTTGCTAAGCACAGCCAAACATGGGATATGAAATCATCTGTTCGGTGAGATAATAGATGGAAATTCAGAAACATAAAAAAGGCAAAACCAAATAAAAGGAAGCCTAAAAAATCAGAGCGATGATGAGCTTTAGAAATATTATGATTACTTTTGCCTAAAATAGGAACAGGAAAAGATATGAACCACAAAATCTTGGCATTCACTATGACCGCAATGCTTTCTCTGACAGCTTTTTCGGGCATAGCGCAAGACAATTCCAAAGCTATCCAACAGTCCACACAGACCGTCCAGAATGGGGGCAATCCCTCATCCAATTCCGAAATGACCAAGGAAAGTCGATCTGCCAAAGCTACTGCCCAAAGCCCATCCTCTGACGATATGCTCGATGACGCAGGAGAAGAGAATGAGGCCACCATGGCCGATATGGAGAAGCAGGAGCAAAGCGGTGACAGCGGCATTCACCAGGTACTGAAGACCAAATTTATTGAAGGCAACGCGGGATTCATGTCACTCGTCGCGCTGGCTCTCATCCTTGGACTCGCTTTTTGCATTGAGCGCATCATCTACCTGAGCCTGTCAGAAATCAATGCGAAGAAGTTTATGAACGACATTTCTGACCACATCACGCACGGAGACATTGAAGGCGCAAGAAAACTAAGCCTTGACACTCGAGGGCCGGTGGCTTCTTTGTGCGCACAAGGACTGGAGCGCATCGACAACACAATAGAGGACATTGAGCGGGGCGTAACCAGCTATGGCGAAGTTCAAGCGGCCAATCTGGAGAAAGGTTGCTCTTGGATAACCCTTTTCATTGCCATGGCACCGTCATTGGGTTTCCTTGGCACTGTCATTGGTATGGTCATGGCATTTGACCAAATCCAGCAAGCGGGCGACATCAGCCCGACGATCGTCGCGGCAGGCATGAAAGTGGCACTGATAACTACCATCTTTGGAATCATCGTGGCCTTGATCCTGCAAGTATTCTACAATTTCATTCTCTCAAAGATAGAGCATATCACCTCACAGATGGAAGAGTCAGTCATCACACTCCTCGATGCCATTATGGCATACAAACAGAAAGGTGCATAAAAGCAATATGACAGATTCAACAAAGGACAAGATACAATTCAGGCGCAGGTCCTCAGAACGCGTCTCCCAGCGCATTCTCTACGGGATGGTGGGATGCACGTTGGTAGTGTTTGCCGTCTTCTTCCTCATTGGTTACGACACGCCCTACTGGAAGAACGAAAGCATGAATGCCCCAATGCTCACAGACCTTGTGATGGGAGAGGTATATGTAATGGTGGGCTTAACCACTATAATGGCCATAGCCGCAGCTATCCATTCCGCCAAGATGCGCCGAGAATCAGCTGCCGTTATCAACCGCATACCAGCACGAAGGATTTCCCTGTCCGTCAGTCTTCTTACCATCGTTGTTATTGTGTGTGGTTTTCTGTTGTCCTCCACTGACCCAATGACTATCAATGGAGAGAAGTATACCAGCTGGTGGGGACTGAAAATATCAGGAACACTGATTACAACGGCAACAGTCATGCTCCTCGCCGCCATAGGCGCATCACTCTTCGGGGCAACGCGATATCACAGGAAAGGTCATCAGAAAGGTTAAACCATGTTGTTTCAAAAGAAAAAACGAAGTGTTCCACAACTCAATGCGAGTTCCACTGCGGACATATCTTTCGTTCTGCTCATCCTGTTTCTCGTCACCACCTCGATGAACGTGGACAAGGGAATCAGCCGCAAACTGCCGCCTATCTCTCCTGAGAAGGAGCAACAGAAGCCACAGAAGATAGACAAGAGTCGCATCATGACCTTACACATTGACACCCGTAACAACCTGACATGTAATGGACACACCACCAACATAGGCAGTTTGAAGCAAAAGATTGTCGACTTTGTGACTGTCGCTGGGCCACAGCAGCACGTTATCCGACTGGACGCCGACCCTGCCTCCACATACGATATGTACTTTCAGACCCAAAATGAAATTGCCAACGCCTACCTTGAACTGCGCAACCAGGAGGCCAAGCAACGCTACGGAAAATCATTGGCTGACTGTAACGAAGAAGAGAAAAACGAAATTAATACGGCCTTCCCACAGAGACTGGCCGAGGTCTATCACGAGAAGAAAGTACCATGAGCATCATCCGACACAGAAGCCATGAAGTGCCGGGGCTGAACACTGCCTCGCTGCCAGACCTCATATTCTCTATCATCTTCTTCTTCATGATAGTCACCCACATGAGAAAGGTGAACCTTAAAGTGAACTACAAAGCTCCGCAAGGCACAGAGTTGACTAATTTGGTCAGAAAAACCAACACGACGTATATATTTATAGGCCGCCCGATTGGAGACAAGCGGACAGACAATGGTTATAATATGTACATACAAGTCAATGATAAGGTAATGGGGGTTGATGATTTGAGTTTGTTTCTCCAAAAAGAACGCCGTCAGGCCCGGAAGAATGGTGAGGAAAAACAGATTACCATCTGCCTCAAGGCGGATCGTAACGCACCCATGAGCGTCATTGAGAGGGTGAAATTGGCACTCCGTGAAGCCAACATGTTGAATATAACCTACTACGCAACAGAAAAGAACACCAATCTTCATTCAGCCAATTAGCTGTGGTTGAAACCATCTACAATGGCCTTGGTGGGATAAGTAGCGTTCAAAGTGAAATGGTTTTCTGTTGCATTCGTGCATACATTGTTGGGGCAAAAGACCCATTCCATTCTGTTTACAACCTGCATACCTTTTTAGTGTTTTTAAAAGGTAAAAACATTCACATACCTACAATTTTTGCTATCAGATCATTTCTCATTTTCAGGCTCGCAAATACTTTTGTTTATTGGGGCTTCTACGTTACTTAGAAAAGTTTCTCATGTACCTTGTATAACGTGAGTAAAAGACTGCTAAAAACACGAATTTTCACCTCTAACTGCCATTCGAAGGTGTACCTACTGTAATAATCGCACAAAAAGAAGATTTTTACAAATAAAAAATACAAATCAGTTGCTAAAATGAAAGATTTGTTGTAACTTTGCGCCAAATATAATACTATCAATATGGCATATAGAAGTTTAGACAGACTCGACCGCAAGATTCTCGGTCTTATAGCTGAAGATGCGCGCATTCCTTTTCTGGAGGTAGCACGTGCTTGCAACGTAAGTGGTGCAGCTATACACCAGCGCATACAGAAACTCACCAGTTTGGGTATCCTCTTAGGTTCACAGTTCCTCATTGACCCAGAAAAAATAGGATATGAGACGTGTGCCTATATCGGCCTTTATCTGAAAAATCCTGAAGATTTTGACCGTGTGGTTGAAGAGCTGAAAAAGATTCCCGAGGTTGTGGAGTGCCACATTACTACGGGCGATTACGACTTGTTCATCAAGATTTTTGCGCGCAACAACCATCACATGATGGACATTATCCACGACAAGCTCCAGCCGCTGGGCCTTTCGCGCAGCAAGAGCTTGATATCGTTTAAGACTGTCATCGACCGTCCGCTGCCCATCGAAGAGGTTCCCACAATCCCCCAAGACAACGACATGATGAGGGGATAAAGGACAATGAGGCTGGCTGGTGAGACAACACAACTATAATTGCTCATCCGGCAAGCTCATTTTAACATCTTTTCTTTGGACATAAAAGCAAAGGCCAACTGATCAACAGCTGGCCTTTGCTTTTATGATTATGTCAAAAGAAACTCAGTCACCACCCCACAAGTTCTTATCGTTCCAATCGTACATCTTCTCAGACTGACGCTCATTTACTACGTCAAAATTGTCTATAGTCTCTTTCGTATTGCCATGCATTACACTGGCCTGTGTCAATCCACCATTACAAATGTCATTGTTGAGCGCAATGACCGTCACCTCGGGACGTATATACTTTTTCATTACTAATTTTTGCATCATTTATTCCATTTCATCATTTCACCACCATCTTTCGCCCGCTAACGATATAAATGCCCTTTGGCAATCCGTCAGCACTCATGCCCTCTCGCACTTTCTGGCCATCGAGATTGTAAACACCATCGATATTCTTGTATCTTGAGGTAAAAAGTCCTGGTTGGCTGTTGAGGTCGTCAATGCTTGTCACGTCATCTTCCACACCATCGATAGACAGTTTAATCTGTGATGCCTCCATATTGCCTTGGCCTTTCACCTCAAACCAGCAACGGAATGCCTTCAGACCATACTGTTTGTTGGAAGGCACTTGCACGAGTTTTCCTTCCAGCATAACATAGTCTCCACTCAACTTATCGCGCCCTTCGAGTATGCCATTATCGTTATAAGTTTTGGCCAGCGTGCCGTAGCAAGTCCAATCGCCATCCGCTGCACCCGTAGAAAACGAAGTTTGCGAAATCCAGTTGGGAACCTGTGCTTCGAGATCGACGTACTTTGTCATCTTATCCCTATTAAGAGTTACCATAGCTATGGTATAATGGTTAGCAGGAATCGTCAGCGAAAATCGGTCATCCTCTATTTGGCTCTCGCCAGAACAATCTGAATTAAGCCAGTAAGCATTGCTCGTTTCCTCCTTGCTTCCATCCATAAAGCGCGTATGAAAGCGGTCTGCGGTGTAGCTTGGGCCAGTGCAATCCATGATACTCGTAGGCTTGATGATATAGGGCTCAAATGCCGTCACCATGGGGTCGCTATCCTCTGTGGGTTCCACGGTGACAAATTTCACCACACTTCCATCGATGGCATCGAGCTTTGCCACCTTGACATTATCGCCAAAAGTGCGTTTCATCTGTCCGAAATTCAGGTCAACGGGCAAGATAAGGGTATTCCATTTCCCCTCTTTGAACGTGCGATTGAGGTGCAATACGCTGTTCTTATAAGTGTCGACACTCTTCGAAAGGTAGAGCAGACTGGTCTGATTTTCATCAAGAATCAGCTCTGGGTTACGGCGAGGACCAGCGTAGAACAGCTTGAAATTATCAAAAGCCGTCACGTCTCCATCTTGCAAAGCACAATCGTCGCCGACATAGATACCCACACGCAGGGTTACAGGGTGGCTGGCATCAATAGTGCCCAAGTCTTTTTCGTCCAAGCATATTTGCACTTGATTTTCATATTGTCCCTTGAAGAACGCCTTTCCGGCACCCGTTCCTTGGGCATCATCGCCCATCAAGGCCTCGGCATCTGCAACAGAAAGAGTATTGAGCGTGGCAGTGCTATTGAGGGTTTGGCTTAAATTACCATCTTGGACCACCGCCATCATCAGGCGTCCTGCACATCTATTGGCATTGGTTACCTGCGTAGAGAAGCCATTGCAGCGCAGCAGATACCATCCCGCCTTGTGCACTTGTATATCCTGATAGAGGTAAAAGTTTTTCGAATTGCGAGCATAACAATAGAAGTACTTGCCGTATGGCCTTTGATGTTGGGTGTTAGGCTTCTCATTACCCTTCTCCCCCCACTGGTTGCCGTTACCGCCTCGCTTGTCATAATTTCTAAACATCACGTTGTCTCCGAAATAAATATTCGCATCGCCCGACTTTGCCCAGTTCGTCATGTCTGTGTCATTCACGCAGAATCCCGCAGCCTTCATGAGGAAAGAGAAATCGATGACCGACTCCATATCGGCTGGATTCGCCTTAGCCAATTGGTAGTATTCGTCATGAGAGATGAGCTTCCATTCTTGATTTTTGTAATTTTCGCTTTCCTTCGCCCTCTTCGTGCTCTCTATATTACAGTCACGGGCTTCATTATCTGGATAGGCCGTAACATAATATATGGAGCTATTTGATTCCCGCTTCATCCCGACATAATAGACCTTATTGTTTGCAGCATAGTCTGGAGCCTGCTCAAACAGGATTTGTGCCCTATTTGACAAATCGCCACTTCCGCCACGATCCAAATAAAATTCAGAACTTCCTCCAGGAGCAAACCCAAGGTGTGTACCAGTTCCAGAGCCTGCAATGCGGTTGTTAATCCAAAAGTAATTGCCACTTCCATTCTCCGTTTCCAACCATAAAGCGTGAGGTGTAAGGTCGAGTGCGGCATGGGTTCCCCAATCGCCACCAAGGGAAAGGAAGCGTTTGGCACCGACATTGTAGAGATAAAAAACTTTGCTTCCATCTGTTGGACAGACACTGTTGTAAGCTCCAGCAACGTGTTCAGCAGTAGGCTCTATTCCTACGATGTCATCAATGCCATTAGGAATGCCTGTTGTTTGGGCACTAACCAGTGCGACACCCATCACAAGCTGCAACAAAACCGTCATGACAGACCGCGGAAATGAACCGCTCATAAAAACACAAAACATTTTCTTAAAATAAAGTTGTATCATAAACTAATTATATAATAATTGGTTACTATTCTCTTGGGCATGACTTCCTTATCCCTTCAATGACACACAGAAAGGAGGGAATAAATGTTTTTCGGTTCACACCCATTTATTCCAATGAAAGTTCGAAAAAGTTTTCTCAAATAGTAGCGCAGATTGGATATCTCCGCAGGAGGTCTCGTCCTTTATGAGAAAACAGGAAAGCCCTACCGCCTTTCCATGTATTGCATACGATTTTTCCCCCCCCCACACATAGATTGGGACGGGAGCTTGCGGTTGGAGAAACTCATTAAGATTGCTCTTGGAAAGGAGCAAGCTTCCTCTTGAATTTGCAAGACCGTAAGTATTATAACACATCGCCTTTATCATGAATTACCGTAAAACGGGCGCAAAGGTAATAACATTTACAGAGATGAGCAAGAAAAGACCTCAGTTTTTGCAATTATTCCATTCTTGAAAGCAAGTTATTGGTAGTCTGAATTATTACTGTCCGCAAAACTTTGAAGTTCCACCTCAAAAAACATCTCGCTTTTCTCCGACTCCATTTTCAAGGGTGTGGGACGGCATCCCAAGCTCGGCAAAAAGAAAGGCGGGATAAACTTGATGTTTTCCATATTTTCGCCCATTGTCAATATTTCTATGCGTGAAACTATAGCTATGTAGTCATCCTACAGAATACCACATACAGTGCAGCGGCCACCAAGACAACGAATAAAGCGGCGACACAAAACATCACCACGACTTTTCGGGTGAGCGTGGCAGAAGAATTTGGCATAGCCTTCATCGACTCTTTGTGGAAAACGGTTGGAGCTGGCTCATTACTCTGCCTATTGTCAAGAGGTGTGGCTACGGTCGCAATTTCCCCACAATAAGGACAACGAGAGCGAACCATTTCTCCAGGACGTGCATCCACTACATAAAGCTGGTGGCAATGCTGGCAAGTGACTTGGTATTGCATTTTTCGTTTAACGTTTAATTTATCTATCCTTCGACACAAGGGAACAATTCATCGTAAGTACATGCTTTCACCCGTTTCATCGGGAAAAGGCAGAAAGCCCTCCACCCATTTCGGTTTTGAAACGGTCTCTGCTTCTCTCTGAGGATTGGAGACTGAAAGTCCCATGAGTCTCACAGGACGTGTTTTGTATTCCGTCTGACGGAGCAATCGTTTGGCAAGCGGCAATATATCATCCTTTGTCAAAAGAGCCGCTGACTGCGTCAGGCTGCGCGTCACTTGGGTCATGTCGCCCCATTTCATCTTCAACGTAAGCGTATAGCCGAGGAAGTGGCTCTTGACGATACGCTGCTCCAGCTCCAGCACAAGATGGTAAAGCTCAATAAGGACTGCCGAGGACAAAAGAAGATCTTCAAGGAAAGTATGCTCACATCCCACCGACTTGCGATCACGTCCAGTCACTACAGGGCGCTGGTCTATGCCGCGAGCAAAGTCGTAATAAATATCACCCGCCTTACCAAACACCTGAACCAGATGCTGCTGGGAAACTCTGCGCAGTTGCTCTCCCGTAAAGATGCCCATGTGGTGCATCCTTGCCGCCGTCTTTGGCCCTACACCCCAAAATTTCTCTATGCGAAGACCGTCTATGAATTCTTGAGCCTTTGCAGGATGGATGACGACGAGACCGTCTGGCTTTCGCCAATCGGACGCTACCTTGGCCAAAAACTTATTGTAGCTCACCCCGGCGGATGCCGTCAGCCCAGTGGTCTCACCAATGCGTCGTTTAATTTCTTTAGCCACATCTGTTGCCAACCCTATTCCTTGGCGATTCTCCGTCACATCGAGAAAAGCCTCATCGATAGATAGAGGTTCCACCAAGTCGGTATAGTCGAGAAAGATCTCATGAATCTGCCTTGATATTTCCTTATAGCGTTTGAAGTGCGGAGGAATGATCTTCAACTGTGGACACCGGCGCTTTGCCGTAGCAATGGCCATTGCAGAATGAATCCCATACCGCCGCGCCTCATAGCTGGCCGTAGAAACCACGCCACGAGGCTCGTCTAAACCTACTGCCACTGGCAGCCCGCACAAGGAGGGGTCGTCGTGTTGCTCCACGGAGGCGTAAAACGCATCCATGTCAATATGGATTATTTTTCGCTGCGACATCTCGAAGGACAAAGTTATCAAAAAAATGTGAGACTAAAGAAAATCGCAGGAAAACTACAATTTCAAGTTCAATTCTGGCTCTTTCATTCTCAATGCAACTATTTTGCACCATTCAGCCTACTCATTTCTTTGTAGTTTGTAGGGAAAGTCTTATCTTTGCAAAGAGATAAGCTGTAACTCGGTAATATGAGAAAAGCTCTCATTGCACTCGTAGGCATTGTATTTACACAAGATGCTATGCTCGGCAGTACGAACTAACTACCTTGTACTTGCTTAGTACAGCCTCTGCAAGTCTTGCTATGTGCGCAGCGTCAAACAAAAGTCGATATAATATGTTAGGTACAACAGAAATTATTGTCATTGCTTTGATAGTCTTGTTGCTCTTCGGCGGCAAGCGTATACCTGAACTGATGAAAGGGTTGGGCCAAGGGGTAAAGAGCTTCAAGGACAGCATGAACGGCATAGAGGAGCAAAAGGACGCGAAGAAGGCTGGCAAGGATGAACCGAGGCAATGAGCCTAAGAAGCAAACATTCTGGGAACATCTTGACATATTGCGGGGAGACCTGCTGCGTGTCATCGGGCTGGTAGCCGCCTGCAGCCTTGCAGCCTTCTGCCTAAAGAGCCAACTCTTCAAGATAGTGCTCGCTCCTTGTAGTTCCAGTTTCATCAGTTACAGACTACTCAAGGCTGAGCCGTTTACCATTCGGCTCATCAACGTAGGGCTGACGGAGCAGTTTGCCGTCCACGTCAAGACGGCACTTGCCGCTGGAATTTACGCAGCATCTCCTTATGTCATCTACCTGCTCTACCAGTTTGTCGCGCCAGCCCTCTATCAGCGGGAGCGACACTACGCTTCGCGAATAGTCTGCTCGGGCTATCTGATGTTCATTCTCGGCTCAATAATCAACTATTTCCTCGTTTTTCCACTCACTGTACGGTTTCTCGGCACCTACCAAGTGAGCGATGCCGTAAGCAACTTGCTGTCGCTCCAGTCATATATTGACACGCTACTTACGATGTCTGTCGTCTTTGGCATCATCTTTGAGATACCTGTCTTGAGCTGGATTCTGTCCCTTTCAGGACTACTCCGACCCGAGTGGATGATACGTTACCGCCGCCATGCCATTGTGGCCATCGTTGTCATTGCTGCCGTTATCACCCCTACGGGAGACGCATTCACCCTGCTTATGGTTTCGCTTCCCATTTGGCTGCTCTATGAAGTGAGCGTGTACATCGTCAAAGTTTCCTACAAACGCAAAACATAAAAATAAGATAATGAAGCTAAGGAAAATAAGAATTACCCTCGCCATGGTGTTCTTTATTGGCACCACGTTGTTATTTCTCGACTTCACGGGAACACTGCGTCACTGGATAGGCTGGATGGCGAAGGTGCAATTTCTGCCTGCCGTACTCGCCTTGTATGCCCTTGTCGTCGTCGGCTTGCTACTGCTAACACTTCTTTTCGGGCGCATCTACTGCTCCATCATCTGCCCATTGGGAGTCTTTCAGGACTTTGCGGCACGCCTCGGACGCATGGGCAAACGGCACAGTTATGGTTATTCCCCAGAGAAACGACTGTTGCGCTATACCATTCTTGTCGTTTTTATTGCCGCGTTGGTAGCTGGAATCCCAGCCATCTATACACTATTGGCACCTTATGGCAGCTACGGACGCATGGCACAAAGCCTTTTCCAGCCAGTTTATGAATTGGTCAACAATCTTCTGGCAGCTGGTGCGGAACGTGCAGACAGTTATGCCTTCTACTCAACCGACATCTGGATGCGGAGCAGTCTCACGTTTTCTGTTGCCCTTATCACCTTTTTCCTTGTCGGTTTTCTGGCATGGCGCAATGGCCGGACATATTGCAACACGATTTGTCCAGTGGGCACATTCCTTAGTTTATTTGCACGCTACTCGTGGTTCAAGGTGGTTTTCAATCACGAAAAGTGCCGCCAGTGCAGTGCGTGCAGCAAAAGTTGCAAGGCTGCGGCTATCAATTTCAAACAGATGACGGTGGATTACAGCCGCTGCGTGGCGTGCGGAAACTGCCTCGAACAATGCAATTTTGAAGCACTCCACTATGTGGGACGCGGACTGGAAAGAAAATGGAAGGCCGCACAGAAAGAACCACAACCACGACATGACACCAAAGAAAAGGACACGCTGCAACACGCTGAGCATCCTGACACTTCCCGCCGCCACTTTCTTCTGGCGGCCGCCATGGCCACGACTGCCAGCATAATGGCTCAGAAAGAAAAGAAAGTGGATGGTGGATTGGCGCCAATCATCGGTAAAGAAGCCCCGAAACGCAAGACACCACTGACACCACCAGGCTCACAAAGTGCAAGGAACATGGCACAACACTGCGTGGCCTGCCAGCTTTGCGTGGCTGAATGTCCTAATGGCGTGCTGCGTCCATCGACTCATTTAGACACACTGATGCAGCCAACGATGAGCTATGAACGTGGTTTCTGTCGTCCTGAGTGCAGCCGTTGCTCCAGAGTTTGTCCAACAGGAGCCATCCACCGTGTATCGCGGGCAGAAAAGTCTGCCATCCATATCGGCCACGCCGTGTGGGTGAAATCCAACTGTGTGCCTGTGACAAAGGGGGATGAGTGCGGCAACTGTGCCCGCCACTGCCCCGCAGGGGCCATTACTATGGTGCCTTATGAAACCCCAAATGGAGAAGTAATGGTGCCTGCAGTAGATGAGTCGCATTGCATCGGGTGCGGCGCATGCGAGTATTTATGCCCTTCGCGGCCTTTCCCTGCCATCTATGTGGAAGGACACGAGGTGCATCGGGTGGAATAACGAACCGTAAATCAGAAACATCATGACAGAAAAGATAACGAGAAGGAGCTTCCTGAAGCGCTTAGGAGCGGGTTCGGCTGCTGTGATTGCGGCCTCGTCGGTCGTGTCCTGCAATGAAAAGACTGGCAACCGGCAGCAGGACAATCCGCCTGTGGGAAGGATGACGTACCGTTCCAACACTTCGACCAAGGACAGAGTGAGTCTGCTGGGATACGGCATGATGCGGCTTCCTACAATCGGCCAGAACGACGCAAATAGTGGAAAACAGCAAGAAGGTGACGGGAAAATCGACCAAGAGATGGTCAATAGACAGGTGGATTACGCTTTGGCGCATGGAGTGAACTACTTCGACACGTCACCTGTCTATGGGGAGGGACTGTCGGAACGGGCTACTGGCATCGCTTTGAAACGTCATGACCGTAGGAAACACTTCATCGCCACGAAGATGTCCAACATGGACTCCTACACCAGGGAAGACTCTATCGCTATGTTCAACAACTCCCTCAAAGAGCTACAAACCAACTACATAGACTATTACCTGCTCCATGTCATCGGCATAGCCGACGATAATCATGACCCGATGGAGATGTTCAATGCCCGTTTTATCGACAACGGCATCCTTGACTTCCTGCTCGATATGAAGCGCAAAGGGACAATTCGCAATCTCGGATTTTCCTTCCATGGAGACCAAACGGTGTTCGACCATGCACTTAAGATGCACGATGAGAGGCGCATTTCTTGGGATTTTGCCCAGATAGAAATGAATTATCTCGACTGGAACTGGGCTGATGAAATCAATGACTCCAACGTTGATGCGAAGTATCTCTACCACGAATTGACAAAAAGAAAGATTCCTGTGGTCATAATGGAACCACTGCTGGGAGGCCGGCTGGCCAAATTGCCACAGCCTATGGTAGCCAAGCTCAAGGCCAAAGACCCTGAACGGAGCGTAGCCTCATGGGCTTTCCGCTACGTGGGTAGCTACCCTGGAGTTCTTACGGTGCTGAGTGGCATGACCTATATGGAACACCTTAAGGACAACCTGCGCTCGTTTTGTCCGTTTAAACCTCTGGACAAAAAAACGCTGGAGTGGCTCGATGGTCCTTTTGCCAAAGAGCTGATGGGCTATCGGTCTATCCCTTGCACTGGCTGCAAATACTGTATGCCTTGCCCTTATGGGCTCGACATTCCAGGAATTTTCGCCCATTACAACCGCTTACTGTTGGAAGGCCGTGTGATAGAGAACGCCAAAGACCCCAAATACCGCGAGGCACGCCGTGAGTATCTCATCAGTTATGACCGCTCGGTGCCTCGTGTGCGACAGGCAGACCATTGTATCGGATGCGGAAACTGCCTCGCCTCTTGCCCACAAAGCATCATGATTCCCGATGAAATGCACCGCATCGCCGACTTCGTGGAGCTGCTAAAACAGCATGGTTAGCCCCTACATATTCCGCTATGCCTTCAACATTTATGTTTCATCCTGGACCAAAGAAACAGCTACCTGGGACAAAATCAAATAACCGATTTTGGCTAAAGTCTAAGCGAAGGGAAAGCGGCACGCAGTCCAGATGACTCGCGCCACTTTTCCTGCTGTTATTTCACTACTTGTAAGAGATACATGTCTACCTTTGAAGCATCTTTCTTACACTACCATCCGAGAATTTCACGATTACCAGCCCTTGCGCATTGCCATCAGCCATTCTGCCGTCGATGGTATATCGCCCCACTTCGCGAGCCGCTACTGGCGCAGAGGGCATCCCTATACCCAACGTAGCATCCACCATCTGGTATTCGGAACGCTCCGAGCGAATCAATTCGCCCGAAGAGTCCTGCCGCACAGCGGTCACCCCAAAGGCATAAGAGTGGTCGTCAGCAGAAGCGTCAAGTCCTTCAACGGCATATTCCAATATGCCGTGGTCAAGAATTGCTGACGTACTCAACCTTTCAAAGACATTGTCACTTGCTTTCAAATCTTGCGTTATCTTAATATCATCTATGATGAATGGATAATGATTCTCCGTGGTGAACACGACGATGTCGTCCAATTGCCCACCTGCAACGTTAGTATCAAACACCCGCCACTCATCGGGACTCAAATCACAACGCACTCCTTGACCGCTTTTCCGGCTATAGACCAAGAGGACATCGCTCTGAAGCATTGAACGTGCAGTCACTTTGACATGATACATGCCATTATTATTGGAAAGGGTCAGCTCGGGAGTGAGCAGCTCGCCACTGATATTGTATTCCGTAAGTCCTGTACCCACGAAACAACCATCGGCATACCCTCCCCACAGGCACTGCCAACCATTACGATACACCATATCCATGCCCAATTTCTTGTAGTTTGAATTTTGAAAAGCAAACGGCTTCTCGATTCCCACACCAGTATTGGCAATTTTGGAAAAGTCCTCACCAATCACGACATAACCCGCCCTATCTTCTGACGCAGTGAACACGTCAAAATGTGAGACTTCATATCCCATAGCCTTGGCGACAGGCTTCCAATGGGCTATAAAACTGTTTTCTGTTACATCCGTAGCCGCTTCCACGGCGGGAGCGGGTAGTCCATAAGCCATCATGGGTGCTGACGATGGTGAAGTGTAACTTTCATTGCAAGCCTTGACGGTGTAGCTGTAGTCCGTCAATGCGTCCAACCCTGTCACGGTATAGTAGGTATTGTCAATACGTAGATCTCTGATGTCATGGACAGTAGTGGAAGATAGCTTGGTCCCCCAGCAAAAATCGGTCAGTCCAAAGGCACAGCCGTCGGGCAATCCCGACAAACGGAAACGCACAGTCTGGCATTTATACTTGTCTTGCACCATGAAGCGACCCCAGTCAATCTCATGTACCAATTGATTTCCATATTCTGCAGCATCAACTTGGATGGTAGTGAAGTCGGTCCAACTGACCCCATTCCACAATTCCACATGAATCTCCGTACCCCACAGGTCTTCGGGGTTCTTCGGCAAATTGCATTCTATAATGGAAAACGTAAGCGATGTGAGTCTGCCTCCATTATCCGGCATCGTGATTACATCGCCGTTTTTGAAGACCAAAGCCGATGGCACACCTTCCGCTGCATTTTCATACAGCTCTGGAGCCTCGCCTGAGCCCGACTTGTACGTCCACCCTTCAGGAAGCTGCCCAGTGGTGAGTGATGAGAAATCCTCTGTGTAGTGACGTTCCTCTGTCACGGTATTTGACTCGTTATGGAACAGGGAAAACAGATAGTGAGTGGCACTTTCCACCGGTGACCAGTGTGCAGTGAAGCCTTCTCGAGTATAGTCCGTGGCCGGATACGTGGTGGGTGCGGACAGTGTCTGAGCACGTGAGACGGACACATCGTCAATAAGCACCTGATCATTGGTGAAGAAAGCCACGAACATACGATTGCTTCCTGCATAAGCCGTGTTGTTGAACTCATAGGTGAACTCACGCCACTCGCTCTTTGTCGTGACGAAATTCTCATAGTACCTCGTCTGGTTATACTGGTTGGCAGCATCCTCCCACAAGCCGATGTTAACTCTCGCATTGTCTTGTCGATTACCTGGGAGCGTCTTGGCACGCACTTTCACGATATAAGCCCCATCATAACAACCAGTTGCCGTATTGAGCTGCGCGCCATAATTGTCTGGGTTAATCAACGCACATGCCCCACCCGCTTGATGGATGCCGTAGCCGGTCCATCCCGTATGGTGAAAATAGCGTGATGGTATCGACCCATCTGTATTATTAATCACGCTGGAAGGCGTTTCCTCGCTGCCTTCCATGAAGAGGCTGAAATCCTCAGAGACAGCCTGGACGCTTTGGGCAATGGAGGCTATTGGACGACCAACAGCCATCGTAAGTATGAACACGACTGTCTTTAATGCTTTCTTCATATTAAATATCATAAAAGTTTAAAGTAGATAAAACTTTCTATTTAGCCCAAATTGATCATTAGTTTTCTTCCAAGGTTGCCTTTTATTTCGAGCTGATAGCAAACGAACTGTTGAAGGCATTGTGGAATATGTTGAAACACTTACAGCGGTACAATGCCGAGATAAAAGGTAACAAGGAACGGGAAATTGGATACCCATCCCATATTATTGCCGCTTTCGGTCTAATATACAATTTGAGTTGACTGGACAGACACTGTAGATTCTACCATGTGGAGTAGAAAGAAAAAATGTTTCCCACCACAAAAATCCGAAGCAGGAAACATTTCTAAAATTTCTCTCTACAACAATTTTAATTAGTCCTCATCCTTCACAGCTGCCTCATGCTCGGCTATGAGCTTCTGCTGGATGTCGTTCGGCACAAGTTCATAGCTGGCAAATTTCGTGGAGAAGCTGGCACGACCTCCGGTAAGAGAGCTTAATGCGATGCTGTAATTGGCCAACTCCTTCAAAGGAATCTTTGCCTGCAACTTCTGATAACCAGCCTCGCTGTCCATCCCCATAATCATGGCACGGCGTCCCTGCAAGTCGCTCATCACGTCTCCCATGTAGTCGGCAGGCACATAAACCTCCAAGTCGTAGATAGGCTCCAGAATCTTTGGACCAGCCTGTTTGAACGCATCGGAGAAAGCGTGACGAGCAGCGAGCATGAAGGACAACTCATTGCTGTCAACAGGGTGCATCTTGCCGTCATAGACAATCACTCGCACATCGCGGGCATAGCTTCCTGTAAGCGGTCCATGCTCCATACAGTCCATAATGCCCTTCAGAATGGCGGGCATGAAGCGTGCGTCGATGGCACCACCTACCACAGAGTTGATAAATACGAGCTTGCCGCCCCACTCCAGGTCCACTTCCTCACGTCCCTTGATGTTCATCTTAAACTCTTGACCATTGATGTTGTATGATGTCGGGTCAGGCATACCCTCTGCATACGGCTCGACAATCAAGTGGACTTCACCAAACTGTCCTGCCCCACCCGACTGTTTCTTATGCCTATAGTCGGCACGGGCGAGCTTCGTAATTGTCTCGCGATACGGCACACGGGGCTCTTCAAATTTCACGGCAATCTTCTCGTTGTTCTCCATACGCCACTTCAATGTGCGCAGATGAAACTCTCCCTGACCGTGAACGATGGTCTGACCCAACTCCTTACTTTGCTCCACGACCCAGGTCGGATCTTCCTGCCGCATCTTGAGCAGAGCTGCCATCATCTTCTCCGTGTCGGCCTCGTTAACGGCTTTGATGGCACGGGAGTATTTAGAATTGGGATATTTGATGAAGTCAAAGCGCTCTTCAGTACCCTTTCCGTTGAGGGTGTTGCCCGTCTTTACATCTTTCAGCTTCACAGTGCAGCCTAAGTCACCCGCATTTAGTTGGTCTACGGCAATGCGATTGGCTCCTGCACAAGCAAAAATCTGTCCGATTCGCTCCTTGCTACCACGGTCGGCGTTGGTCAGGTCGTCACCAGGCTTGACCGAACCGCTCATCACCTTGAAGTAGCACACCTCGCCGATATGTGGTTCCACACCCGTCTTGAAG
Source organism: Prevotella sp. UBA7551 (assembly GCA_002479145.1). Classification (GTDB taxonomy): domain Bacteria; phylum Bacteroidota; class Bacteroidia; order Bacteroidales; family Bacteroidaceae; genus Prevotella. The sequence goes on along the minus strand of DLLX01000009.1, from coordinate 6,533 downwards.
AAATAGATGCTCTCCGGACCATTGGAATCGGGCGCTACTTCCTCACCGCGCGTGTTGTGTGCCTTCGGCATATCGCTCACAAACGGCACGACGTTGCCCAAAAATTCCATCAAGCGCTGCACACCCATGTCCTTGTGCGCATCGACACAAAACACGGGGAAGATGCTTCGCGTAACCAGTCCCTTGCGGATTCCTTCGCGCATTTCGTCCTCCGTGAGTGTCTCCTCCTCAAAGAACTTCTCCATCAAGGCTTCGTCATTCTCTGCAGCCGCCTCAACGAGTGCCTTGTGCAACTCCATGGCCTTCTCCATCTCCTCTTCGGGAATGTCCTCTCGCTTCGGCGCACCGCCATCGGGTCCCCAAGAGAGTTTCTTCATAATCAACACATCGATGATTTCATGGAAGTCTGGACCCGTCTGTACGGGATATTGAATCTGCACACACTTCTGACCATAGATTTCTTTCATGTTCTGTACGAGATGGTCAAAGTCGCATTTCTCGCTGTCTAACTGGTTGACCAGGAAAATAACCGGCTTGTGCAACTTCTCTGTATAGCGGAAGTTGTTCTGCGTACCCACCTCCGGGCCATATTGCCCATTGATGAGTATGACGGCCTGATCGGTCACATTAAGCGCAGTAATCACACCACCCACAAAGTCGTCACTGCCCGGGCAATCTATGATATTGAGTTTTTTACCATTCCACTCCACATGGAATACGGTGGGAAACACCGAATAGCCGTACTCCTGCTCCACAGGGAAATAGTCGCTTACCGTGTTCTTGGCCTCCACGGTGCCACGGCGCTTGATGATACCAGCTTCGAAAAGCATACTCTCGGCAAGTGTGGTCTTGCCGCTACCCGCACTGCCAATCAAGGCAATGTTTTTGATCTCATTTGTCTGATATACTTTCATATCGGATAGGTTTAAGCGATTAGTAATTTCGTTTTTGATTACTTGGGTAATTGAAAGGTGACAGACGCAGCTGTCTTTTCGCCCACTAAATTAGGTTTTTTTTTTGAAAATGCCAAATGATGACCCAACAACTTCACCGTATTTTAAAATTAATTAGTACTTTTGTAAGCAAAATGACAGGATTATACATACACATACCATTTTGTGCCAGCCGTTGCATCTATTGCGGCTTTTACTCCACCACTCTCCCATCCAAACGTGATGCCTATGTCGATGCGCTCTGCCATGAGATGGAACTGCGCACCGAAGAGTGTGAGAAAGATGACAGCGTGAGCACCATATACCTGGGAGGAGGCACGCCGAGCCAGTTGACAACAAGGCAACTGGAGCGGATTTTCTCCTATATATATAAGGTATATGACGCAAGTCCCACCGAAGTGACGATGGAGTGTAACCCCGATGACATTACTCCCAACCTGGCTGAATGGATTAGTCACTCCCCCATCGACCGTATATCATTGGGGGCACAGACGTTTTCTGACCAGCGGTTGCGATTCATCCACCGCAGGCATACCGCTGAAGATGTGCGACAAGCCGTTGACTTGCTGCGTCAAGCGGACATCGGCAACATCTCCATTGACCTCATGTTTGGCTTTCCTGGCGAAACCTTAGCCGACTGGAAGCAGGACATCAACGAGGCGTTGGCGCTGAAAGTGGAGCACATCTCTGCTTACAGTCTGATGTATGAAGAGGGAACCCCACTCCAACAATGGCTCATGGAAGGACGTGTCAAGGAAATAGACGACAACCTCTCACTCCAAATGTATGACTTGTTGGTAGACCGACTCACTACATCGGGCTACCGACATTATGAAATCAGCAACTTTTCCCTGCCTGGAAGGGAAAGCAAACACAACAGCAGCTACTGGCATGATGTGCCCTACATTGGATTGGGTGCTTCCGCCCACTCTTTCGACGGGCAACACCGGTCATGGAACGTGGCTGACATCGAGCGTTACATCGAAGGAATCAACAAGGGTAACCGTCCTTGTACCATAGAGAAACTGTCGCCTGAGACCCACTACGAAGACGTGGTCATGACATCGCTACGCACTGCCGAGGGCATAGACTTGAGTAAAATCCGGCGCGACTTCGGACAACTACGACTTGATTTCTTGCTTTGCGCCGCACGTCAGGACTTGGAACGAGGACTGCTTTGCCTCAGCGACAACCATCTCCGGCTCACGCAAAGCGGCATATACCTCAGCGACGGCATCACAGCACGCCTCTTCGTATAACACCCACGCAACATGAATACAATATTCAACCATCATGATAGAAAAGACTTTTGAAAGGCTTTGGGCAGAAAATCGCCAACGCCTATTGAGCGAGGACGAGGAGTATCAGCGCATCCTCCGCAGCTACCGAAAGCATGGATGGGGCGACTGGCTGATTTTTGCCGCCACCATTGTCTGCTGTGTGGAACTGATGGAGCGAATCGGCATCCGCTCCAAGGTGCTTAGTTTCGGTCTGGCGATAGTGCTGGCGGTTATCTTTTTCATCTTCTACAATTATTTCAAGGCCATCAGAGTGAGTCGCAAAACACTCGAAGAGGTAGAAAATCGCATCAAGGAAGACTACCGCAAGCAGGTGGGAAGGTAGCCTGTCGGTCACAGAAAGGAGAGAAGGCGAGATGCCTTCTCCCGTAAAGACTGGGAGGAACTAAATGTCCAGGTCGGGTGCTTTCTCCGATCCTTGCGCAGCCTCAAACTTCGTCATGCGCTCAAATCCATACATTCCCGCGAGGAGATTGTTCGGAAAACGACGGATGGCGAGGTTGTAGCCCTGCACCGTTTCGTTGAATTTGCGGCGTGCCTCATTGATGCGGTTTTCAGTTCCCTCCTCTTGTATCATGAGCGAGCGGTAGTTTTCGCTGGCCTTCAAGTCCGGATAACGCTCCGAGACAGCGATGAGGCGGGAGAGAGCTTGCGACACTTGACTCTGCGCCTGCTCAAAAGCCTTCATCTTCTCGGGCGTGAGATCCGACGCATCGAGATGTATTTGCGTGGCAGCGTTGCGCGCCTTGGTCACCTGTTCAAAGGTCTCGCGCTCGTGCTTGGCATAAGATTTCACGATTTTCGCCAGTTGTGGCATCATGTCGGCACGGCGTTGATAAGCCGCCTCCACATTGCTCCATGCTGTGGAAGCCTCTTCCTGATGCGACACCATGGAGTTGTAACCGCTGACCAGCCATCCTACAATCATTAAGATGACCACAACGAAAGCTCCCACTTTCATTAACTTTTTTGATTCCATATACTTTTTGGTTGCTTATTATACGTTTGCATTGTAAACTTGACGAGTGGTCCTCCTGGCATACTGCCCACGACAAGGGGAAGGAGAACATTTATTGCTATACTTACCAGTCGCCGCCAGCTCCACCACCGCCAAAACTTCCGCCACCGAAGCTACCTCCGGAGAATCCTCCTCCGCTTCCTCTTCCAAAATCATTGAGGTGTCCCGGATTGCCCCAGACGAAGAAGCTGCCGCCACCGAAGCCGCTGCCTCCACGACCATGGTTGTCCCTACGGCTCAGGAAAATAAGAAGGAGGACAAACAGCCCCACCGTGCCAATCACCAAGAACAAACCCAGCGCACCGCTGTCTTCGTCGTTCTCGGACACTCCCGTTTTCCCGGTCTTAAACTTATTGTAGACTGCCTTGGCAGTAGCGAGTACTGCCTCGCCAGGTTTTCCGCGTTGCATGTTGGCCACAATGCACGCCCTCCCAATGTCATCACACTCCAAATCAGTCAACTCTCCCTCCAGTCCTTCACCTGGAGCGATGAAGTATCGTCGATCCTCTACGGCCACTACGACCACCAGTCCACGGTTGGTCTTCTTGTTGCCCACACCCTGCTGGTTGCCCAAGTCCTGCGCAAAGCGGAACGTGTCGGCATTGCGCACATGCCGGACGATTACAAATACCGACTCCACACCACATTGTTTGTCAAGTCGGTAGAGGTAGCTGTCTATGGAGTCGCGCTCCGCTGGACGGAGAAGTCCATCGGGGTCGCACACATAACGGCGTGCGTCCGTGAGGTGAACCATCGGCACCTCCTTCGCCTCCCATGTCTTCGCACCCAGCACCAAGGCCGAGGAGAGCAGCACCAGAAGCAGAAGGGCTTTTTTTATTCTCATTGTCTTTTCTCTCTGTGGGTGTTTCATCCGTCTATCTGTCGTTACATCTCGTCTGCGCATAGCCCACCAGTTGGTCCGTGCGCCCGCCGATAGGGCGGTAATAGACCAGTGCTTGATAACTGTTTTCTGTCTGGTAATAGCTTCCCTCGGTGGGAAGGAAGGAAGCCCTGCCGGTCTCATCGAGCATCAACAGCTGATAGTTGTAGTAGCCCAACTTCAGGGGAAGGACACATTCGTAGCCACCTGCCTCGGCATGGTATTCCATCTTGTACTGCGGAAGGAAGCGGTCTTGGGTGAAATTGCCGTTCAAATAGACCGCATTCTCGAAAGGATGGGCGCACTGATAGCGGAAATGCACCTGCAGATAGTCGCTTTCGGTATCGGCGGAGCGGTTGTCGGAGTTGCGGATAACGAATGCTCCGTCGGCATCGGGGTCATAGGTGTAGTTAGGACGCGGCTCTCCCGTAAAAGGATACGCATGATATTGCGTGCCATCCCAGCTCATCCGGTCTATGCCCATGGATGCCACGTCGGTCGACAGGATCTCAAACTTGCGGTACTCGTTACCTGCCCAGAAGATATAATCGGCGCAATGACTCCACCGCATCCCGTCAGCCAAGGTGTATTGTGGACGCGCATTCCACCGCGCATCGTCCCATCGCTGGTTCTGGAGCAACACGGTGGTGAGCTGCCGCTGCGGGTCGGTCACCGAATAACCGCCGTAGCTCAGCTCCATCTCCACCTGTTGATGCGACTGATTGATGGTGGCATCGGTGTTGGTCAGCACCCGCAGGCCGATACCCATTTGCTTTTCGGCGGGTTCCGTGACCATGAAGCAGACTCGGGCCACCTCCCGATCATTGTCGTTCTCATCGTAAATGGTAAGCAGATAATTGCCCGAGAGTTTCATCGCACACTGTTCGTTGGGCAGTGTGAGCCGGTAGTGAGTATACAGTGTATTGGTAAGTACGCTCTCCTGCACGTCGTCGATGGTATTGCCCGACACAAAACCCGAGCAATAGTCGCTCTCAAAGATTTCGGTAGATACAGTCCAGTCGGCCTCGCAGTGTGCCAGCCGGTAAGCATAGCGGTGGTATTCATGGGTCAAATCGTCGAAACTCACCGTAAGCGATCCTCCCTGAAGGCAAAGAATCGGCATCCGTCGCCAGTCGCCATCAGCCGTCACCTGTAGCGAACGGATATTGTCGTCGAGTACCTCGTGACGTTGTGCCATGGCGAATTGGCAGCCCTGCAGCATGGCCAAGAGGCAGGCAAGTAGTGGTTTAGGATGGTTCATTCATCAACTGGTTGAAGAAGTTGTCCAAATCCTCGTCCAGCCCCGACATCAAGTCGCCGCCCACGATCATCGTGTCGTCGTCCACGACATAGAGCTCGGCGACGCTTTCCTTGTCGTCATCTTCCAGGACGTAGCTGTAAGGCTTGAGCAATCCAAGGTGTTCCACCACCTCCTTCATCCCCGCCATGCACTGACGGAGTTGACTGGCCACCTGCACATAGAAGTCATCGTCCTTGTTGTCTATCCAAGGCTCGACGACACACCGTGTGATTTCGTTCTCGTCATCGTCGAGAGCCACCACCTCCCCGCTTTCTTGCAACACCCGCACATGGATGTCACTCATCAAGGTCGGCTGACCACACGGGGGTAACTGTTGTGCGATTTGGTTGAAAAACCGCTCCAACGCCTGTTTTGTTTGCACTGTTGTTGTCATGGCTTTGCCGGTTAAATCAAGGATAGTTTGGCCAGTTCGTGCCCGAAGGCTGTCGGAGGGGGATATTCCCATTGACCAAACGTGCTTACCACGTTGCAAAGATAGGCACAATATTTGAGAATCATGCCGACATAATACAGATTTCTTACCCGCTTTTCGCTTTTATCTGAACTTTTTTCCAAACTTTCTTGCTCGTCTGAGGGGCTAAAAAAGCCCGTGGCTGGGAATTGGCCACGGGCTTCATACGAGTTATTTCACCTGATGGTTACCTTCTTTACTTGGTCGCCCCGCTTAATGATGTTGATGCCTTTCCGCAAGTTCGGAATGCGGCGGCCGCTCATATCATAATATTCCGTGGCTGGGTCGTTGAGCAGTTCGACGACCTCTGGGATCTCCACACCGTTGGTCTCGCCGCCCATGCCAATGCTCAGCACCGGCGCGCTCTTTCCCGAAGCCTGTGGCTGGAGATAGGCACGGAAAGCAGCTAACTTCACGCCCTTAACTTCCTCCAGTTGGGTGTAGTCCTTCACAAGGCGGAACTCGTCTTTGGCCAAGAAGTAACAGTCTTCCGGAACCTCTGTTGTGGCGAATGTGCCCACCAGCCGGTAACCATTCATGGGAGAAGTCACCAGTAGCGTGCCAAGGTTATTGTCTATATGGGTAATGCTAATTTGCTCTTTGTTCTGCTTG
>DLLX01000008.1:20795-21055 GCA_002479145.1 Prevotella sp. UBA7551 | reverse complement strand
AGAGCGTTCCCCACCCCGAGGTCATCTTGCGGGAGTAGGAACCGCCACCAATGGTGAACGGAGCATGGGCCGTGAAGTCGTCATCGGTCAGGTCAAGCCGCTCCTCATGCAGTTGCTCGCCGTAAAGTTCATGCTTCTTTGAAGCCTTGTCGCCGTTCTGCCAGTATGTTTTGAAGTAACCGTTGTGGTAGTTGGCCATCTCTACGGACGTTTTCTCAGGGTCATATTTCACTGCTCCTTGGAGAGGACGGGAGTAATAG
>DLLX01000008.1:20626-20779 GCA_002479145.1 Prevotella sp. UBA7551 | reverse complement strand
CCAGATTAAACATATCGTCTCCCTTGTTCACAATAAACTTATCGCTGACATAGATGGTTGCAAGTTTAGAGCAATGGGCAAACATTTTATCCGCCGTTTGTACGCTTTTGGTGTCGAAACTGGTGAGGTCAAGCAACTGAATGTTGCTGCATT
>DLLX01000008.1:19948-20602 GCA_002479145.1 Prevotella sp. UBA7551 | reverse complement strand
ATTAAACATTTGCCCCATAGTTGTCACGTTTCCCGTGTTGAATGAGGAGACATCAAGACTGACGAGACTTCTACATTGAGAGAACATGTCCTCCATGGTGGTCACATTCTCGGTGTTGAAAGAGGTGAGGTCGAGGCTGGCGAGGCTAATACAATTATTGAACATACGCTTCATGGTGGTCACTTTCTCGGTGTTGAACTTGGAGACATCGAGCTGTTGGAGGGATTGGCATATACTAAACATAGCATACATGCTTTCCACATTCGCAGTGTTGAAGTGAGAAAGGTCGATGGATTGGAGCTTCCTGCATTTAAAGAACATGAATTTCATGTTGGTCACTTTGGAGGTATTGAGGTTCTCAATGCCTTCTATGGTCTCAATTTCCTCTAAATCGGCGAACCATCTGAGGCATGATGTGGGGCGCACCTCGGCAAAGCTGGGGTCGAATACCACCTTGTTGATGCCACTGGTATAGTAATACCACCCTGGATCCTTGTCCCCTTCATTGAGTTCATAGGCCCCTTCGGGCTTTTCTTCTGCGCTGAAAGTCAGCGTGCCGTCTTTGATTTGCGCCCATCCTTTGGGGCGGTTGGCATCGTCGGTGAAGTAGCCTTGCGTGTTGGCCATGGCCTTATCGGTCTTGTTGGGGTCGAA
>DLLX01000008.1:19776-19934 GCA_002479145.1 Prevotella sp. UBA7551 | reverse complement strand
TTCACCGCGCCTTTTAGGCTGTTGCACTCATAGAACATGTCCGTGCTCTGTGTCACGGCGTCGGTATTGAAGTGCTCTTTTCCGTTGTCGGTCATCACATAGATGGTGGTAAGCGCATGGCAAGTATGGAACATGTATGTCATGTTGGTCACTTTGTC
>DLLX01000008.1:526-19693 GCA_002479145.1 Prevotella sp. UBA7551 | reverse complement strand
CATGTTCGTCACATTGGATGTGTTGAAGTGGCTTAAATCCATTTTTTGAAGCGCCACGCAACCCGAAAACATCTTCATCATGTCGTACACTTTCTCGGTATTGAAGTTGCTTAGGTCAAGTCGGGTGAGCTTTTCACAGCCATAGAACATTCCTCCCATGCCTTTTACATTGTCCGTTTTGAACTTCGATACGTCCAGTTCTTGGAGAGCTTTGCAGTTGTAGAACATCTGATACATGTTTGTTACGAGCTGGGTATCGAAATGACTGAGGTCGATATGGGTGAGTTTTTCGCAGCCATAGAACATGGATGACATGCTGGTAGCTCGGGAAGTGTTCAGGTATTCGAGCCCTTCGATGCTTTCAAGCAGGCTTGCTCCTTTAAACCAATTGGCGCAACTGGTGGGCTTCGCGTCCTTAAAACTCGGGTCGAATGCCACCTTGGTGATGTTTTTTGCGCTGCTATTCCATGCGGGAATGGATGTGCCGGCAGGAATATCGTAGTCCCCTTCCGCTTTCTCTGCGTTGTAATAGAAGGTCAGCACACCATCGATCAGGCGTGCGTAGGGCGTGGATTGCTGTGCCATGGCGTGCCCCAAGGGGACAAGCAACAGCATGATGAGCAGCATGGCAAACTGCCGCCAATGGCTCTTGGGTGATGAATAGTTTGTCGCTTTCATATTACTTAGGATTGTTGTTCTCTTTATTTAGGGTAGGTTATCGCTTTATTCAGGATAGTTTTTCTCTTTGTTTAGAAAGTCTTTTGGCCGCTTTGACGGCAGCATTTCAGCGGAATGGTCAGTTGGGCACATCTCCCTTGCTTTCCCTTCCCCGTGCTTTGGCGCTGTTATCTTCCGGGTTGGCGATGGCATATAAAAGCCCGCAGGGGCTTCCGAAGGCATGATTGCTTACCTTCGGAAGCCCCTGCGGGCATTCGTATTGTTGCTTTATGGCACTATTTACCCCCCAGAGACTCTTTACTCAAGCCATTATGGGGTGCATTGCGTCTGGTCGGATGGGGAAGAGATGCCATTTGCCGTGCTTGCTTTTGGATAATTCTGAGGGCAAAGTTAGTGAAAAAGTCACACTTTCCCAACATTTTACCCTACTTTCTGAAAAGGAACGCATCATTTGAGGTGCTTCCTTGCTGATGGAAGCCTGCCGACTCCGCATCCCTTGGCCTCCCCACGGCCTCCTTTTCTCCTATCCGAAGAGCACCTGCAGCAGTCCTTCGGTGGTCAGTCCGCGCACCACTTGCGACAAGTCGCGGCCTTGCAGGGCAGCCCCCACGCCCTCCCGGGTGAACGGTTGGTGGCGGAGAGGCGCGATGATTTCGCCGTCGATGTCGCCCATGACGAAGAAATCGCCCGCCAAATTGAGGTCGACAATCTTGCCGTCCTTCACCTCCAGATAGGCTTCCACAGTCCCCACGTCGGGCAATCGCAGCTTGCGCACCTCCGTATGTTGCGGCATCCGGCCGTAGATCCACTCCTTCCGGCCCATCAGTTCCTGCGTATGGCGTATCTCCTCCATGTCCTTCATGGTGATGGCCCGGCTGTTTTCGCCGCAAAGTACGCGTCGGGCGTGCTGCTTAAATTCCTCCACGGTCATGCCAGGAAGGTAGTCTGCCACGTTGGCCACGCGCTGCGACACGCTCGCCACGCCCTTACTCTTCAGCTTTTCCTTCGATGGCGTAAGCGCGTTTTGAAGTGCCGACACGTCGCTTTTGAAGAGAAGGGTGTTGTGCATCACCCCTCTTCCGGCCACACGGTAGAACGCCGCGCCCGCCACCTTGCGTCCATCGACGATGATATCGTTCCGTCCGGAGAGCGAAGCGTCGACCCCCAGCTTGCGAAGCACGTCCGCCATCTGCCCCATTGCCCACCGAAACATCTTCTGAACGTCGGGCTCCGAGGAGATGAAGGAGAACATCACGTTGCCCTTATCGGAGTACATGGCGCCGCCGCCACTCTTCCTTCGGGCGATAAACACGTCGTGGGCATTGCAGTAATCCACGTTCACCTCATTGGTGAGCAGCTGGTTTCGTCCGATGATGACCGTCGGGCGGGTCTGCCAAATGAAGCAATAGTTGTCGTCGGTGAAGTGGCGTGCGGCAAATTCCTCTACCGCAAAGTCGAAGGTAATGGGCGGTGTCGCGCCCACTTCCGGGGGAGTTACGATGTATTTCATCCTGATATTGATTGTTTTCTTGTTGATGTTTCTCATGATATGGGCACACTTCCTTTGCCCCTTGCTGCTGCTTGGGGCGGGCAGAGCGGCTCGGCTGTCGGCTTTTCCCTTTGCTGCCGGCTGCCCAGCCATCGCCCTTTGTGCTGCCTGACGGCCTCTTTCTATGGCTTCATGCGCAGCGCCGCCCTCACTCCCGCCTCCACACTGTCCATCGGTGCGTACGGTTCGAAGCGGTCGACGACGTGCCCCTCGCGGTCAACGAGGAACTTGGTGAAGTTCCATTTCACGTCCGCGCTCTGGTCATAGTGCGGATCTTTCTCCCTGAAAGCGTCGTCGAGATGCTTCCCTATCTTCGTTGTCGTGTCGAAACCTTTGAAGGGTTGCTGCTCCTTGAGGTAGGTGTAGAGCGGCAATGTCGCCTTGCCATTGACCCATATTTTCTGGAATTGTGGGAAGGTGATGCCGTAGTTGGCCTTGCAGAGGGCGTGGATCTCCTCGTCACTCTCGGGAGCTTGGTAGCCGAACTGGTTGCAAGGGAAGTCGAGTATCTCAAATCCCTGCTCGTGATACTGCGTGTAAAGGCGTTGCAGGTCGGCATATTGTGGTGTGAAACCGCAGTGAGTGGCGGTGTTGACAATCAGCAACACGCTGCCCTTATACTTCTTCAGCTTCACCTTCTTGCCCGCTCCGTCCTTGACCACGAAGTTATACACGTTCTTTTGCGCCATTGCGGTGGGCGCATATCCTCCGCAGAGGAGGGCGATAAGCGCGAGAATCCGCAGCAGAGTGTGTCGTATGCTCATTTCGTTTCCTTTAGTTTTTCTACCAACAGCCGCATTCCTTCCGACGCACCCGCCTTGATATGGGTGACGTTGCGGTAGCCGTTGCCCATCACGTCGGCAGGGTCGATGAGGTAGACGGGCACGTCCTTCCGTGTGTAGGCTATCAGTCCGGCGGCGGGATAGACGTTGAGCGACGTGCCGACCACCACAAAAATGTCGGCCTCCTTGACCGCTTCGGCAGCCGGTTCAATCATGGGGACAGCCTCGCCGAAGAACACAATGAACGGCCTTAGGAGACTTCCGTCGCCCGCTTTCGCCCCATTGGGCACCTCACAGTCCTTTTCCGTCAGCTCCTGGATGTACTTTGGGTTGTACGGGTCGTCCGTGGAACACACCTTCGACAGCTCACCGTGCAGGTGGATGACCTTGTGTGATCCGGCCTTCTCGTGCAGGTTGTCGACGTTCTGCGTCACCACCGTCACGTCGTAGTCCTTCTCCAGCGCGGCGATGAGGCGGTGTCCCTCGTTGGGTTGGGCGGCATAGAGCTTCTTGCGCAGCCCGTTGTAGAACGAAGTGACGAAGTCGGGGTCGGCATACCACGCCTCATGGGTGGCGACTTTCTCCACAGGCACGTTTTCCCAAAGTCCATCGTTGCCGCGAAACGTCTTGAATCCACTCTCCACCGACATTCCTGCGCCGGTGAGAAAAACGATTTTCTTCATTGCACAAAAACATTTAACTTCTGCAAATTTAGCTATTTTTTCTGGAAAGCCCGTCATACTGTGCTCAAAAAATATTACCTTTGCAACGTAATAAAATGTGAATTAAGTATCAAATGGACAAATTAAGCTATGCCTTGGGCATCGGCATCGGCCAGCAGTTGGCCCAAATGGGGGCGAAAGAGCTCAATGCGGATGACTTCGCACAGGCTATCAAGGACGTAATTGCGGGCGTGAAGCTCAAAGTGGACAACCGTGAGGCGCAGGAGATGGTGCAGCAATTCTTCATGAAACAGGAGGAAAAGCAGCGCGCCGAGAAGGAAAAGGCCGGCAAGGCGGCCTGCGAGGCGGGCGAGAAGTTCCTGGCAGAGAACGCCAAGAAGGAGAACATCGTCACGTTGCCCAGCGGATTGCAGTATGAAGTCCTTGTGGAAGGCAACGGCAAGAAACCTAAATCCACCGACAAAGTGCGCTGCCACTATGAGGGAAGGCTCATCGATGGCACCAAGTTCGACAGCAGTTATGACCGCGGTGAGCCTGCCGTGTTCGGCCTTAATCAGGTCATTGCGGGCTGGACCGAGGGGCTTCAGCTCATGACCGAGGGCGCCAAGTACCGCTTCTTCATTCCCTACCAGCTCGCATACGGCGAGCGTGGCGCCGGCGCATCGATTCCGCCATACTCCGCACTCGTCTTCGATGTCGAGCTTCAGGATGTCTTATAGTCTTGCGAAAAGTCCATCCGGCGCGCTGCCGGCATGGAGTTTTCTCCTTATTATATATAGCAAACAAGAACAAAAAAAACAATAAGCAAAAAAGATGAAAAAGCTATCACTCGTGGCTGTGGCCTTAGTGGCCCTGGCCTCATTCACGGCTTGCGGCAACAAAGCCAAGAAAGGCGAGCTCAAGACCGATGTCGACTCCTTGTCTTATGCCGTCGGCGTGGCCAGCTCTCCGATGATGAAGCAGGCCATGATGTCCATGCAAATCGACACAGCCTATCAGGCTCAGGTCATCAAGGGAATCAAAGATGGCATCAAGGGTGCCGATGACAAGAAGAAGGCGGCCTACAATGCCGGTGTCATCATAGGTGCGCAGCTCGCCATGATGAACAAGGGGGCCAGCTTGGACGTGTTTGCCGGCGACTCCACCCAGACGCTTTCGCTGGAGAATATCGTCTCCGGATTCGTCGCTGGAGCCACCAATAAGAACATGAAGATGACCATGGACGAGGCCCGCAAGGTGTCAGAGGAGAAGATGCAGGCCATCAAGACCAAGTATGCCGCCAAGAAATATGGTCCGCAGAAGCGGAAGGCCGATGCTTTCATGGCTGCCAATGCCAAGAAGGCGGGTGTCAAGAAGCTCGGAAAGGGCGTGCAATACACCGTCGTCAAGGAAGGATCGGGTGCCATTCCAAAGCCCAACCAGAGCGTTAAAATCAATTATGAGCTGAAGACTACCGACGGCAAGGTCGTGGAGACCACGTTTGGCAAGCAGCCCGTGACCATGCCGGTGGGCGGAGTCATCCCCGGCTTCACCGAAGCACTGACCCACATGCCCGTCGGATCGACTTGGGTGGTCTACATTCCCTACAGTGCCGCTTACGGGGCACAGGAGCAAGGCCCGATTAAGCCGTTCTCCAACTTGATCTTTAAGATTGAGTTGCTTGAGGTGAACAGCGGCTCTCCGGCCATGAGATAATCGCAACAACAACGGGTGGGCAGCATGCTGTCCACCTTTTTTGGATATAGTCATTAAAAGAAATCGTACAATGAGAAAGACAATCCTTTTGTCGCTTGCCCTCGCAGGGGGCGCGATTTGTACTCCATCGGCTGCGCAGACGCTCTCGACACCGGCCGATTCGGTCAGCTATGTGGCCGGTTACGCCGTGACCAACGGCCTTGAGAGGTATCTGAAAGAGCAGTTTGGCGTGGACGAGAGCCAGATGGCCGATGTCCTCCGGGGCTTCAAGGAGGCCTATGCCAAGCGCAATGACAAGTCATACCAGGCTTTTGTGGCTGGCCAGCAGGTCGCTACGATGCTCGACAAGCAGATGTATCCGCGCATGAGTGAAGACTTTAAGGGCGCAGCACAGCCCCTTAACGAGGAGTGGGTGGTCAAAGGCTTCGAGGCCGCGCTGCTCAAAGACACCACCGTCTGCAACCTGACACAGGCCGAGACGCGCTTCAAGACCGCCCGCGAGGCTGCCAAGACGGCGCGCGAGGCTGCCAACAAGGCCGCCGGCGAGAAGTTTCTTGCCGAGAACAAGCAGAAGCCGGGCGTGATTACCCTTCCCGACGGCTTGCAGTACAAGGTGCTCGTCAAGGGCAATGGACCCATTCCAAAGGCCACCGACAAGGTGCAGGTCGTCTATGAGGGCCGCACGCTCGATGGAAAGGTCTTCGATGCGACCGCCAACCACGGCAAAGAGTATGACGAGTTTGCCGCCGACCGCCTCATTAAGGGCTGGACGGAGGCGCTGACGATGATGCCTGTCGGCTCAAAGTGGGAGGTCTACATCCCGCAGGAGCTGGCCTATGGCGCGCGTGGGGCTGGTCGCGACATCGCGCCCTATTCCGCTCTCATCTTCACCTTGGAGCTGAAGGGCATCGCTCCCGCCGCCGCGAAGCCCAAGGCTGACCTCCCCACCGATCCTGTCTTGGTAAAGAAGCCGCAGGATAAGAAGCCCAAGGCAGCCCAACCCAAGGCCAAGGGCAAGCGCAAGAAGTAGTGCACAGGCAGCATCCTGCCTTTCTTGGCATGGAGCACGTGGCCAGTCGTACCATCCGTCAGGGCTGGAGTGCCGTCGATTTCGGCAACCTCCGTTGTGCCGGATGGCAAGCTTGACGGGATGATTCCGCCGCATGCCACTTCGTTTTGGCAGCCAAGTGCAGAAAATACAGGTGCATCGGCACGGGGTCTTGTCGCTGTGTGCGGACGTTTCCGTATGCGACGACAAGTCGCCGTGCCGATTTTCTGTTCTTGTGCTGCTCGTTTTTGTGCCCAAGTTCCCCACTTTTGCAGTCATGGAGGAGCTGCTTTTCCCCCTTGGCTTTACCCCCAACATGGGTGATGTGCCTGGATTCGTTTTTCCAGTAGGCTGGATAGACGGGCCGGATGTAACCTATTGTATTTGAATAGGTTAGCTATGTGTTGGATTTTTAAATTAAAAATTCAGAGTTTTTAATTTATTTTTCTCCAATTTTTTAATTAAAAATTTCTATTGTTTGGCCTGAAAAGCCATTCCCTACGGCTTTGATGGGTTGGCGTTTTCTCCTGTCACGGGAGTGTATTTATGCCAAACCGCCCCTTAGATTTCGTCGGAAAGAGATAAAACCTCTCCTGTTTTAGTCGGTGATGGTCTAATGATTGGTTGGGGTTTTAGCAATGTGGTCGGCTGCATGGGGCTGCACAGTCCTTGCAACGGACCTTGCGACGTCATCTGCTGGTTCTGTCCACAGTGCTTTCCGGTTTCCGAGACGTGGGTGTGTCGGCCTGTTGCGTTCCCCATTTCGCCGCTTTTGACGCCGTGTCGCGCCTGTTCTTTTGTGCGGCAGGAATGGTATTGACTACGCTGCCAACTTCCATTGCCAAGGGACAGAAAGTTGTCGGCAGTTTTACTAAATTCGGAAAACAGTACTTTCTCCCCAATTAAAAATGAACTCATTTCCGTAATAAGAGAACGTTAAACGAATTTTAACGTCGTATTTTTTTCCTTTTCAAGTGGAAATTTCTATTTTTGCAGTCAGATAATAACCGAACAAAGTATAATTATGAAAAAAGTAATCTTTTCCCTGTTAGTGTTGCTTTCTGCATTTGCTACCACAGCAAGCGCACAGCTTCCTTCGGTCATACTGAAGGACATCAACGGAAATGCCGTGAAAACCGACACGCTCTCCAACAATGGCAAGCCTTTCATCATCGACTTCTTCGCCACTTGGTGCAAGCCTTGCAACCGCGAGCTCAATGCCATCAGCGAGGTCTATCAGGACTGGGTGGACGAGACGGGCGTGAAAATCTATGCCGTGAGCATCGATCAGGGGCAGAATGTCAACAAGGTAAAGCCCCTTGTGGATGAGTACGGATGGACTTATGACGTGCTGATCGACGCCAATTCCGAGTTCAAACGTGCCCTTGGCGTACAGATGATTCCCTATGTGCTCATCTGCGATGGCGACGGAAAGATTGTTTACAAGCACAACGGCTACACCGAAGGCGCTGAGAACGAGTTGATAGAGAAGGTGCGTGAGCTGGTCGCCGCAAAGAAATAAAGCCCAATGAAGCATCCTTATTACCTACTGGGCATTGCCGCTGCGCTGGCCGTGGCAGTGCCTTCGCATGCACAGGACGACAGCTACAAGAACGACGGGAAGTATAACCCGACGGTGAGCGGCTCCATCCAGAGCGACATGCTGGTGCCCACGGGCACGCAGGCGGACGGATCGCACGAGGATTTCCGCACCAACACCTTCGTCGACCTCAACGTGATGAGCAAGTTTCTCGACGCAGGGGCGCGCTTTGAGTACCGCGAGCACCAGCTCCCGGGATTCGATCCGGGCTTCAAGGGCTACGGTGTCCCCTACTTTTACTTGAAAGGAAAGCTGAAGAACTTTGAGGTAACGGTGGGCAACTTCTACGAGCAGTTTGGCTCAGGCTTCGTCCTTCGCACCTACGAGGAGCGCACCTTGGGCATCGACAACTCCCTTCAGGGTGTCCGTATCATCACTACGCCCGTCAAGGGTGTGCGCCTCAAGGCCCTCACCGGTCAGCAGCGCCGGTACTGGGCACACAACGACGCGTGGATTTCGGGCGCCGATCTGGAGCTGTCGCTCGACAACTGGTTCAAGGGTCTCGCCAAGAGCAACACCAGTCTGACCCTCGGCGGAAGCTTTGTCAACAAGAACGACAAGAATGACGAGAACATCTACAACGGCAATTACCGTCTGGTGATGCCGCGTAACGTCAATGCTTGGGACGCGCGCGTGACGCTCAACACCCACGGATTCAACATCCTGGCAGAGTATGCCCAGAAGACTGCCGACCCATTGTTTAAGAACAACTACATCTATCGCAAGGGAACGGCGGCCATGTTGTCGGCCTCTTACTCCAAGAAAGGATTCAGCGTGCTGGCACAGGCCAAGCGAAGCGACAACTTCTTCTTCAACTCCCTGCGCGGAGAGAGCCTCGGGCAGTCGACCATCAACCACCTGCCGGCCTTCACTATGGACCAGACCTACGCGCTGGCGGCCATGTATCCCTATGCCACACAGCTGGCGGGAGAGTGGGCTTACCAAGGACAGCTGGGCTATAAGTTCAAGAGAAAGTCGGTCATCGGCGGAAAATACGGCATGATGCTGAAGGTGAACTTCTCCCATGTGCGCGGTATCGACCAGAATTCCCATTCCCTCACCGTCAACGTTCCGGAGCCTACGGTGGTCACCGGCAGAGGTACGGACGGCTATGGGTCGGCATTCTGGAAGTGGGGAAAGAGTGGAATGTACTACCAAGACCTCAATGTGCAGTTGGAACGCCGCTTCACCCGCGACTTCAAGCTGTCGCTCATGTACATGAACCAGTTCTACAACAAGACCGTTGTGGAGGGTGAGGGCGGCATGATCCACTCCAACATCTTCATCGCCGACGCCCTCTTCAACCTCAGTCAGAAGACCCGTCTGCGCACGGAGCTGCAGTATCTCACCACCGGTGAGGACAACCACGACTGGATTTTTGCCTTGGCGGAGCTGTCGCTCGTGCCCAACTGGATGTTCACCGTGAGCGATGAGTACAACATTGGACTCACCGACCGCCACTATTGGCAGACCTACGTCACCTATCAAGCGGGCGCACACCGCCTGCAACTGGGCTGGGGACGCACGCGTGCAGGATTCAACTGCTCGGGTGGAGTGTGCAGGTATGTGCCGGAAACGCAAGGTTTCACGCTGTCATATAACTACAACTTCTAATAATATAGGATAAGGAGAAACAAAAATATGACACGCAATATTAGTAAATACATGGGATATGTGAAGCTGCTTGCGGCAGGAATGCTGTTCGCAGGGGCTGTGTCGTCGTGCAGTGACATCGACGAGCAGGACCGTTTCGAGTACATCAAGCCCGCCGATGCGGCGCGCAAGGTGCTCATCGAGGACTTTACGGGGCAGAAATGCGTCAACTGTCCGAAAGCTACCGACGAGATTCACCACCTGCAGGAGACTTATGGCGAGGACAATGTCATAGCCGTGGGCATCCACTCGGGTCCGTTGGGCTACAAGGGAACGAAGAAAAACCCTGGCCTGATGACCGATTTGGGCAATGTCTATTATTATAATTGGGGTCTGGACCACCAGCCTGTGGGGCTCGTTAACCGCGGAAAGCCGAGCGATTATCCCTACTGGCAGGAGCAGGTGGCACAGCTCATCACTCAGAAAGCGCCCCTATCGCTCGCCATCCACAATGCCTACGATGCCGCGTCGCGTACCGTCACCATCACCATTGATGCCGAGGGAACGACCGGAACCACCAAGGGCAAGCTCCAGGTGTGGCTCATAGAGGATGGCATCACTGCCATGCAGGCGATGCCCGACGGCAGTACCAACAAGGAATATGTCCACAACCACGTGCTCAGGGCATCGGCCAACGGCGAGTGGGGCACCGATTTCACCATTCGCGAGAGCGAGAAGAAGACGCAGACCTTCACCTATCAGCTCGATGAGAAGTGGGTGCCCGAGAATGTTTCGGTCGTGGCCTTCGTCTATACCGACTCGTCTGTGGCGCAGGTGGAGAAGGCTAAGGTGATCCAAAGCATTGTCACACCCGCAGAATAACAACTCAACTCGTGTCCTTTCCCTTCCCTGAGGAGCAGCCTTAGGGGAGGGATGGTTCACAAATTAGAATGAATATATAAATTAGAAAATAAGATAATGAAGAAAATTTCCACACTTTGTTTGTCCTTGTTGTGCTTTGTCGGCGTTGCCCAGGCACAGCAGAAGGACAACAGTTTCCGTTTTGTTGAGATGCAGGCTGACAGCTCTTACGTCGAGATTCCCGACGGTTCTGTGCTCAATTACACTGCTGCGGACGCCGAGGAGGCTTGGGGAGTGTATCAGATTAAGCCCGCATTGTATGCCGAGAACGTCTCCGGGGAGAAGAAAGCCATCGCTTTGACCCTGAATATCCTCAGCATCAACGAGGGCGCGGCTATCCAATGCTGCGCCGCCGGCAACTGTCAGTCCTTCGGAGAGGTGGGCGAACAGATTAAAAATGGTATTGAGGAAGCCGGTACCATCGACGATATGCTGCTGGAGTATGTCCCCGCTACCGAAGAGAATGAGGATGGTGACGTGACTTATTTGGACGGTGCCGCATCCATAACCCTGCGTGCAGACGTGTGCAGCTACACTGAAGAGCAGAGCAAATGGGGCACTCCCATCGTCAAATACGGCGATGTGACAGGCACAGGTCCCCAGATTTCCATCAATTTCAACTTCAATCTCACGGGCATTGAGTCCACCGAGAACCCCGCCAACGGCGTAGTGAAGGAGGTGGCACGCTACAATGCCGCCGGACAGCGCGTCAATGGGCCGGTGAAGGGACTCAACATCATCAAGCTGGCCAACGGCAAGACCGTGAAACAGTTGTATAAGTAATCGGCTTGGGAGCTGCCGCTACCAAGTCAATCCACCGTGTGGGGGGCACAGTTCCTGCGCTCCGCACACGCATTATACTTTATATCAATGAAGAAAACGATTCTTACCTTGGCCTTGGCCCTCGTAGCTTTGGCGGTCTCCGCACAGCAACGGCTGGCTGCCAATCAGCATTTGGTAGGCTATTATACCTCTGATGAGGTCGACAACTCTGTCGGAATCACCACTGCACCGGGCAAGATGCAGGCAGGTTGTTACCTGCTCAAGAGCGACTTTGCGCAGTATATCGGCGCGAAGGTCGTCGGGATGCGCTTCGCTCTCGGCACGGATGCCAAGTCCACAGGAGTGACCGTGCACGGCGTTACCCCACAGAACACCTACAAGCAGTTGCTCTCTGTGGATGTAGATAACGAAGGAGCAGGATGGCATACCGTCATGTTCGACACCGATAAGCAGTTTAATCTCTCGGAAGACTACAAGGCCATAGTGCCCTCTTACAAGTATACGCAGACGCGGAAGAACTACCCCATCGGCGTGTATAAGGACGGTCCGAAGCGCGACCTCTACATCTATGGCAACGTGCGCGGCACGGGTGGCAGCGCAAGTCGTGAGGAATGGAACAACATGGGCGACGGATATGGGACCATAGCCGTGCAGTTAATCGTCGAGACCGACCAGGTATTGGACAACGCCGTCACTCCCCGCGACTTCGGAACGTACCGTGTGGCACTCGGACAGCGGAAGAAAGTGGATGTGACATTCAGCAATCTGGGTGCCAAACTCACCGATTTCGACTACACGATTACCATGGACGACAAGACATCGGGCGCCTATCACGTCACGATTCCGGCCGACCAGCAGGCTGGCGCGCAGACCATCACGCTGCCTATCGAGCTGCCATCTGCCGCCGCATTGGGCACTTACCCCGTCAAACTGACCGTGACGAAGGTCAATGGGGTGGAGAATCAGGCAGTCGCCACATCGGCTTCGGGCACCTGTACCACCGTTTTCAAGGAGTTTGTGCAGCGCGTTTTTGTTGAGGAAATGACCGGAACGGGATGCGGATGGTGTCCTCGCGGCATCGTAGGCATGCAGAATCTGGCCAAGACTTTGGGCGACCGTTTCGTCGGAGTGGCCATCCACCGCTACAATGCCAGCACCGACCCGATGGCTCCCCGTGAGTATATCAAGCTCAACAACCTTGCTGCGGGCAGCGCACCGCTCTGCATTGTGAACCGGAAAGGCCAGAGCTTCGACCCGTACTACGGCACAAGCCAAACACCTTTGGGCAGTTACTATGACGTTGCACCCTATTTGGACAACACGGCAGAGGTGGGTGTGAGCGTAGCAGGAGTGTGGAACGAGGACCAGACGGAAGTGACGGCCACGGCAGTCGTGGAGTCTAACATCGCGGGCAACTACGATATAGCGTTCATTCTCGTTGCCGACAGCCTCTATGGAGACAATGCCGCATGGGGACAGAACAACAATTTTGCCCAATACACCATTGGAGAAGGAGAGTATGGCTCTGATGTAAACCTCCAGCAGTTCTGCAAAGGCGGTGAGCATGGAGCCAATCCGATTCGCAATCTCGCCTACGACGATGTGGTGATCGCCGCTTCCTATAACTCTTCCAGCACGTTGGCCACGCTCGATCCGCTCACGGCGGGGTGCACGGTCACCTCTTCCTATACGCTGAGGATGCCGACCAAGAACTCGCTCAAGCCGTATGTCAATAAAGACAAGGTCTCCGTCATTGCCGTGATCACCGACAAGGCCACGGGATATGTGGTCAATGTGGCCAAGAACAGCCACATCTCCGCGCTCGCAGGAGTGGAGTCGGTGGGCCAACTCGGCACTGAGGCCGAAGAAGTGGCGCGCTACAACGCTGCTGGTCAGCGCATCTCTGCCCCCCAGAAGGGCTTGAACATCGTGAGATACAGCAACGGAAAGACCGTAAAGGTTCTCGTGAGATAATTCCTTGCTTCTTTTATTATTTATCAAATTATAAGAATATGAACAAAGTATTACTAACTATTGCGGCAGCAGCATTCGCATTGAATGTCTCCGCACAGGTACAACAGTCGACCCGAGTCGTCGCTGTCAGCCCCGTTGCCGTCCAGCAGGCAGGCGCAAAGAAAGTGGCAAAGATTGCCGCCAACCAGCGTTGGGCCGGTCTTTATTCCTCCGACGCATTGGCACAGTATGGAATGGGCGTTCCAGACTACCCCGGTGACAACAAGGCCGCCATCTTTTTGACCCCGGATATGATGAAGGGCTATGTGGGCAAGAAGATTGTAGGAATGCGCGTAGGGCTCTGTGCCGCTGTCGGTAGCAGCCGCTTCTTCATCATGGGTGCGACGGGATCAGTAAGTCAGCCGTCACTTGGCGATGAGATTACCAGTCAGGATGTGGCCTCTACCTCAACGGGATGGAACGAGATTACCCTCTCCACGCCGGTGGAAATCACCAGCGGACAGGGTTATTTCGTGGGTTACGACTACACCCAGAAGAACACCAAGAGCGGACAATACTACTCGGATGACTGCTATCCTTTCTCTTGTGTGGAGGAGGGAAACAGCGATAATGCACTTTGGATTTATACCAACATCCCCGCCTCAAGTGGTGGATCTGGCGAAGGTTGGTACGGTTTTACCACGAATGGAAATAACCTTAGCGTGCAGTTACTCGTTGAAGGCACCTTCGCACAGTATGATGTTACCCCGTCTGACTTCGGTACAATAACGGGCAGTATCAATAAGAATGTGAACATAGAGGTAAGCTTTTTCAACAACTCAGTAGAGGCAGTGTCCAGCCTTGACTACGTGGTCACCGTCGATGGCGTGGCAGGTGAGGAGCAGCATGTAGCCATCAGCCCAGCCGTTGCTACTGGTAACAATGGCTTGTTCAAGATTTCTGTGCCCTGCGGAAGTGTTGATGCAAAGAAGAATGTGAAGATAGAGATTACCAAGGTCAACGGACATGACAACGAAGCCGAGGACAAAGTGGCAGAAGGAACGGTTGGAGTTTCTTCCACACTCTTCGAGCGCAACATGGTCATTGAGGAGTTTACCACCGAGAAATGCCCCAACTGTCCACGTGTAGCCGGCTATCTTCACGATTATCTTGAGACCGCTGACCTCAGCAAGGTCTATGCTGTCTGCCACCATTCGGCTTACTACACCGACTGGCTCACGCAGCAATGCGACAAGGACCTGACCTATCTCTTCAATGATGCAGGCTACACTTATGCCCCCGCACTGATGTTCAACCGTGAGCCAGACTTCAATTCTTCGTATGCGGAGGGCGAGAAAGACAATGTGACGATTCCTGGAAGCGCGAACGAAATCAAGCAGATTGTGGATTATTATCTCACCCAGACTCAGGCCAACGCACAGCTTTCGATGCAGGTTGTGCCCAATAGCGACAACAGTAAGGTGACGTTGATCATCTCCGGTGAGGCCAATAATGCTTACGATATTGACAATTCCCTGCTCACGGTCTATATGACCGAGGACAACATTGCTGCCAAATCGCAGTCGGGTGCCTCTGGTAAGTTTACCCACCAGCACGTCATTCGCTATTACAACAGCTCCTGGGGCGACCCCGTAGCTTGGGCCAACAATCGCTTCTCCACCTCTTACGACATTGATATCAACTCAAGCTGGAAGAAGGATGACCTGCGCTTTGTGGCCTTCCTCAACAAGCACAATGCCTCGAATGTGCTCGACAACCGCATTGAGAACTCCATCGGCATGAGCCTCAAAGAAGTTACTGGCATAGAGGGTGTCACCAACAACAGCGAGAATGCCGTTGAAGTGGCGCGCTACAACGCCGCCGGCCAGCGTGTAGACGCTCCGGTGAAGGGCCTGAACATCATCAAGTTGAGCGACGGCCGCACCGTGAAGGTCATTGTGAAGTAACGCTTCGCACTACTCATCTCGCGCAAAAGAGCGCGAAGAAATAAAGCAAAAGGCTTCAGCTATGTCTCATGGCTGAGGCCTTTTTTGATGCTTTTGCTCAAAGATGATCATGCGGAGACGAGGCTGTGCCCTTGACTTTGGACCGTTGCTTTCCGTGTTTCCAATGAGTGGAATGGCCTCCCGATTTCACCCGAAAGTACAGTCTGCCTTTGGTTTCGTTTACCCATGCTTTACAATAGGGGCTGAATGGCTTTGTAATAGGGGCTGAATCGCAAGCTAATATAGCCTGAATCGCAAGCTAATATAGCCCCTATTGCAACGCCATTCAGCCCCTATTGCAAGACCATCTTTTCTTGTTGTGGAAAGCAGGGGAGTGGGGTGGCTTTATGATTATGCCGCGTCAACGCTTGATGGAAACAAAAATCCCCTGCTGCATCACGCAGCAGGGGACTCAGTTATTAAAAAGCATTCATCTTCTTTTTAGGTAGGCGCATTGGCTTTTCTGGCCGAACCAGGTGCCAACTTGTCCAAAGAGAATGCAAGAGAGACTTCATTTTGCTGTGCCGTCGTCTTCCTTTCTGCTACTTTTGCGAAGCGGGAGACCCGGCCTTTGGACACGTTTCCGAGCCCCTTACTCCTTGTTCGGCTCGCGACGTGGGCCGCCTCTGCGCTCCCCGCGCGGCCGGCGTGGCCGCTCTTGGTAACCCTCCGGCTTCGGCTCGAGGACCCTGTGGGAGAGCTTGTACTTGCCCGTCTTCGGGTCAATCTCCATGAGCTTCACTTTGATCTTGTCGCCTTCGTGCAGCCCGGCGTCCTCAACGGTGTTGAGTCTGTTCCAGTTTATCTCCGAAATGTGGAGCAATCCGTCCTTACCCGGGAGGATTTCGACGAAGCAACCGTAGGGCATGATGGAGCGAATGGTTCCTTCGTACACCTCACCCACCTCGGGAATGGCGACGATTGCCTTGATTTTCTGCATTGCAGCGTCTATACTCTCCTTGTTTGGTGCGCTCACTTGCACCTTTCCTACGCCGTCCGTCTCGTCAATCGTAATCGTTGCGCCGGTGTCTTCCTGCATTTGCTGGATGATTTTTCCGCCCGGACCGATGACCGCACCAATGAATTCCTTCGGGATATCGAAGGCTTCGATGCGCGGTACTTGCGGTTTCAGCTCCTTGCGCGGCTCTGCTATGGTCTCGGTGAGCTTCTCCAAGATGTGCTCACGGCCGGCCTTGGCCTGCATGAGGGCCTTTTCGAGAATCTCGAAGGACAGTCCGTCGCACTTGATGTCCATCTGTGTGGCGGTGAGACCGTCTTTTGTGCCCGTCGTCTTGAAGTCCATGTCGCCCAAATGGTCCTCATCTCCGAGGATATCGGAGAGGATGGCGTACTTGTCTTCGCCCGGATTCTTGATCAATCCCATCGCAATGCCCGACACAGGCTTCTTCATTGGCACGCCGGCATCCATCAAAGCCAGCGTTCCTGCGCACACTGTGGCCATCGACGAGGAGCCGTTCGACTCCAGAATCTGGCTCACCAGCCGCACCGTATAGGGGAAGTCCTCAGGTATCTGACCCTTCAATGCGCGCCAGGCCAGGTGACCATGGCCTATCTCGCGGCGTCCTACGCTGCGCTGTGCCTTAGCCTCGCCGGTGCAGAAAGGCGGAAAGTTGTAGTGAAGGAGGAAGCGCTGGTAGGACTTGTCGAGCACATCGTCGACCAATTTCTCGTCGAGCTTCGTGCCAAGGGTGCAAGTACTGAGGCTCTGTGTCTCTCCACGGGTGAATATTGCGGAGCCGTGAGGCATGGGAAGCGGCGAGATCTCGCACCAGATGGGGCGTATATCGGTGGTCTTGCGGCCGTCCAGTCGCACGCCCTCGTCCAAGACGCAGCGCCGCATGGCATCGCGCTCCACGTCTGCGTAGTATCTTTCTGCCTCGGCGTGCTTCTCTTCCAGCTCCTCGGTGTCGAGATCGCTGTGTGCTGCGTCGTATTTCTCAAGGAAATCGGTAATCAATTGGGTGAAAGCCTCTTCGCGTTCCTTCTTCGGCAGGGCCTTCTTCACGAGGTCGTAGGCACTCTGGTAGAGCTCGTTCCTGACTTGCTGGCGCAGCTCTTCGTCGTTGGTCTCGTCGTCATATTCGCGCTTCACGTCGGTGCCCAGCTCTTTCATCAGCTCCTCTTGCAGCGCGCACATGGGCTTGATGGCCTCGTGTGCGGCCTTCAGCGCGGCGATAAGGTCTTGCTCCGACACCTCGTTCATCTCGCCTTCCACCATCATGATATTGTCCTTTGTGGCACCCACCATGAGGTCCATGTCCGCATTCTTCATCTGTTCGGCCGTCGGGTCGATGACATACTGGCCGCCAATGCGTGCCACGCGGCACTCAGAGATGGGGCATTCGAAGGGAATGTCGCTGCAAGCCATGGCACATGAGGCGGCGAAACCGGCCAGCGCGTCGGGCTGATCCACTCCGTCGGCGGACAAAAGCATGACCTGTACATAGACCTCCGTGTGGTAATCGGAGGGGAACAGCGGCCGCAAGGCGCGGTCAACGAGTCGGGAAGTGAGGATTTCGTTGTCACTTGGCTTGCCCTCGCGCTTGGTAAATCCGCCCGGGAAACGCCCGGCTGCGGCGTATTGCTCGCGGTAATCTACCTGCAAAGGCATGAAATCGGTACCTGGTACTGCTTCTTTGGCGGCGCAAACAGTGGCCAGGAGCACGGTGTTGCCCATCTTTAGGACAGCGGAACCATCGGCTTGCTTTGCGACCTTTCCCGTTTCAATCGTGATGGAACGCCCATCAGGCAATTGAACTGTTTTAGTAATCACGTTCATCTAAAAAATAATTAATCTTTATTGTTTTGACCTACATCTCAAGGGAAAGGCAAATGGTCCAACCGTTCACCTACCAGCTTCTTCGTTTATCAGCCGTGACAATGTCTTCCCAAAAAACTAAAATCACGCAAATTTAGCCATATTTTCTCAGATATGTGCCGGTACTGGGATAGTTTTCGCTTTTTTTAATGAATAGGTGTCGGCTGGTTTCCTTTCCGTTGCGACATATTCCCTTCCTCCCATGGACATTACCGTTCTGCTTCTTGTGCGCTCCTGTTCTGTCCCTCGGCCTCTTCGGCTTCGCTTTGTCGCCTTGCCGTGATTTTGGATGGAGTGGGAAAAGTGGCGGAAGAATGGAAAAAGCCTTGCCCAGGCACGTCCTTTCGGGTGAAAAAGCGTACTTTTGCACCCATAATCAAAGCCACCATACACCATGGATGTCCATATAGAGCAGAGCTGGAAGACCCGTTTGGCCCCAGAATTTGCCAAGCCCTACTTCGCACAACTTGCCGAATCGGTGCGCAAGGAGTATGCCTCCGTCCCGTGTTATCCGCCGGGACGGCTCATCTTCAACGCCTTCAACCTGTGTCCTTTCGACAAAGTGCGGGTCGTTATCATCGGGCAAGACCCCTATCATGAGCCGGGACAGGCCATGGGACTGAGCTTTTCTGTGCCCGATGGCGTTGCCATCCCACCCTCACTCGTCAACATCTACAAGGAGATCAAGGACGACTTGGGCATCGACTCGCCCCCTTCGGGCGACCTTACCCGCTGGGCAGAGCAGGGCGTGCTGCTCCTCAACGCCACACTTACGGTGCGGGCGCATCAGGCCAACAGCCATCAGCGCATGGGATGGGGCACATTTACCGATGCCGCCATCCGTGCTTTGAGCGACGGACGCGACCACTTGGTGTTCATGTTGTGGGGAGGTTTCGCCCGAGGAAAGAAGTATCTCATCGACGCTTCGCGCCATTTGGTGCTCGAAAGCGTCCATCCCTCACCGCTGTCTGCCAACCGTGGCGGCTGGTTTGGGCAGCATCAGTTCTCCCGTTGCAACGCCTATCTGGTGGCACATG